>JAGWBD010000150.1 GCA_021296065.1 Anaerolineae bacterium
CGCGGGCGAAATGTTCAGGAGTGTCGCCTGATCCAGAACAATCCGACATCGCAACCCTGGAAAACAGTGGACTGCGAACGTTGTGAAGTGCCGGACATTTTGAACGCCAACGCCAACCCCGACTTGCGCCTTGAGTTGGCCATCACCAGCTCCCTGCTCGGTTTGCGTCGCGAACTCAAGTTGCGGGCATGGTGTCGGGAAGATGAGATTCCTGTTGCCGAGGCCTATACGGGTTGTATTTCTAGTGACGTTGATCGCAGGCTGGACGTGTTTCGCTCGGCGTTGGATGCGCCAGGCAACGATAGTTCGGAGACCTGATACGGCAGCTACGTGAACTTTCTGGCGGTACTGCGGCAGAGTGAAAGACCGGGCGCTGGCCTGTGACAGCGGACAGACAGAGAGCAAGAATGAATACAGCGCAGAGTTTGGAAGCCGTCGAACAGGCAATGTACCAGGCGATTGACAGCGACGTCAGCGTCCTGCGCGATGCCAGCAGCCACATCCTGCAGGCCGGCGGCAAGCGAATTCGCCCCCGCCTCGTGTTGCTTGCCTGCGAAGCGGCAGGTGGCAAGGATCTTGCGCGGGTGATTCCTGTGGCGGCGGCGGTGGAACTTGTGCACACTGCCAGTGTCGTTCACGACGACATCAATGACCATGGTGTCATGCGGCGCGGTCGACCCTCTGTCAACTCGATCTGGGGACGAACTTTTGCGCTGCTCACTGGGGATTTCCTCTTTACCTGCGTCTACTCCCTGATGGCGCCATACAAGGACCTGAACATTATTTTGTCTGATGAGACGACAGCATAGGTCGAGGGTGAAACACTGCAGGCGGCGGCGGTGCGCGATGGAGACTTTACCCGCAAGTCCTATATGGAGATCATCGGGCGCAAGACTGCCGCGCTGTTCAGTGCCAGCGCCCGCCTGGGTGCTGAATTGGCGGAAGCCAGGAGCGAACAGGTAGAAGCGCTTGCCCGCTTCGGCTATAGCATCGGTCTCGCCTTTCAAATTATCGACGACATACTCGATCTCACTGCCAGCGAGGACCAACTGGGCAAGACGGCAGGTCTTGATCTTGCCCAGGGCAAGGGAGTCGCTGCCGTGAAGGTCAATGCCGGCAATAGCCGGGCAAGGCCCCACTCGCCAGGTCAGGACCCGCTGGCCGAACTTCGTCAGCGCATGCTTGAAGGCAATACGCTTGAGGAAGCCCGCTCGCAGGCATTGAATCTGAAGAAAATGGCCGTTCGGGAACTTGAAGTCCTCCCTCCCTCGGCCGCCCGGGACGAACTGGTTGACCTTGCGCAATCTACAGTTGAACGCCAATCCTGAACATTACGATTTTTCGCCAGTTCAGTTGACGGCCACCGAAAACAAACAATGATGCGCATCGCCAGCGTTTCCCAAATGCGACGCATTGAGGCTGAAGCAGATTCCTCTGGCCTGAGTTACCTGCAAATGATGGAAAATGCCGGCCAGGCGCTTGCCGACCGCATTGGGGCACACCTTTCGCAAAAGCATGAAGCGCATGTCCTGCTGCTGATCGGCGCCGGCAACAACGGCGGCGACGGGCTCGTCGCAGCGCGGACCCTGGCGGAAGGCGGCCGAATGCGCATCAGTTGTTACCTTTTGCGCGAACGTTCCGGGGACCCCCTCCTTGCCTCCGCCCGCAGCGCCGGCGCATCAATCCGGCTTGCCACCGAGGACCCACAGCGAAATGTACTGGAGGCGCTTTGCGCCGATGCCGACCTCGTCGTCGATGCCCTGCTTGGTATTGGTCTGCGTTTGCCCCTGCGGGACGACGTGGCCCAATTGCTGGAGGCTGCAGGCAAGGCCATAGCGCTGCGCCGATCAGGGCAACGGGCTCCATTGCACACGCTGGAAATGCCGCCTCCACGCGACTCGCATGCCGCGCCCCTGGTCCTGGCCGTGGACTGCCCTTCAGGTCTGGATTGTGACAGCGGGGACGTTGCAGAGCAGTCTCTGCCAGCGGATGAAACCCTGACCTTCATTGCCGCCAAACCCGGGCTGCTACGCCCGCCTGGCGCGTTGATTTGTGGCCGCCTGTCTTTTGCCAGCGCCGGAGTTTCGGGAGACTTGCCTCCCTTGCTTGATAACACCCGTGTGCTGGCGGACCCGTTGCTGATTCAATCTCTCCTCCCGCCGCGTCCGCGCGATGCTCACAAGGGAAGCTTCGGCAAGCTGCTCATCATTGGCGGCAGCGCAAACTATCGTGGCGCGCCAGGGCTGAGCGCTTTGGCCGCCCAACGCGCAGGCGCCGGCCTGGTCACTGTCAGCGCGCCTGAAAATGTGGTAAATGCTCTGGCCGCGCAACAACCGGGCGTCACCTGGCTGCCTGATTCAATCGCTGCCTTGCGGGATGCCTTACCCGGATACTCGGCTCTGGTCCTTGGCCCGGGCCTGGGGATGTCCGATCGATCGCACGATTTGCTAAGACGTGTGCTGGCACTGGAGTTGCCGCCCCTTTTGGTCGATGCCGACGCCCTGAACCTGCTTGCCACCCTGCAGGACTGGCCACGACTACTGCCACGCGGCACGGTCATCACACCTCATCCAGGTGAGGTGGCACGACTGGCGAATCTGCCGCTGAACCAGGTGCAGCAGAATCGCTGGCAACTGGCACCAGAACTGGCGACCCGCTGGAAGGTCACACTGGTGTTCAAGGGAGCGTTTACGCTTGTCGCTTCACCCAATGAGCCCGTCACTGTGTTGCCATTCGCCAGTGACGCCCTCGCCCGTGCCGGCAGCGGCGACGTACTCGCTGGCGCAGTCGGCGCTTTACTGGCCCAGGGTTGCCCGCCGCAGTCGGCAGCGATCGCCGGAAGTTACCTGCAAGGCCTGGCCGCACTGCTGGCGGCAGAAAGGGTCGGCTCCAGCCGCAGTCCTCTGGCGACAGAAATCGCGGATTGCCTCGCTACAGCGCTGCAACGCACGGAGTCGAAATGGTCAGCGTGGGGGACTTTGGGAACGCGTTAGCAAATGGACCAAAACCAGGGCGACCAGGGCACAAAGGCTGGCCGGGCCAAGGTGAATCTCGCCGACCAACAGGACCCTTAGCTCCAATGAATTAGCCATCATTTGGCCCAGCGCAAAACCTGACCAGGCCGCCAGCATGAACAGGGCCAGACGCCGCACATCGCCGCCAACGATGATGTGGAAGACCGCGCCATGCAAGGTTGCCAGGATGAAAGCAAATGTGAAGACTGGCCGAGGCACGCGCCCACTCCCTGCATCGCCTTTCGGGAGCGCGCAGTGTAGCACAGACCATCGCATTGAAGCGGCTACGGGAATCGTTATACTGGTTGTATGAATCAACTTGACCATTCAGTGCTCATCGCTGCCGCGCCCGAAGCAGTCTGGGCATGCCTGAGCGACGTGAATGAGAATGCGGCGTGGCAATTCTATTGCGAGAGTCTGGTCTTTCTTTCCAAGGAACGAAACGGAAAGGGAGCGCGCTGGCGTTACCGGGACTTGTCAGGCAACGAATTTGAACTGGAAATAACCGCCTGGTATG
>JAGWBD010000151.1 GCA_021296065.1 Anaerolineae bacterium
TAGGCCAGTCTGACCCGCATTCCCATTCCCTTTCCCGCCATTGGTTGCAATTCACCGCCAATTCCGCGATTATCCGCATGACAAGCTGAATTTGCCAACGGGAGACGCGCCATGAATGAAGTCCAGCACCCCAAGGTAGTGGTCATTGGTGCCGGCAGTCTGTTTTTCGGACGCAAGGCAATCTGGCAAATGGTGCATTCGCCGCACCTGAACCAGGGTACGCTGGCGCTGGTTGACAACAACCCGGGTCGGCTGGACCGGATGGCCCGACTGGCAGAAATGGTCATTGCCGAATCCGGCGTTTCACTACAGCTGGAAGCAGCCAGTGACTGGAAAGACGTGCTGCCCGGCGCGGATTTCGTGGTGCTCAGTTTTGCCGAGCGTACGGTTTATTTCCGTGGAATCGACTGCACCATTTCAGAGAAGTATGGAATCCGCATGTGCTCCGGTGACACGATCGGCCCCGGCGGCATATTCCGCGCCATGCGTGAATTGCCGGTCATTATGGACTGCGCGAGCGACATAGAGCGTCTGTGCCCGGATGCATGGGTCATCAACTACATCAACCCGTCTACCGTCAATGGCATGGCCTTGGCCCGCTTCGCACCGCAATTGCGAAGTTTCGCGCTTTGCGACAGTCTGCATATGCCGCACATCAAGAATCGCCACGCCCGTCACGCCGGCATTATCGCGGAGGACGAAACGCTCAGCGATGCGCAGGACGAGGCATTTGATCTGCGCATAGCCGGCGTGAACCACTTCACCTGGATGCTCCGGGCCGAATACGATGGCCAGGACGTGATGCCCGCAATCGCCGATTCCTTGCGTGAGCTTTCCCTGCAGGAAGCCAGCGAGGCGGGCGCAAAACGCCGCAACAACCATGCCATCGCTTGCGCCCTGCATGACGCATTCGGCATTGTGCCGGTCTGCGTGGGGCACACCAAGGAGTATGTTCGTTTTTGGCAGGGGCGTGGCGAATTACCGGACGAGATTCCGCCGCTGGCCATTTGGGAGACCGAGGACCGTTACGAATTGCACGCCGCCATGTGGCAGCAGGTTGACAGTTTCGTCAACGGAAGCATTCCTGTCAGCGAGTTTATGTCCATGTTTGGACCGGACCATGCGACGGACATTATTGAGAACATGGTCGGCGATTTGGGCAAGCCCTACTTCGTCAATACACCCAACCGGGGCGCTGTGAGCAACATGGGCGACGACGCCTTTCTTGAATTGCTCTGTGACGTGGACATGGAGGGCCCGGTGCCGCGCTCCGTCGGTGAGGTGCCCCGTGGCATCCGCGGCATGCAGGAAATTGTGCTGGACACCCACGAATTGACGGCCGAGGCCGTGGTCAAATGCGACCACGGACTGTTACGGCGGGCCATGCTCACCGATCCCCTGGTGTTGTCGATCGCAGACGCCGATGCCATCCTGACCGAATTGTTGCAGGCGGAGCAGGACGTGCTACCTGACGCCTGGTTTGCCTAGCCGCTTTCTTCGCTCTCCGTACCGTCGGCGCCTTGCTCGTCTGCGCCGTCATCCATGCGCGCCAACGCTGCCATGGTCGCTTCATCGAAGGCCACCGTCAGTGTCGCCTGCAGGGTTTGCAGGGTAGCTGGCCTGACGTCCACAAATGCGGCATCCTGCCAGTTGCCCAGGTTGTCCTCGCTGGCCAGATACCAGAGGAAAGCCTGCAACTGCGGCAGGGTCATGCGGTTGCGGTTGGCAACCAGCCAGGTGTTTTGAGACAGCGGCCAGCTATTGTCAAGAATGCTCGCGGGAGACGGCGCTACACAGCCTGTACCAGCGTCCAACTGCATCAATCGAATGCGTTCCTGGCCGCTTGCCAGCACCGCATTGAAATCCCGCCAGGTCATGAAGGTAAGGGCGCCGGGTACATTGGCGGTCGCCGCCGCCCGGTAGAGTGGGTCGTTGTCGAATTCAATGTCATTTCGACCCACAAGTCCGGATTCTGAAACCGCCAGCAACTGGTCCATCTGCTGGCTGCCGGGCCTGGGCGCGAACAGGACCATCTTCTCGTCCGCATAATCGCTATTCAGATCCTGCCAGTTCAAGGCCGAACCCGCTGAATCAACGCCCCAGACTGACCCCAGTTCCCCGGTGCCCAGACAGGCCGGCGCCGCGCCTTCTGCATTCGCCAGCAGCACCAGGGCCTTGCTACCCAGCTGCAGGGAGAATGTGTCGAAATTGTTCTCGCTGCATGCGGCCAACTCTTCATCCAGAGGCAAGCGGGTTGTGAATACCAGGTCCAGCGCACCAGCGCACAGATCTCGCAATCCGGCTGTGGCACCGTAATGGAGGATGGAGGTCGAAAGCCCCGGGTTTTGCGTTTGAAACGCCTCCAGTGTGATGTTGACAAAATCGAAAGATGTACCACTTCCACCGATCCGCAAGGCGCCTGCAATTGTTTCCGGCATGACGAAATCGCCCGCAACCAGCGGGGCGGACTCTCCCTGTTGCGCCGCACTCAGACGTTCGCGGTTATCCCTGGTGACCGCTTCCGTGGTTGGTGTGAACCCGGCCGAGCGAACAACTGCCGCCAAATCGTCACTTGCAACCAACTCGAGAAGTTCGCTCACCCCCGCTTCCGTGAAGCGGTCAACATTGACATAAAGAAGCAACTGGTTCGCCGCCGTGTACAGGCCATCCTCGACCGTTTCGGCGGAAGGCGCCCGGCACCCTTCGCTGTCCGCCGTACTGAGCGAAAGGGCCGGTGTGTCCTGAACCTGTTCCAGCAGGGCCACGCCTATGCCGCCAGGCGTCTCATTGACCTCAGCCACTGCGTCTGTTGTGACCCACGCATCGTCGCGCAGCCCGTCGCCACTTACAATCGAGTCCAGCAGACCGTGGGTTGCTGTCAACTCGGGAGGAACATGAACGGACATTTCCAGGTCCGTCGGCGAATCTTCCAGCAACTGATTCCAGTTTGTCGCTGCCCCGGTCGCGCTGGGCGCAAAGATTTCCTTTATTTGTCCTTCATCAAGGCAAGGGACCAGTTCCGCGACTCCGGGGTGTGCGACCAGGGCAAGAATGTTGTAACCGAGGGCGAATTCGACGAGCGCAACGTCATTGTCGTCGCACAATTGCATAAGGTCCTGGTTGATTGCCTGCGTGGAGGTGCTGAGCGCAGATTCGCCTTCACACAGCAGGGTCAGACCTGTGCGGGACCCCGTAGTCTCACTGACAAATGCGTCGTCTATTTCAGCTGCTGTTATCATGGCTTGCAACAGGGGCTCGACAATCGCAGAGCCCGTGACACGCGTGGCGTCGTCCTGGGCAAGCAAACCGGGACCAGCAAACAGGGCGACGAACAGCAGGACCGCAAGGGCAGGCAGACGTACGCTCGGGACCATACCGGACACTCCGGGGATTTATACGCAGGGTGCAGGCATTGTACTGGCAAGGTCTCCATTTACCAGTCGCACTTCGGCACAGCCTGATGTAGCCTGAAGGTGGAGGTGACCGTGAACGATGAATTCACTTT
>JAGWBD010000152.1 GCA_021296065.1 Anaerolineae bacterium
GGGACTGCTGGGGGCATACATGCTGACCGGCATCAAGCGCGGGCAGATGTTCATGCGCGTGGCTTTTTTCGTGCCCTACGTACTGCCTTCAGTGGTGACGACCCATATCTGGCGCTACCTGATGCATCCACGCGTCGGCCTGGGTCAGTGGCTGTCGGACAACCTCGGCATTCATTTCCTGGTCATATCCTGGCTGGGATCGCGCGAAACGGCGCTTTACGCCATCGCCTTCATGGACAACTGGCACTTCTGGGGCTTTCCGCTGGTCTTGTTGCTGGCGGCCATGTCCTCCGTCGACGTCGAGCTCTACGAGGTGGCGCGTCTGGATGGCGCTTCTCGCTTCCAGCAGTTCCGCCACGTGACCTTGCCCAGTATTCGACCGACGCTGGTCTTCCTGCTACTGATGATCTCGATCTGGTCGGCGCTGGTCTTCGACTACATCTTCCTGACCACAGGCGGCGGCCCGGCCAACGCCTCTGAAGTCCTGGGCACCCACCTTTACACTTCCGCCTTCGAGCGCTTTCAGACGGGTTATGCGGCCTCAATCGGCCTGGTGATGGTGTTGTGGGTGGCGATGGTGGTCGGCGGCTTCGTCTATCTGCGCAAAAGGGGGTGGGAGATATGAGCGCCGCGGGAGCGAAAGTGCGTTCGGCCGCCCCGGAAAAGCAGCCAGGCCGCAACCTGACGTCCCTGCCCAACTACGTGGTGCTGGTTATCCTGCTGGTTTTCGCGCTGGTGCCGCTCTACCAGTTGGTGGTCAACTCCTTCAAGACCCGTGTGCAGATCGGTTTCGATCCCTTCGGCCTGCCGGAGGAGTGGCTCTTTAGCAACTTCATCGAGGCATGGGAACGGGGCAAGTACGCCACGACCATGCCCAACAGCATCATCCTGACTTCGGCCACCATTTTCTTCGTGTTGATCTTCGCCGGCATGGCGGGCTTCGCCCTCGCGCGGCTGCGGCTGCGCGGCGCCGACTACGTCTCTTTCTACTTCCTGGTGGGGACGGCGGTGCCGCCGCAATTTTACATGGTGCCGCTCTTCATCCTCTGGCGTACGCTGGGGATGATCAACACCTTCCACGGGCTGATCATCATTTATGTGGCCCAGTTTTCGCCTTTCTCGACCTATTTGCTGCGCTCCTACATGGTCTCGATTCCCCAGGAATTCGTCGATGCGGCGCGCATCGATGGCGCCAGCAACTGGCAGGTCTTTCGCAAGGTCATCATGCCGCTCTCCTGGCCTGGGTTCCTGACGGCCGGCCTGGTCGTCGGCCTGGGCGTGTGGAACGAGTTTCTCTTTGCCCAGACTTTCCTGCCGCGGCCCGAATTCAAGACCATCGTGACCAGCCTCTATGCCTTCCAGCAGCGCGACGGCCGTGAATGGGGCCTGACCAACGCCGGCTCGCTCATCATGATCGCACCGGTCATCATCCTTTTCCTCGCCCTGCAGCGTCGCTTCATTGAAGGCCTGACCCAGGGCGGGCTCAAGGCCTGACAGATTTCGATTGAGGGCCTGGTGATCTTGGGGGTCGCGCCGGTGGCGGGCGACTGCGTTCCACGACGCATGAAAGGGCGGCAGCGGTGGGCGTAACGCGAACGATGCTGCCCGCGCCGGCCGCAGTGATACGCAACCGGAACCTTTCCAACCTGCCAAACTATGTGTTGCTGGTTGTTCTGTTGCTTTTTGCCCTGTTGCCGCTGTACGCGCTGGTCGTCAACGCCTTCAAGACCCGCGTGCAGATCGCCTTCAGTCCCTTTGGCCTGCCCAGACGCTGGTTGTTCAGCAATTTCAATATCGCGTGGGAGCAGGGCCAGTTCGCCACGTCCCTGGCAAACAGCATCGTTCTGGCCGCAGCGACCATCTTCTTCGTGTTGTTGTTTGCCGGTCTGGCCGGATTTGCCCTGGCCAGGCTGAAACTGCCTGGAGCGAACTACCTTACCTTTTATTTCCTGGTCGCGATTGCGGTGCCGCCCCAGTTCTACATGGTGCCGCTTTTTTTCCTCTGGCGCGCGCTGGGGATGCTCAACACCTTTCACGGCATGATCATCATTTACGTGGCGCTGTATTCGCCCTTCGCCATCTATCTGCTGCGCTCCTACATGGTCACGATTCCCGAGGAGTTCGTCGATGCTGCGCGCATTGATGGCGCCGGCAACTGGCAGGTGTTTCGCCGGCTGATCCTGCCTTTATCCTGGCCGGGGTACATGACCGCCGGCCTGGTCGTCGGTCTGAGCGTGTGGAACGAATTTCTGTTCGCCCAGACTTTCATGCCGCGCCCCGAACTGAATACCGTGGCGACCAGCCTGGCCGCCTTTCAGCGGCGCGGCGGGCGCGAGTGGGGCCTGACCAATGCCGGTTCGGTCATCATGATCACACCCGTCATCATTTTGTTCCTCGTCCTGCAGCGCCGTTTCATCCACGGCCTGACCCAGGGCGGCTTGAAGGCATGATCCATTTCATCGATTTGACGTAAGGAGAGAGACATGGCATTGCCCGCGGACTATATGGAGCGCGTTTACGCCGGGGTGCTCGGCAAGGTCATCGGCGTCTACCTGGGCCGACCCTTTGAGGGCTGGCACTACGAGCCGATCATGGAGCACCTGGGCGAGATCAACTACTACGTGCATGAACGCTTCGGCGCGCCGCTGATCGTGCCGGACGACGACATTTCCGGCACCTTCGCCTTCCTGCGCGCGTTGCCGGATTTCGGCACAGGGGCGGACATCACCGCCGAGCAGATCGGCCAGACCTGGCTGAATTATCTGATTGAGGGTCGCACGGTGCTGTGGTGGGGCGGTCTCGGCAACTCGACCGAGCACACGGGCTATCTGCGCCTGAAGAGCGGCATTCCGGCGCCGATGAGTGGCGCGATCGCCACCAATGGCAAGGTCGTGGCCGAACAGATCGGCGCGCAGATCTTCATCGATGGCTGGGCGCTGGTGCGGCGCAGCTGGCGCGCAAGGCCGGCAGCGTCAGCCACGACGGCGAAGCCATCTACGGCGCGCAGGTGCTGGCGGCGATGGAAGCCCAGGCCTTCGTGGAGAGCGACCTCAACGTGTTGATCGACACGGCGGTGCGCTTCATCCCGCCGGACTCGACCATCGCGCGCATGATCAACGACATCCGCGAGTGGCATGAAGACGTGGCCAACTGGCACGATGCGCGTTCGCTGATGAAAGAGCACTACGGCTACGACAAGTATCCCGGCAACTGCCACATGGTGCCCAACCACGGCCTGATCATCCTGTCGCTGCTTTATGGCGACGATGACTTCCAGAAGTCGCTGATGATCGTCAACACCTGCGGCTGGGATACCGATTGCAACTCCGGCAACGTCGGCTGCCTGTTGGGCATCAAGAACGGCCTGGCCGGGCTGGAGACCGGGCCGGACTTCCGCGGGCCGGTCGCCGATCGCCTGTACATCCCCTCGGCGGAGACCGGCACGACCATCTCCGACGCGCTGCGCGAAAGCGTCAAGGTCGCCAACATCGGGCGCGCCTTGCAGGGCGAAGCACCGCTGGCGCCCAAGAACGGCGCCCGTTTCCACTTCAGCCAGGCGGGCTCGGTGCATGGCTTCATGCTGGAAGAGGGCGAGGAGACCAGCGGCACGGCGACGGTGGTCAACGTGGCGACGGCAAAGGGATATGGCCTGGGCATCAACTTCACCGGCCTGGCGACGGGCCGCGTCGCGCGGGTGACGACGCCGACCTTCATCCCCACGAAGGAAGCGCGGGACTATTTCGAAAAGGCGCAGAGCTACCGGCTGCTGTCCTCGCCGACGCTGGGGCCGGGGCAGTGCGTGCGCGCCAGAGTGCTGGCGGACGCGGGCAACGGGGCTGCGGCCGACGTGCGCCTGGTGGCCAGGCACTATGACCTTGGCGACGAGCGCAGCCTGATTGGTCAGGAGCCACGGTCGCTGGCGCCCGGCGCGGACGTGGAGCTGTGCTGGACGGTGCCGGACACGGGCGGACAGCCGGTCTGCGCCATCGGGATTGAGATCAGCGGGACGGGGGGAGTCAGCGGCGACGTGGTGCTGGACTGGCTGACCTGGGAGGGCGTGCCGGAGGTCGTGTTGACCAATCCGCACCCCGGGCCGACCCGCCAGCGTCGCCAGCACCAGTCCCTGATGTGGAAGCGGGCCTGGGTGGACGCTCTCGACAGCGGCAATTCCGACCGCTACCCCGAGTTCTTCCGCCTGATCCAGAATGAAGGGCGCGGCATGGCGCTGCACGGCACGCGCGAGTGGGAGGACTATCGCTTCCGCGCGACGATGACGCCGCACATGTGCCGCACCGGCGGCATCGCCGTGCGCGTGCAGGGCTTGCGGCGTTACTACGCCCTGCTGCTGGACGAGGAGCGCGCGCGCCTGGTGCGCATGCTGAATGGCGAGGAGAACGTGCTGGCGGAGGTGGCCGGCGGCTGGCGCTTCGGCGAGACCAGCGAGCTGCAACTGGAGGTCGAGGGCGAGCGCCTGGTCGGTAGCATTGATGGCAACGTGGTCATCGAGGCCAGCGACCCCGACGCGAGCCTGACCAGCGGCGGCGTGGCGTTGGTCTGCGAAGAGGGGCGCATAGGCTGCGATGAAGTCGCCATTAGCCCTCTGTCAGACTCTTAAATGTTGCATGAGCAGCCACAATCTGTACAATGGCCAGGCAACGCCACCTGGGCCAGTTAGGCCTCTGTGGGAATAACCGTATGGAAAGGGAGAGAAGCATGCTTAGAAAGTCCATTTTTGTGGTCATCGCGCTGCTGTTGCTGGTGCCTGCGCTGAACGTGACGGCGCAGCCCTCCGGCCTGCCGGTGACAGTCCCGCGCGAAGAACTGTTCGTCATGGACCAGATCTTCCGCCACCAGGTGGTTGACAACTACAACGGTTGGGTGAACCTGAGCGGCGTGCAACCCCACCGTCACGCCATGATATATGAAACGCTGTGGTACCTGGACCAGGAGTCGGGCGACATTTTGCCAGGCGCGTCAAACGACGCTCCCGTCTATAACGACGACTACACGCAGATGACCGTCACGCTCGCTGACAGCCTCCTGTGGACCGATGGCGAGCCCTTCAACGCCGATGACCTGGTCTTCACCGTTCAGACGCTGAAGGACGACGCCGGTCTCAACGCCAGCGGCTGGAATTCACAGCTGAACGATTTCCTGGACACGGTCGAGAAGGTGGATGACTATACGGTCCACTTCACCTTTCTCAAGCCGAATCCGCGTTTCCACAAGCTCTTCCAGGCGCGCTGGAACGGCATCTACATGATGCCCGAGCACGCCTTCTCGCAGATTGAGGACCTGACGGCCCACACTTACGCGGATGGCCCTTATCTGGGTCTCTACAATATCGTGGAGATGGACCCCAACGGCTTCTGGACCCTGTTCCAGCGTCGGGAGGACCCCTCGAACACGGCCGTCTGCCAGTACCTCATGCGTGGTGACGACAATTGCGGTGCGCCCTACGTGTTGACCATCCTCTACGGCGACAGCACCAAGAAGGCCATCGCCATGTCGCGCGGCGAACTCGACGCCTTCTTCAACGTCGACTTCGAGGCCTTCCTGTCTGTGGCGGAATCGACTCCCACGGCGCAGTCCTGGTTCCCGGACTTCCCCTGGGCCTACCCGAACGAGACCAGCAGCCGCTTCATTCGCTTCAACTTCGATACCCAGCCCTGGACCAACAACAAGGACGTGCGCTGGGCGCTGGCGCTGGCGCTGGACATCGTCACGCTGCAGACCGAGTACATCGGCGGCGTCGCCAAGGTGGTCTACATGGCCGTCCCCTATACGCCGAAGCTGTCCGAGCTCTACTACAACGACGAGCGGATGCTGGAGTGGGTAGAGAACCTTGAGATCGACGTGGCGGGCGAGCCCTACAAGCCCTACGATCCGACGGTGGCGGACCGCATCGCCGAGTGGGCCGACGAGCAGGGTTATGCCATGCCTGGCGCGGATGCCGCCGCCTCCTACGGCAGTGGCTGGTGGAATTTCGACCCGGACACGGCCGCGAAACTGCTGGAGCACAACGGCTACACCCGCGACGATAACGGCGACTGGTGGACACCCGAAGGCGAGCGCTTCGGCTTCTCGCTGCAGGCAGCCCCGGACGAACCGGACTCCTTCCGCACGGCCAACGCCGCGGCGGACATGTGGAACGACTTCGGCATCGACGTCGAACTGCAGGGTCTGGAGCGCAGCGTCTGGAGCGCCAACTTCAACACGGGTCAGTTCGAAGTAGACTCCCCCTGGACGAGTGAGGTACTGCCCGACGGTGACGGCTGGCCCAACGTGCGCACGTGCCGGCCCCCGAGAACTACAACGCCCTGGGTGGCGGCCGACCCGAGCGCCTGCAGGATCCGGTGCTCGACGAGTTGATCGACACCATGGAGAGCATCCACCCCGAAGACCCGGAGAATGTCACCGTGATGCAGGAATTCCTGCAGCACTGGGTGGAAAACATGTACTACATCTCCACGGTCAGCTTCAAGAAGTTCGAGACCTGGAACGAGCTCTA
>JAGWBD010000006.1 GCA_021296065.1 Anaerolineae bacterium
TGCCTTAAGGTCGACGATCAAATCAAGGTCCCGCCGGTAGCGCCGCATGGGCACGATGCCGGAGTTCATAAAGTCAAAATTCTTGACGAGAGGCGGGTCAAGAGCGACGTTGAAATCAACGCCGACCCTGTTTTCGGGCGCGTTGGCGGCGCTGTCTGGCAAGCCGGACATGAGCACTTTTCCTTCAGAAAAACCGGCGAGAAGCAGAAGGCCGGCGAGGACGATGCCCTGTGGCTTCAGTCTGGCCACGCCTTGGCGTCTCCGTCAAACATACTGGCGGCATGAAGGCATGCCGCCAGTATCCAGTCACACACGTATTCCTGAAACGCGCGCTACTCCTGCATGACGGCATCCACCTGCGCGCAGATGCCGGCCAGCGCTTCTGCGGCCGATTTCCGGTTGTTGAGGATGTCGTTCAGGGCGTCACCGAATCCGTCCGAACCCTGAATCTGGTCGGTCTTGTCGTTGTACATGCTCGGATAAGTTGTCAATTCCCAGTCGAGAGGATCAAGTTGTGCCTCTTTGGTGTGCTCGGGTGCGTAGGGCGCATCGACAAAATATTCGCCGAGGGCAAAGTCCTGGTACGCAGGTATCAGCGTCATGATTGTACCGTAGTGCCCGACCGATCCCTCGGTGGCAAGCCATTTGACAAGATGCCAGGCGAGGTCCTTGTTGGCCGAACCGCTGTAAATGCTCCACATATGCACCTGGATGACCGTTGCATTGCCGGCTTCACCCGCCGGCAGCGGGGCGATGTCATAGTTCAGGCCGGGGTTCTGATCGTCGACCAGTTTGGCCTGTTCAAATGACCCGTGCTGCATGGCCACCTGGCCGTCGACCCAGCGCAGGAAGCCAATCTGCTCCGCGTGGGCATCCGGCTTCACGGTGGAATGGTCGGTCCACATAAGGTCCTGGATAAACTGCCAGGCACGGATGCTGTCGGGGTGCTCCAGGTTGCAACTTTGTCTGTCCGGCAGGGTCATCGCGCTGCCGCCAAAGGCAAACAGGATCGGATCGTAGCCATTGCCCCATGGCCAGACAAAGTGATTGTAATAACCCCATTGTTCGATCGCGGCCGGATCGAAATCCGCCGATGCGGGCGTATTGCCGTTGTTGTCCAGCGTTAACTGGATCGCCCACTCACGCACGTCGTTCCAGGTGTAGTCCCCGTCCGCCGGCGGATATGCCAGACCCGCGGCGTCGAACATGTCCCTGTTGTACCAGAGACTCTGAATGTTGAAGCCCATTGGCAGCCCGACAACCTGACTGTCGCGCAGGCTGGTCACGGCTTCAATGGTCACTGAATTGAAATCGGCCAGGTCGACGTCCTCGTCGGCCTCAATCCAGGGTGTCAGGTCCTCCAGGACCCCGTCATTGGCCATGTCGTTGTAGTTCCAGCTGCCAGGCACGAACACGTCGGCCATCGTACCGCCCGCAATCAGGGTCTTGCAGGCGGCGTAGCTGGCCCCGCAGCCACCTGCGTCAACCAGTTCAATCTCGACTTGCGGGAAGGTCTCCGTGTAGCGGGCAATAGCGGCTTCATAGGTATCTATGTCTGGCGGCCCGCCCCACATGAACACGGTGAGTTGCCCGGCGGGTTCTGCATCCTGGGCGACGGCAGGGACCAGCCCCAAAGATGTCAACAACAGGATGGCGAGAAGAATTGGAAGAACGCTTTTGTGTTGAAAACGGATCCGGTGTAATGAAAAGAAGTTCATTTCAGGCTCCCCTTGTATGGCAGCCTGCCTTGTGCAGGCTTTGGATACTATAACCGGGTCAACCACCCAACGCATGTAAGACGAAATAGACTCCCCTGCCCCAGGTCGCGCAGCGGAGAGGCGAAAAGGCAGATTATATCTCTTCGCCAGCCGTGACCTGGCGATATGCGCGCATCAGGTCGGTCGGCGGCGTGCCGGCCGGGTTGTGGCCGTAGCGGTCGACGCCGCGCACCTGAAAGGCCTTGAAGAAGGGCCAGACGGAGAGATCGACCTTGACCTCGTTGCTGGAGTAGCGCAGGGTCAGGCCGCAGCGCAGCCGGTCAGAATCGTTGGCGTCCGAGCCGTGCAGGATGTTGTCGTCGTGCAGGCTGACCTGCCCCGCCTTCAGTTCCAGGTGAACGGCATCGTCAAAAGAGAAGTCCCCGCCCGTGGCGCGCGAGGGCAGCACGTCGCTCGTGCTTTCCGAGTCCTCGTGCGTGATGTGCTGCGCGCGGTGCGTGCCGGGGATGACCTTCATCGCGCCGTTGGCCGCGTCGCTGTCCTCGAAGGCGACCCACACGGTGACGGAATTGTGCGGCGCGAGCGGCCAGAAGAAAGCGTCCTGATGCCAGGGCGTGGTCTTCTCATCGCCGGGGTCCTTGCTGAAGAACTGCGAGCCCCAGATGTAAAAGTCCGGCCCGAGGATGGGCTCGACGAGATCCAGGATGCGCGGCTCGCTGGCGACGGCCCAGAGCTCGCGGTCCTCGCCATGCCACCAGTCCATCTCCTGGGTGGAGACGCCCGGCGGCAGCAGTTTCCGCAGTCGCCAGTAAAGCTGGCGCAGGGGTTCGACCTCCGTCGGGTTGTAAACCGGGATCGGGCAGAGATAACCCTGCTGCCTGTATTTCGCCACGTCAACGGTCATGTTGAACTCCTTTGAGGCCGCGCCTGTCAGCGCACGACGATGGGGCGGATGTCCAGCACACGGCAAGTCTCCTCCAGATGCGGAATGAAATCGCCATAAACCAGGCTGAGGTGATTGCTGCGCAGTTCGCGCGCGACAGCGCGCGGGTCGGCGTCCAGCCGGACGAAGGCATGCGGCGAAAAGTCCCAGTGCGTTTCCTGCAGTTTCTCGTGCGGCACGTCGAGGCACTCGCCGCCGGTGATCAGCATCACGTGCTCGCCGGCCTGGCGGGTGATGCGCGCCAGGGTGACGCGGCCGGGTTTGTTGACGGCCTGGGGCGCGGCGCCGCCCAGTTTCCATTCGAACTCCTGGAAGCCGTGCTCGACCCAGTGCACCTGGCTGCGGTCCTTCGCCAGGGTGGTGGCTTGCGAGCCGCAGTTGGAGATCCAGATTTCGCCCTCGACGAGGCGGATGGTGCGAACGTCGCCGAACATGACCGGCGCGCCGCCGAGGTGCTTGAGAATCTGCATGGTGAGGGCGCCGTTGGAATCGGACTCGCAGGAGCAGCAGATGGCCTCCTTGTCGCCGTCGGCGTCGGAGCTGTCGTTGAGCAGGGCGATGGTGGTGCAGAAGGTGGTGAAGAGCACCGGCGTCTCCGGCAGGCAGCGTACGGAGACAAAATCGAAGCCGCGTTCGGTGATCAGGCGGCGCGAGGCGAGGTACATTTTCATGGCGGCGCGCATCACCTCGTCCTTCACCTGAATCGAGCCGAAGACCTCATGGCTCCAGGCGAGATGCGACTCCACCTCCGCGTCGGGCATCTTCTGCGCGAGGTCGATGATCTCGCTCTGGTCCCAGGATTCAATCTCCACGCCGAACTGGCGGCGCCACTGGTTGGCGTCCACGGCGGCGGTCAGCATGCCCAGCGAACGCGAGCCCATCAGGCCGTAGACCTGGCCGCGCAGGCGGCTGCCGGCTGCCGCGCCGAGGCAGCGCACCGCCAGTTCCCGCAACGCCACCGGGTCATCGAAGTCGCCATAGACGAGGCAGTTGGTGATGCCGGCCTCATCAAGCGAACCGCGCACCACGCTGGCGCCGACGATGCCGACGGCGGCGATGTCGGTGTTGGTCCAGACGACGACCGGCACCTCGCACTCGAGGGCGGTCTCAACCACGCTGGTGCCGTAACTCCAGCGGGCGACGTAGACCACCAGCACGTGGACGTCGGCGTTGCGCAACATGCGTCCGTGGGCACGGGCCTGCTGCAGCGAGGTGGTGAACCCCTCGGGCGCGACGACCTCGACGCCGAAGCCTTCGAGAATCTGGCGCGCCTCGGCGAACATCTTGCGCGACGGGGCGCGCACTTCCTCGCCCCAAACGTCGTGCAACTCGGGCGACATGCTGCAGATCAGACCGATGCGGGCCTTGCTCATGGCGACGTCGTCCCATCCCGCAGGGCGCTGAGCTGGCCCCAGGCGCGCTCGCTGACAAAGATGCCCTCGCGCTGGCGACGTTCCATTTCGCGGGCCTCGGGCTCGCCGGGGATCAGAATTTCGCTGAAGCCGGGCCGCAGGCGGCTGCTGCGGATGTAGTCCAGCAGATCGCGAACTTCGGTCTCAAATTCCTCCATTGTGACGAAGGCCGTCGGGTTGATGGCGATGATCAGGGTGGCGTTGTGCCAGTCGGGCGGATTCGCCTGGCTGGTGCCGCCGCCGCTGAGCGCGCCGGCCAGCACGTCCACGACCACGCCGATAGCAAAACCCTTGTGACCTCCAAGTGGTAGCAGCGAACCGGCGTTGAAGTCGGCGGCGTCGCTGGTGTCCTTGCCCTCGCTGTCGATCACCCAGCCGATTGGCAGGGGCTCGTCGCGCAGCTGCTTGATGTTGACCTTGCCGCCGGCCACGACGGTCGGCGAAATGTCGACCATGATGTCCAGCCCCGGCGCGGGGATGCCCCAGGCGAAGGGGTTCACCGAGAGGCGTCGCTCCACACCGCCCCAGGGGGCCACCAGCTGGGCCCCGCCCTGGCCGTTGACGGTGACGAAGCCGATCAGGCCGGCGGCGGCGATCTGCTCCGCATATTCGCCGAGGCGACCGATGTGGCTGCAGTTGCGGATGGTCACGGCGGCGATGGCGCCCGCGCGGGCCTTGTCAATGGCGATGTTGGCGGCGCGCCAGGCCGCCAGTTGACCGAGTCCCCCGTGGGCGTCCAGCACGGCGTGGGATGGACTTTCGCGAATTGTCTCCAGTTCCGCGCCGAACCTGATGTCGCCCTTGCGCCAGAGACCGACGTAGTTGGTCATCATGTGCACGCCGTGGGAATCATGGCCGCGCAGGTTGCTGCCGACCAGATGGTCCTGCAGGCGCGCGATTTCCTCGTCGCCGGCGCCCAGCGGCGCGAAGATGTCGGCGACGGTCTGGCGCAGTTGTTCAGCGGTCAAGACGGGCATGGTGTCTCCTGTCTGGTCATGGTCTGCGACTCCTCATTCCCCTGCTCTTCCCGGGGTCCGGGCTGCTGCATCTCTACTCATACTCCAGGGCCAGCATGGCGAAGGTCTCGAAGCGCGGCACGGCGATTTCGGCCATGCCGTTGTCAACGGTGAAGGACAGTTCCTCTCCGTCAGGCAGCAGGATGGCGCGGCACGCCTTGCGGCCCTCAAGCGCGAGTCGCAGGCGCGCATCATGGATGGGCACCTGGGGAAAGACGTCCTGGAAATTGACCAGGTTGGCCAGCAAACGGCTGCGGTCGGGCTGGTCGAAAAGCGTGACCTCGACCACCGGCGGCGCATCGGCCTCGAAGGAGAAATCGTCGCAAAGTTCACGGACGAGGTTGAGGAAAACCCCGGACAGGTGCTCGTGACGCTCAATGCCGCTGGTGACGTAGATGGCGCTGCCACTGCCATACTCATTGCGGACGATGCCGGCCATGTCGGTGTGGAAGCCGGGCGGGTCATTGTGCAGCGAGGTGAAGGTGATCGCGTCGGCGGGCACGGTGTAGGGCAGCGTGATGGTGGCCAGGGTCGTAACGTCCTGATTGGGCCTGACGATGAGTTGCGATTCGGCGAGGCCGGCGGGGTGCTGGCGCGTGGCGGGCGCGAAGAGCGGGTCCGTCGCCTCCACGGGTGCAAGGTAGGTGAAGGTCTCGACGGTTTCACCGGAAAAGTGGACGCCGAAAACGTCGGCCAGCATGAAGTCGTTATGGCGATGGCCGTCGCGGGTGACGAGCGAGGTGTTGCGGCTGGCGTAGAGTCTTCCGCCCTGGCGCACGTACTCGCGAAAAGCGTTCACCTCTTCCTCGTTCATCATCAGCACGTCCGGCAGGATGATGACCTTGTGGCGTGACAGCTGGCCGAGGCTGGTGTCTGTGATGACGCCGAAAGGAATGTGCTGGTCCCGCAGGGCGCGGCAGGCGCCGACAACAGCGTCGGTGTGGGAGGAGGAGTGTGCGAGTCCCGGGCCTTCGACGTGTTTGCCATTGTCGGCCCAGTTGCATTTGGAGTTAAGGCTGTAGTAAACGGCGATGTCCTGTTGCAATTCACCGCCCATGTGTGGCTCATAGCGCTGCGTCCGGCCCCAGATCTCGCCCATGCGCTCGAAAGTGGTGGGCTCAAGCGTGCCAACGGGATCAATCGAAGTGATGTAGATGAAGGCGCAGCCGTCGGCGATGGCGGAACTGGCGGCGGCCTCCAGCAGCCCGCGTGACTTTATGGCCGTGTAGTTGGCGAGCGAAATGGAGACGCAGGTCTCGAAACCGACGGGGCGATTGGGACTCAGGTTGTAGAAGAGCTTGCGCACCAGCGAGCCCTGGATGGTCCCGCCGTAGAAATCGCCCTGCAGATAGGTGTTCTGCATGGGCAGGCGGCTGTCCACGCCGAAGCGCCAGCCGGCCTCGTGCGGGATGGAGGAAGCCTGGTGTTCGACCGAGAGATCGGGGTTGGCGGCGAGGGCGGTTTGGGTCTGGCGTTCGGCGAATTCGGCCATCCAGCGTTCGCGGGAGCGCTGGAAGGCGACCCAGCGCGGGTCTTCCCAGTTGATGATTTCAGGGATTTCGCCGCCGACCTCTTCGGCGTAGCGTCGGCGGCAGTGGCGGCAGTAACAGGGCCGCGGCCAGAAGGTCATGTCCATGCGAATGCCCTCGACGTCGAAGGACTCGCAGATTTCGCGGGTGAGGTCGCGCGTGTAGTCGCGATAGGGCGAGTTGACGCAACAGAGCCCGGCGCGATGGGTGGAGGTGCTGCTGATGTCATCGGCGATGCCGCGGCCGTGGGTGTCCTTGACCTTCCAGTCGTCGTGGTTGCGGCAGGCCCAGGTGTCCCACACGAGGCTCATGTAAAGCACGACCTTGAGGCCGTGACGGCGCGCCTCGTCGATGACCTCCTGCGGCAGATTGCGGCCCTTGAGGTTGGCGTGTACGGGCGCGACCTTCGAGGGATAGAAGGCCTGCCCCACCACGGACTGGGCGTACATGAACATGGCCTGGGCATTGGACCGACGGATCATGCCGACGTAGTGTTCGGCGTCGAAGCTGGTGAGAAAGTCGGCATTGGCGTCGGTGATGTGCTGGTCGACAACAGCGCGACGGTAAATGTCCTTGTACCAGGGCTGGGTCATTTTTGCCTCTTCAAAAAAGAAAGGATGAAAGCGAATTCTTGCTGATGACTTCGGTCCGCATCGCTACGCATACTCCAGCGTGAGCATGGCGAAGGTCTCGAGTTCGGGCAGAGTGAAGCTGACGCCGTCGCCGTGGCTTTCGAAGGGCAATTCCCTGCCCGCGGGCTGCTGCAGCAGACGCAGGGGTCGCTGCGGCACGCGCAGGCGGACCTGGATTTCGCGCGCGGGTATGTTGGGCAGGGCCTGCTGGAAGTTGATCAGATTGATCAGCCAGCGCGATTCGTCCGGCTGGTGAAAGAGCGAGATTTCCACCGCCCTTGGCGCGTCGGACGCGAAGGACCAGGCCGGTTGCATGCGCAGCAGCAGATTGATGAAAAGGTCGTGGCAGTTTTCGCTGCTTTCGATGTCGCCGGCGACGTAGATGGCCTGACCGGCGCCATAGTAATTGTGCAGGATGGCCGCTTGCCCGGTGAAACGACCGGGCGGGTTGTTGTGGATGGAGGCGAAACGCCAGGGGTCGGCCGGGTCGGTCCAGGGCAGCACCAACTCACCGGGGACCTGCGCTTCCGGGCGGGCGACGATGCGTATTTGCCTGTCATCCAGGCCGGGCGGGTGGCTGCGGGAATAGCCCTCGCCAAAGAGCGGCTCATGGCCCGGCGCCGGCGCGATGTAGGTGAAGGACTCCACCGTTTCGCCGGCGTATTGCGCGCCGAAGACGTCAGCCAGCATGAAGTCTTCAAGGTAATGGCCGTCGCTCGTCACCAGCGAGCTGTAACGGCTGGCGTAAAGCTTGCCGCCGCCACGCACGTACTCGCGGAAGGCGGCGCACTCCTGCGCGTCCATCATCAGGACGTTGGGCAACACGATCATCGCGTGACGGTCGAGCCGGTCAAGATCGTTGCGGGTGATGACGCCCCAGGGGATGTTATGTTCGATGAGCGCCTGGCAGGCGCCGAGGGCGGCCTCGACGTGGGGAGCGCGGCTGTGCAGGTCGGCGGCCTCGCCTACCGATTTGCCGTTGTCGGCGAAGTCCCCCTTGGATTCGGTACTGACGTAGATGGCGACGTCCTGCTGCAGTTCGCCACCCAGCCAGGGCTCGCAGGCCTGCGTCTCCTCGAAGATGCGCCCCATGCGTTGGTAGGCGAGGGGATTGATGGTGCCGACGGGATCGACCGAGTCGATGAAGATAAAGGCGCAACCGTCGGCGAGCGCGGCGTAAGCCTTGCAGCGCAGCAGGGCCTCGTCCTTGAGCGCCGTGTAGTTGCTCAGGGTAGCCGAGACGCTGGTCTCAAAACCACCGGGTCGGTTGGGCGACAGGTTGTGGAAGAGTTTGCGCACGAAGGAGCCCTGCAGGATGTCGCCGTAGAAATCTCCCTGCAGGAAGTCGGTCTGCGCGGCAAGGGGCGTGGTCACGCCAAAACGCCATGGATGGGCGAAGGTCGAGGACTGGTGCTCGACGCTGATGGCCGGGTCGACCGCGCGCACGGCGTCGGTGCAAAGCGCGGCGAACTCGACCAGCCACTCCTCGCGCTTGCGGGCAAAGCGGGCCCAGCGCGGATCAAACCAGTCGATGACCGTGGGCAACTCGCCGCCGACCTCCTGCATGAAGCGCTGACGGCAATGGGGGCAGTAGCAGATGCCCGGCCAGAAGGTCATGTCAAAGCGAATGCCTTCCAGCGGATAACCGGCGGCCAGCTCGCCGGCGAGGGAGGCTGCGTAATCGCGGTAGGGCGAATTGGGGCAGCAGACGCCGTAGCGACCGGGGTTGCTGTGGCCCTGGTAATCGGAGTGCGTGATGCGCCAGTCCGGATGCGCGCGCCAGGCGAGTGTATCGTAAATCAGGCTCATGTAGCCGACGACGGCGATGTCGTTTTCGTGACACAGGGCCACTGTTTCGCCGAAAATGTCGCGGCCGTCGGGCCCACTGTGCACCGGCGCGATGAGCGAGGGATAGAAGCAACTGCCGACGTGCGAATGGGCATAGAGCACGACGGACTGCAAACGCGCTTCCAGCATCAAATCGACGAAGCGCTGCGGATCGAACTGCGTCATGAAACGTGGATTGTCTTCGGTGATGTGCATGTCGAGCACACCGCGCCGCCAGGCCTTTTGATACCAGGTCATACCGTGACCTCCTGCGCCTGCATAAAGGCTTCGACTTCGGCCCGCGTTGGCGACCCCTCCATGGGGCCGATGCGGGTGACCGCGAGGGCGCCGACGGCGTTGGCGAAGCGACCGGCCTGTTCCGGCGCCATGCCTTCCAGCAGGGCGACGGTCAGGGCCGCGGCGAAACTGTCGCCGGCGCCGGTGGCGTCGACTTCGTTTGCGGGGAAGGCGGGCACCTGTATGAATTCATCGCCCAGAAACAAGGTACAACCGGCCTCACCCTGCTTCAGGGCCACCAGCTTGCCCTGCCCTGCCCACAGGCGGCAGCCGCTCTCGTCGTCCGCGGCGCCGGTGAGCATGGCGGCTTCGCCGGCGCTGGGCAGAATCAGGTCGGCGCGCTCGATGACCGGCTGGCAGAGATCGCGGATTTCCTCGACGCTGAGCACCTCGGGGCGAATGTTGGGGTCAAAGCTGAGTTGCGCGTCAGCCGGCAGACATTGCATGGCGCGCAGGCAGGCCGCGCGTGCCGGTTCGCAAATGGCCAGGTTGCAGCCACTGAGGTGCAGCCAGCGCAGGTCGGCCAGGGCTGCGGGGTCGACGAAGTCCGGCGCCAGCTGGCCGGCGGCGGCGTGACGCCAGTGGAAGAGGAAGCGCCGTCCGCCATCGCTGAAGCGGGCGTTGAAGGCCACGCCCGTGCTGTGTTGCGGCAGCACGCGCACCTGCGAACAGTCGACGCCATCGGCATCGAGGCGACGCAACAGGCAGTCGCCGAAGTCGTCAGCGCCGACCGCGCCGATGTAGGCGGCGGGCAGGCCGAGACGGGCCACCTGGCCGATGTAGATGACGGCATCGCCGCTGGGAAAGGGTCCCTCGAATACACCGGGTTGGTCGAGCGGCGCATCGAGTTGGGGACGCATGATCTCGACCAGCATGTTGCCCATGGAGAGCACACGCGGCGCGTGCATGCTCAGTCAGCCTCGTAGTTGGCCAGGGGCGCGCCGACCTCGACCGTTTCACCGGCCGCGACGAGGATCTGCCCCACCTTGCCGGTGAAGGGCGATTCAACCTCGACGTTGGTCTTGTCCGTCTCAATCTCGCAGAGGATGTCGCCGCGGCGCACCTGGTCGCCGGGCTGCACGCGCCATTCAGCGACGGTGCCTTCCTCCATCAGATGACCCAGCATGGGCATCACGAATTGTGGCATACGCCCTCCGCAATCAGGCGAGCAATTCGCGCACGGCGTCGCAAATCCAGCCGGCGTCGGGCACCACGGCCTTTTCCAGATCCGTGCCGTAGGGGATGCCGGTGCGCATGCCACAGACGCGGCGCACTGGTTTGCGCAATTCCGCAAAACACTGCTCATGGACGACGCTGGCGGCCTCGCCGCTCCAGCCGCCCTCGGCCGGCGCCTCGGTGACGACGACGCAATTTTTCGTCCGCTTTACGGAGTCGACCAGGGCCTGCTTGTCGAGCGGCCATAGCGTACGCGGATCGATGACCTCGCAGGAGATGCCTTCGTCGGCCAGGGTTTTGGCGGCGGCCAGCGCCTGCAGCACCATCCAGGAGGTGGCGATGATGGTGACGTCCTCGCCAGGCCGCTTGATATCGGCCACGCCAAAGGGGATGGTGTAATCGTCCTCCGGTACCTCTCCGCGTGTGAAATAGAGCGACTTGTGCTCGATGAGCAGCACGGGGTTGTCGCTGCGCACGGCCGAGCGCAGCAGGCCGCAGAGATCGGCGGGTGTGGAGGGCATGGCGACGATCAGGCCGGGCACGTTGACGAACCAGTTCTCGAGGCTCTGCGAATGCTGCGAGGAATTGCGCATGCCGACGCCGCCCTGGGTGCGGAAGACCACCGGCACGCGCACCTGGCCGTTGGAAAGCTGGTGGTACTTCACGCCGTGGTTGATCATCTGGTCCATGGCGATGGTGATGAAGTCGATGTACATGATTTCGGCGATGGGGCGCATGCCGTAAAGCGCGCTGCCAATCGCGCAGCCGGTCATGGCGGCCTCGGAAATGGGCGAGTCACAGATGCGTGCCGGCCCGAATTCCTCCAGCAGGCCGGCGGAAGCGCCGAAAAGGTTGCCCCAGCGGCCGACGTCCTCGCCAATCAAATAGACGCTTTCGTCGCGGCGCAGTTCCCCGGCGGTGGTCTCGCGGATCGCGTCCCGGTAACTCATGCGTGCCATGGTCTTCAGTCCTGTCCCAGCGGGATCATCACGTGATCGGTGGCCTGCTCGACTGTCGGGAAGGGCTGCTCCAGCGCCCATTCCATGTCTTCCTCCATCTCCGCGCGCACGTTGCTTTCCAGCTCATCGAGAGTCTCCTCGCTGAAGCCGCGGGCCAGCAGACGCGTACGCGCCAGCAGCAGCGGATCGCGATTGCGCCAGACGGCGATTTCCTCGCGTGAGCGGTAGGTGTGTTCGGGGTCACCGCCATAGTGGCCGCGGAAGCGGTAGGTTATCATCTCAATGAAGACCGGCCCATTGCCGGCACGAAGCTGCGCAACTGCATCCGTGGTGGCGTTCAGGACCGCCTCGACGTCCATGCCGTCGACGGAGATTCCGTTGAGGCCGTAGGCGCTGGCGCGTTGCGAAATGCGCGAGACCGGTACGAATTCCTGCACCGGCATGGCCTCGCCATACTGGTTGTTCTCGCAGATATAAAGGACTGGCAGATCCCAGATTGCGGCCAGGTTCATCCCCTCGTGGAAGGCGCCGGTGTTGGAGGCGCCGTCGCCGAAGAAGCAGACGGCGATGCTGTCGAGGCCCTGGCGTTTGAAGGCGAGAGCCACGCCGGCGGCGATGGGCAGGCCGCTGCCGACGATGCTGCCGCAGAAGAAGTTGTGGGGCTTGTCGATCCACTGCATGGGGCCGCCAATGCCCTGGCTGACCCCGCCGCGGCGCCCCAGCATTTCGCAGAAGACGGCGCGCGTGTTGCTGCCCTTGGCGATGGAGTGCCCCTGGGGGCGGTGCGTGGAAAACACCACGTCGTCTCCGCGCAACAGGGAGCAGACGCCGACGGCCACGGCTTCCTGCCCACTGTAGGGGTGGAAGCCGTTCATGATGAGGTCTTTCATTTTGAGGTCGTAACAGAACTCGTCGAAGTGACGCAGCACCAGCAGCTGCTGGTAGAGCTCCATCAACTGTTCATTGTCGCTCACGAAATGTCTCCTTCGGGGAAGGCGATAATGCGCACCGGGCAGGCTTCGACGCCGACGATCGGCAGCGGCAGGATGAAGACGGTGACGCGCTGCTCGCCGATGGCCGCCAGGTTGGTGCAGGATTCGACCATGGCGAGGCCGTTTTTGAACATGGTCAGGTGATTGGGCTGGTAGTCGGTGCCGGGCACTTCGAAGCCGGCGGCGTCTGTGCCGATGACCGTCGGCCCCTGCGCCACCAGCCAGTTGAGCGCTTCTTCGGTCAGGTAGGGCTGGTCGTTCCAGAGCTCGCCGAAAAAATTCTTGTCCATGTCGGTGCGCAGGAAAATCATGTCGACGTCCTGCAGGCGGTCGGCATGGGCCTGCACTTCCTCAAGGGTGATGGCCTCCAGGTGCTGCTTGTGCGAGAAATCCAGCACCACGGCCGTGCCGATCAGGTCTTGCAGGGGGTAGTCGGCGAGGTCGTCGCCATCCTCCCAGTGGTGGAAGGGCACCTCGATGTGGGTGAAGGTGTGGGTGCTGAACTGCACGTTGCCGATGATGTACCAGATGTCGTCGCGATGCACGACCTCGGGCAGGATTTCGGTGACGTCGCGCACCTGGGCGGCCAGTTCGAAATAGCCTTCACCAGGCGTCATGCGATGACTGAGTTCGATAATGCGGTCCTTGCGCATGGCAGTCCCCTACATGCGGATGGCGCCGGACATCAGGCCGCGGATGAAGAGGCGGCTGGTGAAGGCGAAGAGCGCAATCATGGGCAACGACGCCAGAACATAGCCGGCGAAGAGCGGCCCGAAATTGGTGCGGAAGATACCCGTGAAGATCATCAGGCCTGCCATCACCGGCTTGAGCTCGGGGTTGGTGTTGATGGTTAGCGGCCAGATAAGATCGTTCCAGATGACGTTGGCCTGCAACAGCGCCAGCGTGCCCAGGATGGGCAGCGAGAGCGGCAACACGATCGACCAGAAAATGCGTATCTCCCGGGCGCCGTCTACGCGGGCGGATTCGAAGAGATCTTCAGGCAATCCTGAGAAGGAAGTGCGTAGTACAAGGATGGCGAAGGCCTGGCCGCCGGCGGCGTAGGGCAACCAGAAAGCCCAGCGTGTACTCAACAGTTTCAAATCGATAATCAGTATGAAAGAAGGGATAAGCGTCAGTACGCCGGGAATCATCAACAGACCCAGTACCATGTAAAACAGAACTTCCTTGCCAAAAAAGCGCAGGCGGGCAAACACGTAGGCGGAGAGCGAGGCCGGCACCAGGGTCAGCGCCACGCCGCCGACAGTGTACAGCATCGAGTTGAGCATGTATTTGCCGATGTCAGCGTTCCAGGCCCTGGTGTAATTGTCCACGTAAAGTGGCAGGGTGAGTTCAAAACGCTGGTTGTAGAACTGCGTGTTGTTCTTGAAAGAAAAGAGCAGCAGCAAGATGACTGGCACGATGGTCAGGAACAACAGGACGATTAATATGGCGTGGGACAACCACTGCACGCGTCGCAGGTCGACCGATCCGCTGAGTCGCCTGGTCAAGGGCGTCAGGTCTGAAAGTCCCCTGGCTTCGGTCATCATTCGGCCACGTATTCTGTTTGCGAGCGGAAGCGATGCATCGAAAAAATGGTCAGGATCAGAATCATGATGAACATGACCGTACCAATTGCCGATGCATAACCCATCTCGGCGTAGTTGTAACCCTGCCTGTACATCCACAGGCCAGGCACCATGGTCGCGTAACCAGGACCGCCGTCAGTGAGCACATACTGGGCCTGAAAGCCCTGGATTCCGCCGATAAGCGCAAGGATTCCCAACAATCGAATCTGACCCTTGAGCAAGGGAAGGTCGATGTAAAACACGCGTCGCAAGGCGGTGGCGCCATCCAGTTCTGCCGAATCGCGCACTTCCTGGTCAATGTTTTGCAGGCCGGCCAGATATATGAGCACGTTGACGCCCGAAGCGAAGGGAAAGCCGATGAGCATCAGGAAATACAGGGCATTGTTGAAATCGCCCAGCATGCGTGTATTCAATTCCCATCCGAAGCTGTCAAAAATGGATTTCACCAGTCCGATATCAGGATCGTAGATGAAATTCCAGACGTAGAGCGTGACGACCAGCGGCACAACGATGGGCACCACGAAAAGCAGACGATACCAGTACTGCGCGCGGTCGCTGCGCAGTGAGTCGATCAGTTCAGCCACGATTAGCGGCGGCACCAACGCCATCAGCAAGGACCAGATGCTGATGATGAGCATGTTGCGAAGCGACGCCACCATGATCCGGTCGCCGACCATCTGTTCAAAGTTGTCGAACAGGATGAATCTGGGCGCGGCAAAGCCGTTCCAGTCCGTAAAGGAATGATAGAGCGCCGAAAAGGCTGGATAGTAGGAAAAGACAATGATCAGCGCGAAGGTCGGTATCAAAAACACATAGGCGGTCAGGGAGTTCCTCAGCAGACGCCCGCTTCCCCCACCCAGGGCGAAACGGGACCGGCTGCTACCCGTGGTAATGGCACTCATTATTTTGTCTCTTTGAAAACTGGCGACATGACGATTTTCTCATTCAGTGATGCAGAACGCGGGAGGAGGCATTCCGCCCCTCCCCCCGCGCCGGTTACGGTCTACATGCTAAACGTTGAGCGTATCTTCGGCAGCCTTGACCAACTCTGCCTGCATGACTTCGGTGTACTCGTCGACGCTCATGCCACCAAGCAGCACCAGCTGCCAGTTGCGCACCCAGGCATCGCGCGCCTCGGCGGTGATGTGGGTGTTGCCCCAGCTGTTGACGAACCAGTAGGTCGCGTCGTCGTTAATGCGGAAGCCGGAGAGTGAGGGCGGCAGAACCACGTTTTTGATGTTGGGCACCAGCCCCTGATCCTCGGACAGCAACGCGCCGATATGATCGGGTACGGACAGGTACATCAACAGATCGGCGGTGGCGTCGCGCTTGGCGCCGCTGTTGTAGGCCGGCAGGGTGAAGAGCGTGTGGCCGGCAATGAAGACGGCCGCAGTCTGCTTGCCGGTGGCGTGTGAAGATTCATCAGTCGAGATGATCGGAATGGGGAAGGCGCCCCACTCGAAGGGATTCTCGTTGGTCGGCATGTCCTGCAGCAGGTTCTTGTTTTCCCAGATACCCCCGTAGCGGGAAGCCGCTTCACCGGAGAGGAACAGGCCGTAATCCTGCCCGTCGCCACCGCCGCTGTGGGCGCCTTCCGGCGTGTATTGCCACCACTCCGTCAGGAGGCGGAAGCAGTCCTGATACGGCTCCTGATCGATGCCGTAGCGTCCATCAAGCACAGCCTCGGAAACCTGGGCCGGCAGCGGCTCACGCAGATCGCCGGCGGCAATCTCCTCGAAGGTGCTGTGCAGCACCTGATTGGTGGCCATGTCGAAGGTCCACACCGCGTAGGCCAGGCCGAAGTAGTCCGACACCGGAATAGCCACGCCCGAGTCCTGGATGGCCTGGTAGAGCGAGATCTGCTCGGCCCAGGATGTCGGCGCTTCCCATCCGTTGGCTGCGAACATGTCCTTGTTGTAGTAAGTCCAGAGTGTCGTGTTGTCGAGTCCCAGCCAGGCAGTCTGGCCGTTGGACTGGCGCTCACCCGGCTTGATGAACTGGTCCGCCCACTGCATGTTGCCTTCCACATAGGGGTTGGGGGACTCCAGGTAGGGGTCCCACCAGCCGACCAGATCGGCCGTCATCCAGTCCTCGATGAGGTAGGTCCAGTTGCCGAAGAGCAGATCGGGGCCGTCAGCCGCCTGCAGACGGCGCGCCGCCCACTGCTGAATGTCGTCCCAGGCGCCGGGGTCGATAGGCGCATGGTTGACGGTGACGTTGGGGTGTATGGCCTTGTAGGAATCCAGAATCTCGGCGAGGGCCACGCCCTGCTCCATGTTTTCGCCCAATGGATCCGCACCATAGCCACGAAAGTCGATATTAAGGACAATTTCGTCCTGCGAAGGCGCCGAAGCGCCAACCATCCCGGCAGGCAGCGCGGTGGCTGCCGCGCCCGCTGCACCGGCCGCGCTCATCTTGAGCATGTCGCGCCGGGTAATCCTGTGTTTGTTATCCATTATTCCCTTCCTTGCCTCCAAAACTCACTCTTCGCCTGGGGCTGTAACAGCTCCCGTCCTGTTTGACGTCAGGCGCTCCTTTCTCCCGTTCCCCTGGCTGCGGGCCACAGCGTCGGCAGGGACAGACAATTCAGCCGACACTGTGTGCATGGACGATGACTGGTCGCGCCACGCCGACTCCGGCGTTGGCGCTGCGGTGGACTGGCGCGTCACCAGGCGCGTGGGCAGCGAGACTCGCTGCGCGCCGGCGGCGCCACTGACGAGCATGCGCATGCCTTCGCCCCCCAGTTCGCGGGTGGGCACGTGCACGGTCGTCAGGGGCGGCGCCATGTGGGTGACGAAGTAATTGTCGTCAATGCCGGTAATAGACAGGTCGCGCGGAACGGAGAGGCCCAGCAGGTCGGCGGCTTCGTAAGCGCCGAGGGCCATCATGTCGTTGCCCATCACCAGGGCTGTGGGCCGTTGGCTGCGGGGCCTGTCAAGCAGGTCTTCGGCGCAGCGCCGTCCGCTGTCGGTCGAATAATCGCCGTCGCGTTGCAAACTTTCGTCCAGCGGGAGGTCGGCGCCCGCCAGGGCCTTGCGATAGCCCCTCTCTCGCTGGACGCTGGAGGAACGACCGGGTATGCCTCCCACGAAGCCGATGCGGCGATGACCGAGACTGATGAGATGCCCTGCAGCCTGCAGACCAGCCATGTACCAGTCAAAGCCGATGATGCTGGCGTGTTCCTCCGCAGGCGGCTGGTCACGGTCCATGATGACGACCGCAGTGCGGCCAAAACGCAATTCGCGCCAGACCGATTCCGGCAGGGGTTGGGTGGCGAGGAAAATGCCGTCCACCCAGTGCTGCTGCAACACCTGCACCTGCTGTGGCACGTCATGGCAGTCGTCTTCGGCGCAGGCGATCAACAAACTGCAGCCGGCCTCGCGCGCGACCTCGCCGGCGCCCTGCACGATGCCGGCCGTGAAGGGGTTGAAGAGGTTGGAAACGACGAGACCGAAGGTGCGGGTGCGGCCGGTGGCCAGGCTGCGGGCGATGGCGCTGGGCCGATAGTTGAGCTGGCGCATGACCTGCAGGACCCGCTCGCAAGTCACGGGCGAGACAATGGCGGGGTCATTCAGCACGTTGCTAACCGTGCCGACGGACACCCCTGCCTCGCGTGCAACTTCGCGTATGGTGGTCATGTGCAACATTTCACATTGAACCGGTTCAATGGATTGTAACGCGCTTTCGGCGTTTGTCAAATATTGGGGCGGCAGGGGCATGCATACCATCAGTACCCGCGCCGATTGCAAGTTCAGCCTGGCCGCGCTATACAGGTGTTCTGGCGTGACGAGGGAGGTCTGCGATGCGGCTCGGCTATTACACCGACTATTCCGAAGAGACGGCGGCCTTCGCCTCGGAGACCGGCTTTACTTCGCTGGAACTTTCCGCCTGGCCGGATTCGGCCATCAATCCCGACAAGGTCAGCGAGGCCCGCCTGGAAGCGATCCTGGCCGACCTGCAGCAGCGCGACATCGAGATTTCCGCCCTCGGTTACTATCCAAACTACCTGGCGCCCGAGGCCGAAGAACGCGCTGAAAGCAAACGTTACTTCCTCAAGGTGCTGGACCTCGCGCAGCGCATGGGCGTCTCCGTCGTCTGCACCTTCGTCGGGCGCAACCCCTACTGCACGGTGGAAGAGAACATGGGCCCCTTCCAGGAGCTCTTCACCGAATTCTGTCAGGAAGCCGAAGAGCGCGGCCTGCGCATCGCCATTGAAAACTGCCCGATGGTCGAACTCAAGACGGGCCACAGCATCAACCTCGCCTTCAGCCCGGAAATCTGGGACCAGATGTTCGAGCTGGTGCCCTCGCCCGCGCTGGGCATCGAAATGGACCCCTCACACATGGTCTGGCAGGGCATCGATTACATTCAGGCCATTCGCGACTATGGCGAACGCATTTACCACGTGCACGCCAAGGACATGGAAATCCGCCGCGACGTGCTGCAACGGGTGGGCATCTTGGGGCAGAGTTTCGGCGACGTATTCGGCCTGGGCCATGGCTGGAGGCGCGGCCGCGCGCCGGGCTGGGGCGAAGTCGACTGGCAGGCCTTCATCAGCGCGCTGATCGAGGTTGGCTATGAAGGCAACATCGACATCGAACACGAGGACGACGTGCTGGCCTTCAGCGAACTGCGCGATTTCGAGGCCGACATGGAATCGTCGATCGTGATGGCCTACGGACGGGAACACAAGGGCCTGCTGCTGGGCTACCAGACTCTGGCGCCCCTGATCCCCGGTCACCAACGAAAATAGAGGGTGTTGCACCTGGCCGGAAGAAGATGCCCTCTGGTCCGGCATTCAGTTGCTGACGACCCGGGACAGGCTGCACAAGGGACAGAAAGCCGTGCGACCGGTCATGACTGAAAGGTCGTCCATAAATTGACGCGCCGTGGCGGGCGCGCTAGATTCGGAATCCCCTGGAGCGCAAAGCATGGTGATGCGTCTCGGATTCTACAGCGACTATTCTGAAGAAACGGCGGCATTTGCCGCGGAAACCGGCTTCACTTCGCTGCAGCTCTCCGCCTGGCCTGATTCGGCCATCAACCCCGATACCGTCACTGAGGAAAGGCTGGAGCAAATCCTTGCCGATCTGGCGAGCCGCGAGATCGAAATCTCCGCCCTGGGCTACTATCCCAACTACCTCGCGCCGGACGCCGCAGAGCGCGCGGAGAGCCGTCGTTATTTTCTGGCCTTGCTCGACCTCGCACAGCGTATGCAGGTGCCGGTCGTCAGCACCTTTGTCGGATGTGATCCTTTTTCCAGTGTGGAAGAGAACATGGGCGCCTTCCAGTCAGTCTTTCAGGAATTTTGCGAACAGGCCGGGGAGCGCGGCCTGCGCATCGCCATCGAAAATTGCCCGATGATCGAGCGCCAGACCAACCACTGCACCAACCTGGCCTTCAGCCCGGAAATCTGGGAGCGGATGTTTGAGCTGGTGCCCTCCCCCGTGCTGGGTCTCGAGATGGACCCTTCGCACATGGTCTGGCTGGGCATCGACTACATTCAGGCGGTCCGCGATTTTGGCGAGCGCATCTACCATGCGCACGCCAAGGATACGGAAGTGCGGCGCGACGTACTCGCGCGAGTGGGCATTTACGGGCAGAGTTTCGGCGAGGTGACCGGCTTCGGGCTCGGCTGGTGGCGCGGGCGCGCGCCGGGGTGGGGCGAAGTAGACTGGCCGGCCTACATCAGCGCGCTGATCGAGGTTGGCTATGAGGGCAATCTCGATATCGAGCACGAAGAAGACCTGTTCGACTTCAGTGAACTCGTCGACTTCACGCCAGGTGAAGCATTGCCGGACGTGCCGGCTTTCAAACGCGGGCACAAGGGCCTGCTGCTGGGGTACCGGACTCTGGCGCCCCTGATTCCCGGTCATTTGCGCAAATAGAAGCCAGGAGGTTGCCACAAGCCACAACAAGACCGTTTCCAGTTTCTGTCTGTTTTTTTGGAGGTTGTCATGACCAGGAAATTCCTTGCTTTTGCCCTGTTAACCCTCTTGCTGGCGCTGACGCCTGCGCTCGGCGCGCAGGACATTGCCGAAGTGCCGCGCGAGGCGACAGTTATCATCGAAAACGAATTTGGCCGTGTGGCCGTGCCCGACAACATGAATCCCTATATCGCCGGTCAGTATCTGGACTGGGGAATGTGGCAGGCGACCCAGGAATCGCTCTTCTATCTCAATTATGAGAGTGGTGAGTTGATACCCTGGCTGGCATCGGGCAATTCATTCAATGAAGACAAGAGCTCGGTGACCATCAGCATCCGCGATGGGGTGAAATGGGCCGATGGCACGCCCTTCACTGCCAATGATGTCGTCTTCACCATCAATATGCTGAAGGCCAACCCCGACTTGCAGTATTCCTTCGATATGCAGCAATGGGTGGCGGACATCAGCGCGCCTGATGACAGCACGGTCGTCATGAACCTCACGCGGCCGAACCCCCGCTTCGTCTCCACCTACTTCGGCGTACGCATCTGGGACACGATCCTGATCGCGCCCCAACACATCTGGGAAGGCGTCGATCCGACCACCTTCACCAACTACGATCTGGAAGCCGGCCTGCCCATGGGCACCGGCGCCTTCCGTCTGGTGCGCTCCACCGAGACGGAACAGGTTTATGACCGGCGCGATGACTGGTGGGCAGCCGAGACCGGCTTCCATGCGCTGCCGGCGCCGCAACGGGCCATCTGGCTGGGGGCTCCCGGCGAAGACCTGCGCGCGGCCCTGATGTCAAACAATGAGCTGGATGCCGGCTGGACCTTCAGCCGCTCGACCTTTGAAGTCGCCCAGTCCCGCAACCCCAACATCGTGGGCTGGACGGAGGACCTGCCCTACGCCTATCTCGATCCCTGTCCGCGATACCTGGGCCTGAACAACAGGGCGGCGCCCTTCGACGATCGGGAAGTGCGCTGGGCCCTCAACGCCGCCATCGACCGCGACGTCCTCGTGGCCATCGCCTATGAGGGCATGACGGATCCGGCCGCTACGCTCTATCCCACCTACGCGCCGCTGCAGGCTTTCCTGGACCGCAACGCCGCGCTCTTCGAGCAATATGACGTGCTCGGCAGCGACATGATGCTCATCGACAGCGTGATGGAGGGTAAAGGCTACTCGCGCGACGCCGACGGCCTCTGGGTTGACGGTGATGGCGCCCGCATCTCCTTCACCCTCGTCGCCCGCTCCAGCCAGACCGACAAGGTGCGCATGGGCAATATCCTGGCCGAGCAGGTGCGCGATGCCGGCTTTGACGCCTCCTTCCAGCCCCTGGAAGACGGTATCTTCTATGCCGATGTCTCCAACGGTGCATTGCAAGCCTGGATCACCGACCTCTGCGGCAGCGTGAGCGACCCCTACGAGACATTCTCGCGTTTCCACAGCCGTTTCTCGGGCCCGATTGGCGAATCTGTGCCGGGCGTCAATGCCAGCCGCTTCGAAAACGCCGAGTATGACGAGGTGGTCGACGCCATGGCCGTCCTCGCCGCCTCCGACGAAGGCTTTGACGATCTGGCGGACCAGGCGCTGGAGATCTGGCTGCGTGAGCTGCCCGGTATCCCGTTGGTGCAGGCGCGCCTGCTCACACCCTTCAACAACACCTACTGGACCAACTGGCCCTCCTCCGACAACAACTACATCCATCCTGGCCACTGGTGGGTAACCGGCGCACTGATGCTCCTGAACATTCCGCCTGCCGGCTAGCAGACTGGCGGGGGGGGGGGGGGGGCGTTTCCTGACAAGCTTCTTCCTTCCGGGCTGACGCATGACTCCCCGCTACCTGGGTATGCGCCTGGCGACCTTTGTGTTGACCATTCTGGTTGCCTCGACGCTGAACTTTGCCATCTCGCGACTCACGCCGCAGGATCCGATCGCGGCCTTGCTGGGGCGTATGGCCAGCCGCGGTCGCACAGTGGAAAACGGTGCGGAGATCCTGGCCCTTTACCGCGAACGGCTGGGGCTGGACGACCCGCTGCCGCAACAATATCTGAACTATATGGGCAACCTGCTGCGGGGTGACCTTGGCTACTCGCTGGCCTTTTTCCCCATCAAGGCGGAAGCCGTCATCCTGCGGGCGCTGCCCTGGACGATCGGACTGTTGTCAGTGGCCACCTTGCTGGCATTCACTGTCGGCAACCTGCTGGGGGCTCTGGCCGTCTGGCCGCGTGTGCCGGCCGGCTTTCGCTGGCTGGTGTATCTTTCCATGCCTTTCAGCGCCGTTCCCTATTACCTGCTGGCCCTTATCCTCGTCTATCTCTTCGCCCTGAACTGGTCGGTATTTCCCCTGGGTGGCGCGTTTACGCCCGGCAGCGTACGCGGCTTCGATCTGGCCACACTCGGCGATTTGTTGCACCACGCGACGCTGCCGGTGCTCTCGGTTGTCCTGGCGGTCATCGGTTTCTGGGCCCTGAGCATGCGCGGCATCATGGCGACCGTGCTCGGCGACGATTATCTGATTTACGCGCAGGCGCGCGGTTTGCGCTCGCGTCGCATCTTCAGCCACTACGCGATGCGCAATGCCATGTTGCCGCAGGTTACGGCGCTGGCCATCGACTTCGGCCGTCTCATTTCCGGGCAGGTGCTGGTGGAGATTATCTTCAATTATCCGGGCGTGGGCTGGGTGCTGTACAACGCCCTGCGCGCGGCGGATTTCTTCGTGATTCAGGGCGTAACACTCTTCATGGTCTTTGCCGTGGCCCTGGCGACGCTGATACTGGACCTGATCTATCCCCTGCTCGATCCACGGATCCGCTACTGAAGGCGACTTTGCCAATGACCCGGCGCCTGCCACGCTTCCTGACACCCGTGATGACGCTGGGGCTTGCCTTGCTGGCGCTGGTGCTGGTGCCGGGCCTGCTGGGACAGTTCGTTGCGGACCCGGAGCAGATGCGCCTGATGGCCGGCGGCATCAACGCGCCGCCCGGCCACGACCACCCGCTGGGAACACAGAATGAAGGGCGCGATCTGCTGACCTACATCCTCAAGGGCATGCCAAACACGCTGCTCATCGGCCTCGTGGGCGGCGGCTCGGCCGTGCTGCTGGGCACGGTGCTGGGCATGCTGGCCGGTTACGTCGGCGGCCTGCTGGACGGGGTCGTGCGCAACACCGTCGATATCGGCCTGACGATCCCGCCACTGGCGATCCTGATCATGATCGCTGCCTCGTTTTCCATCGTGACGCCGCTGATGATGGGCCTGGTCATCGCCCTGACGTCCTGGATGCATCCCACGCGGGTCATCCGTTCGCAGGTATTGAGTCTGCGCGAACGCGAGTTCGTGCTCTTGCTGCGCCTTTCAGGCGCATCGCCGCTGCACATAGTCTTCCGCGAACTGATGCCCAACCTGATCCCCTTTCTGGCGGCCACCTTTGTCAACGCCGTGGCGACGGCCATTCTGGCTTCCATCGGTCTGGAAGTCCTCGGCCTCGGCTCCTTTCAGACGCCCACCCTCGGCAACCTCATTTACTTCGCCATCATCGGCAACGCCATGTGGCTGGGGTTGTGGTGGTGGTGGCTGCCGCCAATTGTCATCTTCATCGTCCTCTTCATGGGTCTCTTCTTCGTCAGCACTGCCCTCGACACGCTGGCTAACCCGCGTCTGGAGCAGGGTTGATGGCGACCATGTCCGGCCAGGCGCGTGAAAGTGTTGTGGTGCTGGCCGTTGAGGGCCTGTCGATCCACTACGAAATGCGCGCGGCGACCGTCCGCGCAGTGGATGGCGTCGACTTTGAGTTGCGCGACAACGAAGTACTGGGTCTGGCCGGGGAGAGCGGCAGCGGCAAGAGCACGCTGGCCCTCGGCATCCTGCGCCTGCTGCGCGCGCCGGGACGCGTGGTCGCCGGCAGCGTACGCTTTGGCGCCACCGACCTGCTGGCGCTGGACGAAAGCGCCCTGCGCGAGTTGCGCTGGCGCCAGTTCGCCTACATTCCCCAGGGCTCAATGAGCGCACTCAATCCGGTCATGCGCCTGCAAGCCCAGTTTAGGGACACCTTGACGGCGCACGGGGAACGCATGCCACGGGCCGCCATGCACGCCCGCTTCGTGGACGTCCTCCAGGGCGTGGGACTGGATGCGGACCTGCTGCCCCGTTACCCGCATGAACTGAGCGGCGGGATGCGACAACGCGTATGCATCGCCATGGCGATGCTGCTGGGCCCGCGGCTGATCATCGCGGACGAGCCGACCAGCGCCCTCGACGTGATTTCGCAGCGCGTCGTGCTGGAGACGCTGGCGGCGGCGCGCAAGGCGATTGACGCCTCAATGTTGTTGATCGGCCATGACATGGCCCTGCTGGCGCAGGTGACGGACCGTCTGGGCATCATGTACGCGGGACGGCTGGTGGAAATGGGCGAGACCGGCACACTCTTCCGGGACGCGCGCCATCCCTATTCGAGACGTTTGATAGCGTCCGTGCCCGACGTGCGCGCACGTCGTGAATTCCAAAGCGAGGCCATGGACAGCGAGCCGCAATGGCCGCTGGACGAGCCTCTCCAGGAAGTGGCAGCAGGTCATTTCGTGCGTCCCTGGGGCGGAGGCTACGACTCATGAGCGTGGACCTGCTCACGCTGAGCGACGTACACAAGAGTTTCAGTCGCGGTTACCGCAATCGTGTCGACGCCCTGCAGGGTGTGAGCCTGAGCGTGGCCGCGGAGCGTCCGCAAATCATCACGATTGCCGGTGAGAGCGGCAGCGGCAAGTCCACCCTGGGGATGCTGGCGCTGGGTTTTCTGAGCCCCGATGCCGGGGAGTTGCGTTTTCGCGGCCAGGAAATAGCGGGCTTGCGGGGCCAGGCCCTGCGTGACTTTCGTCAATCCGTGCAGGCCATCTTTCAAAATCCTTTCGCAACCTTCAACCCCGTCTATCCGGTCGATCACGTATTGCGCCTGACCTTGCGAAATTTCTCCACCGGGGCCGAACAGGCAAGCAGAGAAACGCGGATCAGCGACGCCCTGCGCGCCATGCATCTGGATCCCGCTCTGGTACTGGGCAAGTATCCCCACCAGTTGAGCGGCGGCCAATTGCAACGAGTCTTGCTGGCGCGCGCCTTTTTGTTGCGACCGCAGCTGATTATCGCGGACGAGCCGGTTTCCATGATTGACGCCTCCCTGCGCGCGGTGGTGCTGGCCAACATGCTGGAACTGAAGGAACGCCATGGCATCTCCTGGCTCTACATCACGCACGATCTCTCCACCGCGCGGCAGATCAGCGACACCTTGCTGATCCTCTACCGCGGTCGCATCGTGGAGGCGGGGCCCATGGAGCGCGTGCTGGACGCGCCCCAGCATCCCTACACGCAACTGCTGATTCAGGCCATCCCCCGACCGGACCCGACGCAGCGCTGGCAGGCGCCGCTGGACTGGCAAGGTGATGAATCGGCCGAAACCGTAACGGCCGCGGCCAGCGGCTGCGCTTTCTACGCACGCTGTCCCTTCAGGATGGACCGCTGTCTCGAGGCCGTACCACCCCTGCTGGCCACGCCTGCCGACACACAGGCCGCCTGCTTCCTGCATGAACCCGGGGCTGCCAGGCCCGGCTGATAGAAAGGACGCTGGTTTCCGACGGCAAATCCCGCAGATGGCAACGCAGTTGTGGCAATTCACACTTCTGAAATCCTGCGTCGTGGCCTTGACTGCCCTTGTCCGAGGAAAGGGACTGTTAATTCTCCGACGTCACACACCGTAATTGCACGGATTCTGTAAACAACACATGATTTGCGAAACACTTTGTGTGAGCAAATGAAACGCACAAGTGGTTTCCCTTCCCGAATTTGGCAACTGCTCAGGGTCATCCTGCTGTTGTCCCTGTTTCCCTTGCCGACCCAGGCAGCGCAGGCGCAGGACGATGAGTGCGATGGAGCCCCTGGAAAACTGTCGGTCGAGACGGCAGAAGATGGACTGGTCATCAGTTGGGAAACGCCGGTCAGCTAGGACGACTCGATCACCGGCTATGAGATTAATGGGAGTCACGTTCGGCGGGGGATCGGCATCGTAGAGCGTGTAGAGGCAATCACTGACGGACGGGCCACCTCTTGGCTGGACTGGCTGGCCACGGACCCCGATTTGCTCTTTGTGTTCCGCGTCAGGGCGCTGTTCGATGGTGTGCCAGGTCAATGGTCCGAATTCGTGATCACCAACTTCGAGCGGCCCAAGTTCCCGACTACGCCGGAGGTCCCGCTTGAGCCAACCGCAGTTGTGCCTGAGCCGCTGGTGGAACCCACGGCCGCGCCGCCGCCACCGGAACCAATAGCCTCCAGGTCGGAGCCGGACCCTACGGCCGGGTCTCCTGAAGGCGAAGGGCCGGGTACCTGAGCCGCCCGCCTTCACGCCGGAAGCGGAACCAACGGCGGTCGCTCCGACCGGCCTTGCAGCGCCTGCCGCGACAGGTACTATTGATCGCGGCTGGGCTGCAGAGGGAGACGCCGGCAGATGCCCGACGAAATGGACCGCTACCTCTTCGATTTGAACGGCTATCTCGTGCTGCGCAAGGCGATCGACGCGGAACACCTGCGCGCACTCAACGAGGGCATCGACGCGCTGCTGCCGCTGGAGGTTGGCGAGTGGAACGGCTACGTGCACGGCCACAACTACGGGGACGACGACGGCTTCAACCTGCAGCAGATCTATGAGGGCGGCGAACCCTTCGAGCGCCTGATCGATCATCCCGCCTGGATTGAACACGCCAGGCACTTCGTCGGTGGCGAGGGCACTTTCGACTGGCACCACGGCCCGCTCTTCATTGACGAAAATTTCGCCACCCTGCGCGGACCGGGCGAGGCCATCGGCCTGCATTCCGGCGGCCATACCGGCACCAAGCGCACGCAATACCTTTTCTACAATGGTGAATTCCATTGCGGCCAGATCGATATCCTGATGGCGCTTACGGACATCGGCCCGGGCGACGGTTCCACCATGGTCATTCCGGGCAGCCACAAGGCCAATCTGGAACACCCGGAATTTGAGTTACACAAGATGAAAGGTGAGCAGGATTCGGTCGACGACGTGACCGGCGCCATTGAGGTGCACCTGGAGGCGGGCGACGTCCTGCTCTTCGTCGACGCCATCTCGCACGGTTCGGCGCGGCGCAGCAACCCCGGTCTGCGGCGCACCATTGTCTATCGCTACGGGCCGTCCTGGGGCAACTTCCGTCACGGCTACCAGCCGTCGCCGGCGTTGCTGGAACGGCTGACGCCGGAGCGCCGTCAGATCGTGCAGCCGCAGAAACTGATCCCGCGCGTGCCGCAAAGACAGGTGTAACGCGCCTGCGATTGCAAGGGCTTCGGTATTTACATCCCGGATAAATCGTGTAGGCTGTTTGTGGCGCCGCCCGCAGTTCGCAGGCAATCGCCTGCAGGGTGATTCTGGCGCCGGAGCTATTCAGGAGAGCAGCAGTGATGTCAGAACGTACGCGCGGTACCGTGAAGTGGTTCAGCAACGAAAAGGGCTATGGCTTCATCAGCCAGGAAGACGGCCCGGACCTCTTCGTTCACTATTCCGAAATCCAGGGCAGCGGTTACCGCTCACTGGATGAGGGCGCTTCGGTCGAGTTTGAGATTACCGATGGCAAGAAAGGCAAGCAGGCGAGCGCCGTCACTCAGGTCTGAACCCCAAACAGGTTCAACAACTGGCCCGCCACTCCATGAGTGGCGGGTTTTTGATTCAGGCGACCTCCATACTGCCGATGAAATGCAGATTGTCCACAGCGCCGGCCACGGGCAGACGGACCAGGTCGCGCTGGTCGTAGACGGCGAGGTAAACGTCGTATTGGCCGGGTTGATGCGGCGGGTCCAGCCACTTTTCGTCGTCGAAGCGGTAGCCCGGCAGCAGGGAGAAGGTCTGCAAGGCGCCATGGGCCGGCGGGCTGTCGACGTTGCTGATGAATTCGCCGTCGCGATACAGGAAAACGCCGATGGCGTAGGGTGCATCGATTTGCTGCGCGCCGCTGCGCCAGGCGCTGCGAACCGCCACGCGCTTACCTGGCGCGGCCCGTGCAGGGAGGTCGACGCCCAGCAGGTACAGCGCCTCGCCAAAGGCGATTTCCTCACCGGCAACTGGCACTTCATTGCGACCCGGTGGCAGGAGAATGGCCGGTTGCGCGAGGACGGGTCGTGACTGCTTTTCGCCAGCGGCGCTGAAGGGATCGAAACCCGCTTCGAAGTCACGCTGCGGGTAGACGACCAGCACGATGCGGCCGGTCCGTTCCAGCGGGCCGTCGTAACGTTTGTAGCTGAGGCCAACGTGTTCCACGTAGACGGGGCCGACCTGCCACTTGCTGCTGAAATCACGCGGGTAGACGACGTAGCCGAGAGGCCGGTCATAAGCGATGACGGCCTGGTCATCAATGAAGTATTTGAGAGAGAAGCTGTAATCGATCCCAGTCTTATGTAACAGGCGCCAGTAAAGGCTGACCACCCAGGGATGGAAGGGCCGGATGCTGTGGCGCGAACTGTACTGCTCGCGTACCTGCCAGCCGACCAGCTCCAGGGTCTCGTCATAGATCAGGTTGGCAGGGGTGGCATCCGCCGGAAGTTCCGCCAGAGTGACGTCGCGCGGCAACTCACGAACGCCGGCCTCAATGAGCAGCAGAAGCGCGACGAGCGCCACGAGGGCGCGCCTGTTGCGCAGCAGGGCTGCGGGCAAGCTGCCCTGTCGCAGGGTCACCAGGCCGCGGTCGATGGCGAAGCCGGCGGCCGGCAGCATCCAGGCGATGACCGGCGTCTTGAGGCGCGATTCCACCCAAAGCAGCAGGACCATCAGCAGGTAAGCCAGGGCGCCGCACGCCAACAAAAGGGCCAGGGGTCGCTGACCGGCCCGCCAGAGCATGACCAGGCCGGCAAGGGTCAGCACCAGCAGAAGGGTAAAGTTGAGCGAATTGCGCGCCAGCCAGGGCGAGACGGCCTGGCCGGACAGGCTGAAGTTCAGGTTGTTGCCGGCTTCCTGGCTGCTGAGAAAAAAGGCCAGCTTGCGCAACATCAGCTCCGCAAATCGCCCCGGCTCCAGCGCGATGTCCTGCAGCAGCCAGTGCAGATAGCCGTCATGGGTGGTTGCAGAGGCGTTGGAGGGGCTGCGCAGGCCGTCCGTATCGCGGTTGTTGCCGCGATACATTTCCTGCGGGCCGGCCGGCGTGATGAGATAGCTGGCGCCACCCCGACGGTTGTGCAGGGCGACAGGCGCGATCAGCAGCAGCGCCGTCAGCGTGAGCGTGACGATCTGCCGCCAGGCGCGGCGCAGACCCTTAAACCACAGCAGCCAGCCGGCGCTGACAACACCTGGCGCTATCAGTTCAAAGCGCGTGACGGCCCCCGCGCCGAAGGTCAGGCCGGTCAGCGCGGGCCAGAGCAGCTGGCGTCGTCGCCGCCAGGCCAGCCAGGTGGCGCCGGTCATCAGCGTGGCCAGCACCAGCGCCTGGGAGGTGATCACGAAGTCCGTATCGTAGAAAGCGCTGACCGGATAGAAGGCCAGCAGCAGGCCGGCGGCAAGACCGGCGCCGCGCCGCCCGGTCGCCAGCCAGGTGATCCCGGCCATGAGGCCGCAGTTTATCGATGCGAGAGATACCAGAAACAGGCGCAGGGAGAGCAGGTCACTGCTGCCCGTAAGGGCGCTGACAAGGCCGAGAAAGTAGACGAAGCCGGGTTGATAGCGGAAACGCGTTGGCGGATAGTCGCCTGCCTGCAGGGCCTGCAGGTGTTCCAGGTAGGTTTTCTGGTCCGTACCGCCTGGCATGGGGTCCCAGGCGGCCACGTCAGGCGGGGCGGCCGCGCGGTCCGCCATGATGAGCAGGCGATAGCCGAGGGCAAGCAGGATGATGACGAGCAGCGGCCACAGGGTCCGCGCCAGACGGCGGGTCGTCACGGCGTGTTGGCCGTCCAGGCGACGCGCAGGATGAGCCCGTGGTCCCATTCCACAATGTAGAGCGCGCCGTCCGGCCCGACGGCCACGTCAACCGGACGGAAGGCGGGATGGAAGTCGGCGAAGGTCCTGGCGACCGGTTTGCCTGCGGCGCTGCTGTCGTCCGGCGCCACGAAGACCACCTTCTTGCCCTGCTTGTTGAAGCCGCCAAACTGGGCGAGGTACAGGCCGTCGCGCCAGTCCGGCGGAAAGTGTTGCGCGCCGTACCATGTCAGGCCTGAGGATACCGAGGAAGTCGGCAGGAGCAGCAGCGGCGGCTCGCTTTCGCGGTCGACGGGACCGATGCGCAAGTCGAAACCGTAGACATCCGGGAAACCGTAGTCCCCGCCCTGCTGCACCAGATTAATCTCTTCCGGCGGGTAGAAAGGCAGGGTCGCGTCGAGCACGTCGGGACTGTTGTCGGTGCTGAAGAGGCGACCGTCCGGCGCGAAGGCAAGGTCGAAGGGGTTGCGGAAGCCGTTGGCGAAGACCTCCGGGATGCCGCCTTGCGGATCGACGCGCAGGATGCTGGCTTCCAGCGGGTGACGCAGCGGCCCGTGGTCGCTGGTTGAACCCACGGCAATGTAGAGCAGGCCGTCCGGGCCAAAGGCGATGCCGTTGTTGGAGTGGAAAGGATACTGCCGACCCGGCAGGCCGGTGACCAGCAACCGGTAGCGGTCCGGCAGGCCGTCGCCATCGCTGTCGCTCAGGCGTCCTACCCGGCCTTCATCCGAGATATAGATTTCCTCGCCCCGCAGGGCCATGCCCACGGCCCAGTCGAGGGGCGGTATCACGACACCGTCGTTGAAGAAAATCTGCCGCCGCGTGTCAGCCTGACCGTCGCCGTCGGCATCGCGCAGGCGAAAGATGCGGCCATCCAGGGCCAGGGCGATCAGGTCGCCGTCCGGCGCGAATTCAATGTCGGCGATGGTGGTGGGCGCGTCGCGTAGCCAGGCAAAGACCTGCAGCGTGAAACCGGGAGGCAAGTCCAGGATTTCGTCGGGAAGGGGTGATGCCGGTGTGGCCGTGGGGACGGGCGTGGGCAGGACCGCGCTTTCAAGGATGAAAGAACGCGATGGCGGCGCGGGCCCTGGCTCGGCCTCCACCTGGCCAGCGCGTCCCTGAATGACGGCCACCGACCAGTGAAATTCGCCGGCTTCCTGCTGTGTCAGCCAGTGCGTTAGCGGGAAATTGCGTTCACGCGTCCAGGTGATGCCATGCTGCGGCGCGCCGGGCCGCCAGACTCGCAGGTCGAAATGCTGGTCTTGCGCCAGCGCGCGGCCCCAGTCCCATTCAAGCGTGACGCCTGCCGGCGAGGCAAAGCGGGCGCCGTCCACCGGCCCCAGCAAGGTTGGTTGCCAGAACTCGCGGCGCAGGGCGCTGACGGTCGCGGCCACCTGGGTGGAAACAGCGATACTCTTGTCCGCGGTCTGGCAGGCCGTCAACAGCAGCAACAGGAAAAGACCTGAAGATTTCACGGCATCAGCATAGCCCCCGCCGCCTTGCCCTGCCAGAACAGGCGGCGCCTGATTGCAGGGCTGCAAGCTGGCGTGCAACGAGCGCAAATGCGGGTGGCGTCACGCCTTGTGCAAGGCGCATCTTGTTCGCGTCAACCCGGCTGTGGTATGAAGGACGCCGGATTACAGGAGGCAGACCATGAGCTGGCGCGGCATCTTCCCCATTGTAGTGACACCTTTCAGGGATGACCTGGAACTGGACGAACAGGGCCTGGCGGCCATTGTCGAGTTTTGCATCGCCAACGGGGCGACGGGTCTGGTGGGCCCGGCAAACGCCAGCGAATTCACCATGCTGGATGACGATGAACGTCTGCGCTGGCTGGAGATCGTCTGCGCGGCGGCGGCCGGGCGCGTTCCGGTGGTGGCTACGGTCAACGCCGGCCATGCCCTGCCCGCGGCGCGCCTGGCGCGACGCGCCGAAGCGCTGGGCGCAAAAGGCATCATGGCGCTGCCGCCCTACGTGGTGCATCCGGACGCCGCCGGTTGTTACGACTTTTACGAAACCCTGGCGGCGGCGACCTCCCTGCCGCTCATCGTGCAGAACTACATCGCGCCGGTCGGCACGCCCATGAGTGCGGCATTGATGGCGCGCATGTGTCGCGAAATTGAACACGTGGACTACATCAAGGAAGAGACGACGCCGGCCTCGCGTCAGGTGAGCCGCACGATCGCGGCGGCGGGCGCGGACTGCAAGGGCGTTTTCGGCGGGCAGGGCGGCGTTTACATGCTGGACGAACACCGACGCGGCGCCGTCGGCAACATGCCCGCCTGCCAGGCCATCGACGTCCACTGCGAAATCTGGCGTCTGCTTGATGCGGGCGAAGAGAGGGCCGCGCGGTCGCTTTTCAACCGGCTGTTGCCGCTGATCAATTACGAACGGCAATACGGCGTGACGCTCTACAAGGCCGTCTTGCAGCGGCGCGGCATCCTGCGCAGCAATGCCTGCCGTCATCCGATGGGCGCGCTGGACGCGGAGGACCTGGCCGAACTGGACGCCTTGCTGGAAGGACTGTTTTAGACTTTCGTCTGCCGCCCCGCAATTCGCGGCAAGGGCTTGCAACACACTGGAGGCAAATGCGTCAGGCCAGCGCCTCTACCGAAGCGCGGGCAACGAGCAGCTCGGGGCCCTGCGCCAGCTGACGTTGCAGCTCGGCCAAAGCGAATTCACGCTCCTGCACTGTGCCGCCATTGAGAATCTGCCGGCTGTAATCCAGCACGTCGGCGACGATGCGCTCGCAGCGGTAAAAAGCGATGGCCTCCGGATCGGGCTGCGCCGGACCGTAACCCTCGTAAAACCAGGCGCATTCCTGCTCGCCTTGCCAGTGACCGGCTACGCCCGCTCCCACGAACATCAGGTCACGCGCGCGCGCGGCCAACTGCAGGGTATCGAAGTCCACCAGGAAGAGTTGATTGCCGGAGTCAACCAGCACGTTACCGGCGTGGATGTCGCCGTGGCAGGGTACGACGGGCAAGTCTCGCCGGCGCAACTGCAGCGCGAGCGAATTGCTTTGGTCCATAAGCCAGGAGAGCGTCGCCTTGTGGACCCGCAGCAGTTTATCGAGTTGCCTTGCCGCGGGATCGGGCAAGGAGGTCAGGGGGCGGTCCAGCAGTTGCCGTAGCAGGACAAGCGATTGGGTGTCGAAGCCATCCTGTGGCAGTGTGCGTCTCAGGCGCCCGGGCAACTGCGCGTCATGCAGGGTACGCAGTGCCTGACCCAGCTGGCGCCAGGCTCCGGCATTGAGCGGCCTTTCGAAAGCGTCGTGGCCGTCTATATGGGGCAACAGCGCCAGATACCCGCCGCTGACGGGGACATGTAGTTCACCGGCAGATGTTTCAACGGGCGCAAGAAAGGCTTGTGCGCCGCTGTCGCCCATGTAGAGCGGCAGACGCAAGGCGGCATGATTAACGGGGCCTCGGCGCCATTTGAGGACCCGGCGGGCGCCGGAGGAATCGCGGACCTCGAACAATCGGGAATTGCGGTCGGCGCCCTGCGATGAAGGGTTAATTTGGGGAGCCGGCAGGCCCCATGCACTGCTCAGGAGACTGGCAAGGTCGTCCACGGCTATGGTCGCCGGGCCGGTCAGGGCCTTGTTTAGACTGGATCCTGCGAGATGCGGGGCGCTTGCCAGAAAACACCCAGACGGCCTTCGGTCACGACCGGCGCCTGTGGCAAGAGCGGCGCCAGTTCTGCGGCGACGAATTGCGCGGCGCTTTCGCTTGAGGCGTGCATCGCTTCGCAGGAAGTGAAGATTGTGAGCGAACCCAACACCCGGTCCATGGCATTGAGGGTGACGTAAAGGCGGAAACCGGGCGACTCGACGAAGACGGGGATGAGGTCCTCAACCACCAGGCGCGTGATCATGGGGGTGTCGAGGGCATCGAAGCCGGTGTAGCGGCGGAAACTGAAGAACAGCGGCTGTGCCTCGTCGTTGACTTCCAGGCCACTGTCTTGCCTGGGCAGCGCGAGGGCGTAGGCCGTGCTGGCGGTGATCTGTGGCGGGTTGGGCAGGAATTGCGCCAGGCTCTCACCGACGAAATGCGCGGCCTGCTCGTTTGAGGTCAGCATTTCAGCCTCGCTGTGGAAGACATTCAGCACCAGAACGACGTCCGGCTCGCAGTTGCCAAGGGCGTACAACAAAAACCCTGGCGACTCGCGCAGGACGGGCAGGAAGCCGTCGTGAATGATCGCGGTTAATGGCGCCGAAGTCCGCGGGGTCGATGCCTTCATAGCGACGCACGCTTACAAACATGTTCGATTCCCCTCCCTGCGATTGTGACACGGACGCCCGTTGCAGACGGGCGTCCGTGATTTCCCTTTAAGTGGCGCTGAAGCGGGAACTACTCGTCCGCCGCCTCTTCAGCGTCCATGGCCAACGCGGCCTCCAGCTCGCCGACGTGAAAGATGGCGACGTCGCCGTTCGTGATGGTCGGGGCTTCCGGCAGCAGTTCCGCCAGGGCTTCGGCGACAAAGTCCGCCGCCTTTTCGTTGGAAGCCGTCATTTCTTCCTCGCTTGTGAAGACATTGATCGCGCCGTAGACTTCGTCGGCCACGTTCAGGTTCAGGTAGAGCCTGAAGCCCTCTGAGTCAGAGATAACCTGGACGAATTCGGCCGCGACCAGCCCGGCGATGGTCGGGACGTCAGCCTGGTCGAAGCCGGTGTAGTGACGGAAACTGAGGAAGAGCGGCTGCATGTCCGCCATGGCTTCCTCGTCATCCTCGTCACCGTCATCGTCGGCCATGGCCTCGCCGTCCTCGTCCTGCATGTCCTCGTCGCAGTGGCCGGGGAGCGCGAGCACGGTGACGTCGCCGGCGGTGACCTGCGGGGCCTCGGGCAGCAGCGGCGCCAGATTCTCGCGCACGAAGTCCGCCGCCTTTTCATTGGAGGCCTGCATCTCGTCCTCGCTCTGGAAGATGTTGACCGCCAGCAACTGGTCGGGCTGAATGTTGGCCAGGGCATAGAGAACAAAGCCCGGCGACTCGCTGATGATGGGGATGAAACCGTCGCGGGTTCGTTCGTTGATCGTTTCATAGTCATCCGGGTCAACGCCGGGATAGTGACGTACGCTGATGAAGAGCTCGCCGCCCAGATCGGCCAGACGAAGTGCAGCGCAGTCCATCGCATCCTCAGCGCCATTGGCGAGCAGCGGGCCGGCGACAACGCCCAGGAGCAAGAGCAATGGCAGAAGTCCACGTGCAATGATCAACATGACAACGCTTCCTTTCTTTTCCGCCAGGATCCCGTCAGCATAAACCATAAACTGGCGCTGGTGAAGACGGGGCCGCGTCCTGTCGTCTGTATGACTTGCAGCAGCGGGAGCGCCTTGTGTTCAGGAACGGAAACATGCTGTTAATCCGCCCGGCAACACGCGGCCAGTGCCGCGCGAAACTCTAGCGCGCCGGCGGTCATTCTCCCAACCAGCGGGCTGCGTCCTTCGCGAAGTAGCTGAGCACAAAGTCGGCGCCGGCGCGACGGATGGCAATCAAACTCTCCAGGGCCGTGCGGCGCAGGTCGAGCCAGCCATTGGCGGCGGCGGCGTGCAGCATGGCATATTCGCCGCTGACCTGGTAGGCGGCCAGTGGCAGACGCGTTTGAGACCGGGCCGCAGCGAGCACGTCCAGGTAGGCCAGCGCGGGTTTGACCATCAACATGTCCGCGCCCTCGGCCTCGTCGATTTCGAGTTCCAGCATGGCCTCGCGCCGGTTGGCGGGCGGCAGCTGGTGGCTGCGACGGTCGCCGAAGTCCGGTGCGCTGTCGGCGGCGTGCTGGAAGGGGCCGTAGAAGCCGCTGGCGAACTTGGCCGCGTAACTGAGAATGCCGGTCTCGCTGTGGCCCTGCGAGTCCAGCGCCTGGCGGATGGCCGCCACCATGCCATCCAGCATGCCGGAAGGCGCGATGAAGTCAGCGCCGGCCTCTGCATGCACGACCGCGGCCCGCGCCAGAATCTCAAGGCTGGCGTCGTTGAGCAGGTAGCCTTCCGGCAGGTTTGGTTGATAGTGGACGCTGCCTGCCCGGTTGATGATGCCGCAATGCCCATGACCGGTATAACTGCAAAAGCAAAGGTCGGAAAAGACAAGCAGGTCCGGCGCGGCATCTTTCATTTCACGGATGGCGCGGGCGGCGATGCCATCGGGATCATGGTTTTCGCTGCCCTCGTCATCCTTGCGGGCGGGAATGCCAAAGAGCAGGACACCGGGAATGCCCAGCGCCCGCAGTTCCCGCGCCTCGGCCGCCAGTTGATCCACGCTGAGTTGCGCCTGACCCGGCAGCGATGGCAGGGGTCGGCGCTGGTTGGCGCCATGAATGGCGAAGAGCGGGTAAATCAGGTCACCGGGCGTGAGGCGGGTCTCGGTCAGCAGTTGGCGCAGGGCGGGACTGCTGCGCAAGCGCCGCGGCCGTCGCCGCAAATCAAGGCTCTCGATCATCGTGACTTTCCCCGCACCCGTCACGGAGCAGTATGCCAGTGCCGCGCCAGCGCGTCCAGCAGGGACGAGAGCCGGTGATCCTGGGCCAACTCGACGGCGCGGAAACCGCTTTGCCGCGCTGTGGTTGCAGTCGCCTGCCCCAGGCAAGCGCAGGGAACAGCGCGCAACAGCTCCGGGTCGCCGTCTTCCTGCTGGAACCGCGTCAGGGCGTTGCGCACGATGGAAGCGCTGGTGAATAGCAGGCCGTCGACTTCATCATTGCGTAGCAGGGCCGGCAGGTCCACACCACCCTCGCCTGGAACGTTGCGCCAGGCGGCGACGCTGGTGACGTTGGCGCCGGCCGCGCGCAGCGCGTCCCCCATGGCGGGAGGCGCAACGTCCGATTGCAGCAGCAGCACGCGCGTCCCCGCTTGCAACCGCATCGCCGACAGCAATCCGGCATGATCACCGGCGGGCGCGTGGGCGGCAGGGCGCAGGTAAGGCAGGCGCTCGGCCGCCGTCGCGACGGCGGCGCCCATCAGCGCGACCCTGGTGCGCGTCAAACGGATTTCCAGTTGCGGCAGGCGCGCTGCCACCACTTCGACGCTGTTGCTGCTGGTGAGCAGCACCCAGGCAAAGCGGCGGGCCGTGGCGGCGTACAGGGCCGCGTCCAGCGCATAGCGGTCAGGTGCGGGCTCAACGGCGAGGCAGGGATAAGCAAGCGACAGGGCGCCTCGCTCGCGCAGCAGCTCACATAGCGGCCCGGCCTGATGCGCCGCGCGGGTGACCAGTACGCGTTTGCCCTGCAGATTCATCACGCCTCCACCAGTTCGGCAGCGCCCTGCTCAAAGGCACGCTGCGCCATATGCTCACCCAGGAGCAGGTCGTCACCCCTGGGTGCTTCGAGGGCAAGTTCTATCATGCGCGAGCCGTCTGCGGCAAGCACCCGACCGCGAAGTCGCAGCCGGTCGCCAACTGTTGTCGCCCAGGCCGCCACCGGCGCGCTGCAGCCGCTCGCGAGGCCCGCGAGGAAGCCTCGCTCGGCATTGACGGCCTGACGCGTCGGCGCATGGTCGATCGGCGCGAGCAGGCGCAGCAGCATTTCTTCTTCACGACACTGCAGCGCCAGGGCGCCCTGCCCCGGCGGCGGCAACATCAGGTCCGGCGGCAGGCGTTCGCTGATGCGCGACTCCAGGCCAAGGCGCAGCATACCGGCCTCGGCAAGGAGCAGGGCATCGCAGGGACTGCCCCGCTCCAGCAGGCGCTCGACGCGGGTGTGGACGTTGCCGCGCACGGGAACCAACTCAAGGTCCGGCCGGTGATGGCGCAGCTGGGCGACCCGCCGCGGACTGCCCGTGCCGATGACGGCGCCCATCGGCAGGCGCGCCAGGGGCAGGGCATCGCGACTGACGAGCACGTCGCCGGCGGCGCCGCGCCGCGGAATGGCGCCGATGACGAGACCAGGCTGTGCTGCGGTCGGCAGGTCCTTGAGGCTGTGCACAGCGACGTCGACCTCGCCCTGCGCCACAGCCAGGCTGAGCGCGGCGGTGAAAAAGCCGCCACCGGTCGGCGGCTGAATGGCCCCGGACTGACGGTCGCCCTGGCTGCGAATGATGACCAGTTCCGTCTCGATCCCGGGCCAGACGCGCTGCAGCAGCGCGCAGGCATGCTGCGCCTGCCACAAGGCGAGTCGCGAGCCGCGGGTGCCGATGCGCAGGGTGTTAGTCCTGTTCATGTCTGGACTATAAGGAATGACTGCCATTTCGCGCCAGTTTCCACGGTACCGCGACAGGGCTTCATTGCCCCGCACTGTCGCAACAGAGCCAGGAAACTTTGCGCCGCGCGCAGTGTCGCGCGGCGCTCCTCTTCGTTTTTCGCCAGGGAAGAAGCAACACAATACAAAAATTACAAAGATTTCACATTCGATCGGCGGAGTTTCCAATAGAATGGTCACCGACCATGAATGCCCGCTTTCAGGAGCTGTGAAATGGATGCTGCTCACAAGCTACGTATCTTGACCTTTACAGCCCTGGCGCTCTTGCTGACCCTGGGGTCCTTACCGTCCATCGCCCAATCGCCCTTGCCCGAGTTTCCGGACCCGGTTGAAGCCCTGGGTGAGGTCTTCATCCTGCAGGGCCGGGTTCTCGATACCCATGGCGAGCCGGTGGCCGATGCCCTGGTCGAAATCTGGCAGACCGACAGCAACGGAGCCTACGATCATCCGCGGTCGCAGCAGGGTGGCTTCGACAGCAATTTTCAGCATTTTGGCGCCGACCTGAGCGACGATGAAGGTTACTGGGATTTCCGTACAGTGATCCCGGGCCTGTACGCAGGACGCCCGCTGCACATTCATTTTCGCGTGCGGCTCGACGACCAACCCGTACTGACTTCCCAGTTTTACTTCGCCACCATGCTGGATGACACGGAGTCGGACGGCATTTTCCGGGGCGCCGGCGATGACGTGGATGCCCTGCTGCTGTCGCTGACAGAGCATCAACTGGAGGGTGGAAGCACAGTGCTGGCGTCGGAGCCAGTCGACATTGTGCTGGCACTGGGGTCAGGCGATCTGTCGCCCTCGGTACAGCAAACTGAAGGCCCTTACTACCCGGTTGTGAATGTCGCGGACCATGACAACGATCTGGCCGTCGTCAGTCCGCAGACGCCGGTCTTCACCCTGCTCAACCTGAACACGGCGACCGGCGACGAGTTCCAGACTATCCCGGACGTGGGCAGGCGCATGACCCGGGAATTCATGGAATACCGTCCCTACGTCAGCATTCGCCAGTTCCGGCGCGAAATCGGCAAGTACGTCAGCGAGGAGCAGGTGGCGGCCTACGAGGAGCACGTCTACGTACCAGTTGACTTCAACCACGCGGACGGCGCGACGCTGATGCAGTTGCCGGGCGTGGACGAAGCGGTCGCGAGCGCGCTGATGGAAGGCCGCCCCTTCGCTGGCCAGGAGGGCTTTCTGGCTTTGCTGGCAGAATATGTCGACTCCACTGACGCCGCCATGGCGCAAAACTGGCTGGTGGACGAGGAGACATGAGCGACAGCCAGACCTTGCAGCAGCTGCGCCGCTTCCTCCTGCTGCTCGTGGTCGGGCTGTGCGTCTTGACCATGATCGAACTCTGGCTTGAGGAGCACGTCGAGGACCTGCAGCTTGTCCCCTTTTTCCTGTGCAGCCTGACGCTGGTCGCGGTCCTGGTCTACTGGCGGCGGCCGCAACGCGAGACTCTGATCGCCCTGCGCGCCTCGCTGCTGCTGCTGGTCATCGGCAGCCTGGCTGGAATCTACCTGCACGTGACGGGCAACCTCGCCTTTGCGCTGGAAATTCGACCCAACGCCGGCATCGCTGACGTCTGGTACGAGGCGCTTTCCGGCGGCAGCCCCCTGCTGGCGCCAGGTATCCTTGCGCTGGCGGCGTCGCTGGCCGGCGCAGCCACCTGGCGCCAGGATCCGCTTGCCGATTCTTCCAGTTCCTGAGCGAAGTTGAACGCGTCGGGCGACGGCGACCACAAACTGTCCTGAAGGGCCGGGGCCGTGCCGACCCCTGCGCTATACTGCGGAGATGAACGATTCGCTCCTGCTGCAGGAAATCCTGCAACAACCGGCCGCCCTTCAGCGTTTGCTTGAAGAGGGACGCGACAGCATCCGCGCGGCGGCGGCGGCCATCCGCGATTACGATCCGGCCTTCGTCACCATCGCCGCGCGCGGCAGCTCCGACAACGCGGCGCGCTACGCCCAGTATCTGCTTGGCGCGCAGAACGGCCTGGCCGTCGGCCTGGCCACGCCATCGCTCTTCAGCGTCTACAACCGTCCGCCACGCCTTGCTCGCTCGCTGGTTATTGGCATCTCGCAGTCGGGCCAGTCGCCCGACATCGTGGCCGTGCTGCGCGCCGGCCGCGAACAGGGCGCGCTAACCCTGGCGATCAGCAACGACGGCGACTCGCCGCTGGCGCGTGCGGCGGACCATTGCATCCTGCTGCGTTGCGGGCCGGAGCGCAGCGGGGCGGCCACCAAGACCTACACCAGTTCGCTGCTGGCCATCGCCCTGCTGGACGCGGAACTGGCGGGCGCGCAGGAGCGCGTGGACCTGCTGGCAAGCATCCCGCGGCAGGTGCGGACGCTCTGCGAGCGGGCGGAAGCGTTCAGGGCAGCCGGCGCGGCGCAGCAGGACATGCGCAGCTGTGTCGTGCTCAGCCGCGGCTACAACTACGCGACCGCCTTTGAAATCGCCCTCAAGCTGAAGGAACTGGGCTATGTGCTGGCCGAACCCTGGTCCTCGGCGGACTTCCAGCACGGGCCGGTGGCGCTGGTGGAACAGGGCTTTGCCCTGCTGGCAATCGTGCCATCGGGGCCGCTGGCGCACAGCCTGACCGCGCGGCTGAAGGAAATGCGCGAGCGGGGCGCCCGTCTGCTGGTCATCTCGTCGCAGGCGGGGGCGCTGACGCTGGCGCATACGTCACTGGCGCTGCCCGACCTGCCGGAGTGGGCCTCGCCGCTGACGGCGGTGGTGCCCGGCCAGTTCTTCGCCCTGGGTCTGACGCAGGCCAGGGGCCTCGACGTTGACCAGCCGCGCGGCCTGCGCAAGGTGACGCGTACGCGCTAGCCGGCCCTCACTCTTTTCCCCCTTTCTCGCCTCGGAGGGCGGGAACCCTTCCTTCAGGTAGAGGGAAAAACAAGCGTATCGGCGCGCTATACTCGTCGCCGGTCACGGGGACAGGAGCAGGTATGCGGGTTGGCATCGTCGGCGCGGGCTTCATGGCGGAGACCCACGCCAGGGCCTGGGCCGCCACGCCGGCGCGGGTCGCCGCAGTTTACGCACCGCGGGAAGCGCCAACGCGCGAACTGGCGCAACAAGTGGACGCCACTGCCTGCAAATCGCTGGAAGCACTGATTGACCAGGTCGACGTTGTCGATATCTGCGCGCCGACCGACCTGCACGCAGCCATCGGCCTGCAGGCCGCCGCGGCCAGTCGGCATCTGCTGGTCGAAAAGCCGCTGGCGCGCAAGCTCCACGAAGGTGAGAAGTTGCTGCAGGCCTGTCAACAGGCCGGTGTGCAATTGCTGGTCGGGCACGTGCTGCGCTTCTTTCCGGAGTATGCGGCGGCGCAGGCCGCTGTGGCGCGTGGCGACGTCGGCGAGCTGGCCGTGCTGCGCCTGACGCGCGGCAGCTTCCAGCCCTGGGCCGGCAGCTCGCACTGGTTGACGGATGACGGGCGCTCCGGCGGGCTGATCCTCGACCTGATGATTCACGACTTCGACTACGCGCAGTGGCTGGCGGGTCCTGTGGACAGCGTATACGCGCGGAGCGTACGCAGCCGCGAGCCGGACTCAGCCGGCGATTATTGCCTGGCCTTGCTGCAGCACCGAGGCGGCGCGATCAGCCATATTGAGGGCGCCTGGGCCTATCCGCAACCGCTTTTTCGCACGGCGCTGGAGATCGCCGGCAGCGAGGGCCTGATAGAGCAGCCGGTGGATTCGACCGCGCCGCTTTCCATTCAACTGGCGCAGCAGGGCGCGGCAGCAGCGGACATCGTCGCGCCCACCAGCCCGCTGGCGGAGGACCCTTTCGTCTCACAGATGCGCCACGTCTACGCTGTGCTGATGGAAGGCGCATTGCCGCTTTGCAGCGCGACGGAGGCGCTGGCCGCGTTGCGCGTCGCCCTGGCCGCGCGCGAATCCGCCCGCAGCGGCCGACCCGTACGGCCCGACAACCTTGAAGGCCGGCAGGGTTGATGGCCAGGCTACGCGTCGCTCTGCTCAGCAGCGCCCACGTGCACGCGGCTGGCTGGCTGGCCGGTCTGCGGCAGCGCGCGGAAGTGGCCGTGCCAGGCGTGGCGGACGAGGACGAGGCCCGCGGCCGCGCCTTTGCCACAGAGCACGGGCTGACCTGGTTTGATTCATACGAGGCGTTGCTGGCGGAAGCGCCGGACGCTGTGGTGATCAACAGCGAAAACACGCGTCACGGGGAGCTGGTCGAACTGGCCGCCGGCGCCGGGGCACATATTCTCTGTGAAAAGCCGCTGGCGACCACGGCGGCTGAAGCGCGGCGCATGCTGCGCTGCTGTGAAGCCGCCGGGGTGATGCTGATGACGGCCTTCCCGATGCGCTTCAGTCCCCCGGTGATCGCCGCCCGTGAGGCCTTGCGGGCGGGCAACCTGGGGCGCGTCTACGGTTGCAACGCCGCAAACCAGGGGCAGTTACCGGCGCAGGTGCCCTGGTTCATCGATCCGCAGCTGGCCGGCGGCGGCGCGCTGATGGACCACGTGGTGCACGTGGCGGACCTGTTGCGCTGGTTCTTCGGCAGCGAGGTGCGCGAAGTCTACGCCCTGGGCAACCGCATTCTGCACCAGGAACTTGAGCCGCAAGTAGAGACTGGCGGGGTCGTGCTGCTGGACTTTGAAGACGGCAGTTTCGCCAGCATCGACTGCAGCTGGAGCCGCCCGCCGCAGTACCCCACCTGGGGCAACGTGAAACTGGAGATTGTCGCCGAGCGCGGCTTGCTGACGCTGGACGCCTTCCGCCAGGCCAGCACCGTCTACCGGCGCGGGACGCCCGGCCCCCAACTGGCCTACTGGGGTTCGGACGCCAACCAGGGCCTGATCGACGAGTTTGTGAATGCGATTCTGGAGGGGCGCTCACCCGCCATCAGCGGCCATGATGGCGTACAGGCCAGCGCCATCGCCGAAGCCGCGTTGCAGTCCGCCCGCAGCGGGGAAGCGCTGCGACACCAAAACGAAATGGACGCCCCGTGAAGATCACCGCAATTGAGCGCTGTCGCCGCAAAGCCATGCCGTGGTCCGCGTACATTGCGGGAACGGCCGGATCGGGCCCGGTGAGACTGCGGACAAGCTGCCGGGCACGGTCGCCGACCGGCATGGCACCATCGCACCCCTCGCGCCGGGCCAGAACGCGCGCCCGCATTTCCATTTCAGTTGGTCGATTGCGCCATGGGGCGTCATACTTTCGCATCGCTTTTGAAAATACAGAAAGAACGATATGCCCAGGATGACAGGCGCCAGTCTGCTCGCGAAGACCGTCCACGCCTATGGCATATTCCACGTCTTCTTCATGCCCTATATCGTGCCACGCGCCCTGATGGAGATGGAGAAACTGGGAATCAGGCGCGTGCAGACCCACGGCGAAAAAGCCGCTGCCTACATGGCCGATGCCTACGCCCGTGTCAGGCGCGCCCCAGGCCTGTGCATGGCACAGTCCGTCGGTGCGGTCAACCTCGCCGCCGGCTTGCAGGATGCCTGGCTTTCCTGCTCCCCCGTTGTCGCCATTACCGGGCGCGAGCATCAGCGCCACCAGTTGCGCCACGCCTATCAGGAAGTCGATCACCGGGCACCCTTTTCGGCAGTCACCAAATACAGCGCCTGCGTCACCCGGCCGGAAGAACTCTCACAGCACCTGAGGCAGGCATTCCGCGCCGCAACCACCGGTACGCCACAGCCCACTCACCTCGATTTTGAGGGCATTGATGGTGGCGGGGTCGTTGATGTCGAAGCTGATCTTGATGTCATCGTCGAGCCGCAATTTGCCTGCTTGCCGCCCTTCCGTCCGGTCGCCGACCAGGACTCGATCGCTGCCGCGCTCAGCCTGCTAAAAGCAGCGCAGCAGCCTGTGATCGTCGCGGGTGGCGGTGTCACCACATCTGATGCCCGCGCCGAACTCATTGCCCTGGCGGAAAAACTTTCCATCCCGGTGGCGACAGCGCTGAATGCCAAAGCCATGTTTCCAGCTGATCATCCGCTTGCCGTTGGCGTTCCCGGCTCCTACTCGCGCGCCTGTTCCAACCAAATCCTCTGCGAGGCCGATCTCGTTTTCTTCATCGGCAGCCACAGCGGCGGGCAACTCACCAACAATTACACAATCCCGCCACCAGGTGTCAAAGTCATCCAACTCGATATCAATCCAGCTGAAATCGGTCGTAACTTTGCAGTGACGGTCGGCTTGCAGGGCGATGTCCGTAATACCCTGCGTCAGTTGCTGGCGACCTCGACAAGCGCCTTGCCGCGCACAACGTGGATCGAAAGTGTGCAGAATCGGGTGCTGGACTGGTGCGAAACTGTGGGGGACCACTATCACTCGGATGACGAGCCCATCCGTCCCGAGCGCCTCTGCAAGGCATTAAGCGAAGGCCTGCCCGCCGATACCATTCTCGTTTCCGATACCGGTCACTCCGGCGTGTGGACCGGCACCATGCTCGATCTTCGTCATCCCGGACAATCCTATATTCGTTGCTCAGGGTCGCTTGGTTGGGGACTTCCCGCCGCGATGGGCGCCAAATGCGCCCGGCCAGATCGACCCGTTGTCTGCTTCACTGGCGATGGCGGAGTCTGGTATCACCTCGCAGAGCTGGAAACCGCCGTCCGCTGCAGCATCAATACCGTCACCGTGATCAACAACAATCACTCGCTCAATCAGGAGCGCGACGGTGTGGAAGCGATCTACGGCGGACAAAGTGCCGGTTCGGACGAGCTATGGCGCTTCGAAGACAGCGACTTCGCAAGGATCGCCGAATCGATGGGCTGCCTCGGTCTCACGGTCAAGCGCGCAAGCGAGATCGAAAGCGCGCTGGAACAAGCGATTGCCGCGGATCGCCCTGCTGTCATCGATGTAAAGACGGACATCGAAGGGATCGCCCCGCGTGCGTGGCGGCCAGCCGCCGGCCGCGGTGGCCGACGCCTGGCGTGACCATGGCGGGGCTGGCACCGGGCAGGCGCGCGCCATGAAGATCACCGCCATCGAGAGTCTGCGCTGGGCGGCCTGGCCGCGAATGGCTGTGGTGCGCGTGCACAGCGACAGCGGCCTCATCGGGCTGGGCGAGACGGTCGACAAATTGCCGGGCGCGGTGGCCGCCCTGCACGGCACCATCGCGCCGCTGGTCCTGGGCCAGGACGCGCTGGATATCGAGGGCGTCTGGCGCTTCGTGATGGACAACATCATGTACCACGGCTACGCCGGCGCCGAGTTGCGCGCGCTTTCGGCCTTCGAGATGGCGCTGTGGGACGTGATGGGCAAACACTACGACGCGCCGCTTTTTCATTTGCTGGGCGGCCGCACGCGCGAACGCGTGCCGACCTACAACACCTGCATCGGTTTCGGCGCCATCGACGACTACGCGCGCTGGCAGGAAGACGCCGGCGGTTTGGCGCGCAGTTTGCTGGATGACGGTATCAATGCCATGAAAATCTGGCCCTTCGACCCCTTCAGCGAGCGCAGCCACGGGCAGTACATCAGCCTGGCGGACGTGGAGCGCGGCCTGCGGCCCGTGCGCCAGATCAGGGACGCGGTCGGCGACGCCATGGAGATCGGCATCGAGTGCCACTTCCGCTGGAACCGGGCCAGCATCGAGCGCATCGCGCGCGCTCTGGAACCGTTTGACATTCTCTTCATCGAAGACCCGATGCACGCCGTCTACGCCGATGAAATCCGCGCCTTCTCGCAGCGCACGTCCATCCCGGTGGTCGGTTCCGAGCTGCTGATGACGCGCTGGCAGTACCGCGACTGGCTGGCGAAGGGCGTCTCCCAAATCTTGATGACCGACACCAGCTGGACTGGCGGCATCGCCGAGACGCGCAAGATCGCCGCCATGGCCGAGGCGCACAACGTCCCGCTGGTGCTGCACAACATCGCCGGCCCGGTCTCACACGCGGCAGCCATGCATCTGGGCGCCCACATACCGAACCTGTTTATGGTGGAATCTGTGCGCGCCTTCTATCGCGGCTACTTCCATGAAATGGCTGACCTGGACGTTCAGGTCGAGGACGGGACCCTGGACCTGCCAACCGGTCCGGGCCTTGGCGTCAATCTGCGGCCGGAACTGCTGACCCGTAGCGACCTGACGCGCGAGATCAGCGAGGGCGAGGGTCTGGCGCGGGGACGGCGCGCGATGGGCGATCACTGGGCGGTCGAGGAGATCAGGTAGTCGGCCCATTCCCCGGCAGGGGCGATTTATCAAATCGCCCGTCACGTATCGCCCGTCCCGCGCGGGCGACAGGTCGCCAGCGACATGATGGGCGACATGGTATGTCGCCCCTACGGCACAATGCGGTCGCGGGAAACAGGTGTCAGGGTGAGGACCCGGGCTACTTCACGTAATACAACAACTCACCGGGCTGCAGCTGCTTCACCTTCTGGCGTGGATGGACGGCCTCCAGCGCCGCGCTGATCTCGGCCCAGGGGATGGCGTTGTTGGGGTAGAGGTCGTTGTGGCCGGGGATCAGCGTGTCCCAGCCGAGGTCGCGCGCCAGACGGGCCGCCTCCACGGGCAGCAGGTTGCCGATGGCGCCCGCCTCGCTCTCACGGTACCAGTCGCGGCCGTTGACCGGGACGATGGCGACGTCCGGCGTCGGTAAAGACTGCAAGGTCTCGATGTAACCGGGATGGATGACGGTGTCGCCGGCGTGGTAGAGGGTCACGCCGTTCCACTCGATGAGGAAGCCCAGCCAGCGGAAACCGAGAGTCTCGTCGTATTCCCGCTCGTAATGCGCGCCGGGTACGGCGGTGACGCGCATGTCGCCGAGCTCCAGGGATTTGAGGCCCGGCGGCACTGTGATGCGTTCGTCCGCGACGTCCAGATCATGCAGCAACTGGCGACACCAGCCGGGCGCGACGAACTGCGCGGCGGGCGAGGCCTTTGCCGCCGGGCCGAGTGTCAGCGGATCGAGGTGGTCGAGGTGTTCGTGGCTGACGAAGAAGTAATCGACGCCGGTCAATTCCTCCGGCAGCAGCGGCGGCGGGTAGGCGCGCGTCCACCAGTCGCCGGCGTTCCCGCGCACGACGTCGCTGAGACAGGGGTCGATGACGATCAGGGCATCCGGTCCCTTGATGGTCATGCCCATTTGCCCCAGGCTCCAGATCGCCAGACTACGGGGCAGGATTTCAAGGTCGCGCATCTGCGCCGTCAGGGTGGGCATGGAGCGCTCCTCCAGGTTGTGGACAGGGGCCAAAGTATAGCGCGACGCCGGGCCGTCCCTGAGGGATGCTTCGGCCGGGGGGCCTTGCTATCCCGCGGGATGCTTCGGCTTGGGTGCCTCGCTATACTCCGCCGGGGAGAGCGACATGCGACTGGCGACGCGCAGCGCGACACAGATTCTCACCCCGCAGCGCGGTGGCTTTCTGCGCGCCGGGCCCTGGCCCTTCACGCATTCCTTGAGTTGGTCGGCCGGTTGCGGTCTGGGCCGGACTTATTGCGGCCGTTATTGTTACGCGCAGTACCTGCCCAATTGGGTCTTCAGCCGCGCAGAGGGTGAAGACTGGGGCGAGGCGGTCATCGTCAAGGAGAACGCTGCTGCCCTGCTGGGTGATGAGCTGGCGCGCGCCGGAGCGGCGGGCCGGCGGAGTATGCGCATCTTCATGAGCACGGTCAGCGACCCCTGGCAGCCGGTCGAACGGAAGCTGCGCCTGACCCGTCAGTGTCTGGAGGTCTTCGTGCGTTATCCGGACATCGACCTGCTGCTGCTGCAGACGCGTAGTCCGACCGTGCTGGACGACGCCGACAGGATCGCCGCCCTGCCCTCTGCCTGGCTGGGTATGACGCTGGAGACCGACCGCGGGGACCTGGACTATGGGCCGACGGCTGGCGCGATCCGGCAACGACTGACGGCCATCGAGGCGCTGGTTGCCGCCGGCGTGCGCGTGCAAGTGGCCGTTGCGCCCTGCCTGCCGCACAGCGAAGGCTTCGCCGATCTCTTGCTGGCCAGCGGCGCGCAGCGTTTTGTGGTGGATACCTTCAGCGCGGGCGATGGCAGCGACGGCGCGCGCACGGCGAAAAGTCCCCTGGCAAGGCAGGCGGGCTTCGACTGGCGCGATGAAGGCCCGGCGCGGAGGCTTTACGAACATTTGCATTCGGCCGGCGCGGCGGTCGGCTGGAGCGCCGGGGGCTTCGCGGGAATCCCGCCGGGGAGATTGCTGTGAGTGTGCGACCTCAATTGAGGGTATTGGACTTCACCCGTGTGCTGGCCGGGCCGGTCTGCACCATGCTGCTGGGCGACTACGGCGCCGACGTAATCAAGGTCGAGCGGCCGGTCCGCGGCGACGACACGCGTCACTGGGGGCCGCCCTGGGCGGGCAGCGGCGCGGCGCGTCTGAGCGCCTATTTCTTCTGCGTCAACCGCAACAAGCGCAGCCTGACGCTCGATCTGCAGCAGAGTGAAGGCCGTGCACTGGCGCGGCGGCTGGCGCTGCAGAGCGACGTCCTGATCGAGAACTTCCGCGTCGGGCAGATGGCCGGGTGGGGTCTGGACTACGAATCGCTTGCCAGGGACCATCAGGGGCTGGTGTTTTGCAGCATCAGCGGCTACGGCCAGAAAGGCCCGCGTGCGCATGAGCCGGGTTACGATTCCGTGATTCAGGCGCAGAGCGGATTGATGGCTATCACCGGCGAGGCCGACGGCGAACCGGTCAAGATCGGCGTGGCGCTCAGCGACGTGATCACCGGTCTTTACGCCACGACGGCCATTCAGGCGGCGCTGCTGCAGCGCGAGCGCAGCGGCCGCGGCCAGTACGTCGACGTCGCGCTCTTCGACTCGCAACTGGCGGCCCTGGTCAACATCGCCAGCAACGCCCTGATAGACGATAGTGAACCGGGCCGCTATGGCAACGCGCACCCCAGCATCGTCCCTTATCAGACCTTCGCCGCTGCCGATCGAGCCTTTTCGCTGGCCGTCGGCAACGACCGCCAGTTCGCGCGGCTTTGCGCCTTCATCGGGCGAAAAGAGTTGGCAACGGACCCGCGCTTCGCCGACAATCCATCGCGCGTGAAAAATCGGGAGGCCCTGATTCCGCAGCTGGCGACAGCCTTCGGCAGCCAGCCGGCGCAACACTGGATCGACGCGGCGCTGGCAGCCGGCATCCCGGCCGGGCCAATCAACACTGTCGGCGAGGCCCTGGCCGACCCGCAGGTGGCGGCTCGCGGCCTGGTGCAGGAAGTAACCCTGAGCGACGGTAGCACGGCGCCGTTGGTCGGGCCGGTTGCGCAACTCTCCGCCGAGCCGTCCGCAATCCGCCATGCGCCGCCGACCCTGGGTCAGCACACGGAGGAGGTCCTGCGCGAGCGTCTGCGCATGGATGACGGCGCCATCGGCGCCCTGCGCCGGCGCGGCATTGTGTAAGGGACGCCTGCCACTGAATTGCGCTACACTTACACTTAAGAAAAGCGCGGGGAGCGATGTCATGATGGTGGCGCCGGAAAAGGTGGTGCGCAGCACCTGTCCCTACTGCGGCGTGGGCTGCCAGATGGACCTGCACCTGCGCGACGATCTCATCTACCGCGTCGAGGCGCCCTTCGACACTGCCCCCAACTACGGCAATCTCTGCGTCAAGGGCCGCTTCGGCCTCGATTTCGCCACCCATCCGCGGCGACTGAAGAGACCGCTGATCCGTGAAGGCGGGCCGGGCGAATTCCGGGAGGCCAGCTGGGACGAGGCGTTGACCCTGGTCAGCGAGCGCCTGGCGGGCATCGTGGCCGAGAGCGGCGGCGACAGCATCGCCACCTACGCCTGCGCCAAGGCGACCAACGAGGACAACTACGTCTTCCAGAAGTGGGTGCGCAGTGTGATGGGCACCAACAACGTCGACCACTGCGCGCGTCTCTGCCACGCGGGCAGCGTTACCGGTCTGCAGCTGGCCATCGGCTCCAGCGCGATGAGCAACAGCATCGGCGAGATGGAGCACCTGGATACCTTCATCGTCACCGGCAGCAACACCACCGAAACGCACCCGGTCATCAGTCTCTTCCTTAAGAAGGCCGTGCGCCAGAACGGCGCCAAACTGATCGTCATCGACCCGCGCCAGATCGAACTGACCGATTTCGCGACGCTCTGGCTGCGGCAGGAACCAGGCACCGACGTGGCAGTCTTCCAGGCGATGGCGCACGTGATCGTCAGCGAGCAACTCTATGATTCCGACTTCATCGCCCGCCGTACCGAGGACTTTGACGAATACGTCGAGTCGCTGGAGAGCTTCACCCCGGAATGGGCGGAAGGGGTCAGTGGCGTGCCGGCCGGGGACATCCGCAGCGCGGCGCGCATGTACGCGACGGCTGAACGGGCCGCCTTCTACTGGGGCATGGGCATCAGCCAGAGCACCCACGGCACAGACAACGCCCTCTCGCTGACCAACCTGGCGCTGATGACCGGCAACGTCGGCAAGCCGGGCACGGGTCTCAACCCGCTGCGCGGCCAGAACAACGTGCAGGGCTGCTCCGACAGCGGCGGCCTGCCCACGGTCTACACGGCCTACCAGCGCGTCGACGACCCGGAAATCCGCGGCCGTTTCGAGCGCGCCTGGGACGTGACCCTTCCGCCGAAACCGGGGTTGACGGTGACGGAGATGGTCGACGGTGCCCTGACCGGCCAGATCCGCGCCATGGTGGTCATGGGCGAGAACCCGCTGATGAGCGAGCCCAACCTCAGCCACGCGCAGCACGCCATGGAAGCGCTGGATTTCGTCGTATGCATCGACATCTTCATGAACGAGACTGGCGAGCTGGCGGACGTGATTCTGCCCTCGGCCAGTTTCGCCGAGAAAGACGGCACCTTCACCAACAGCGACCGGCGCGTCCAGCGCGTGCGCCAGGCGCTGCCGCCGGTCGGTGAGTCGCGCGCGGACTGGCAGATCGTCTGCGAGCTGGCGCAGCGCATGCAACGCCTGCAGGGGCGCGACAGTAACGGCTTCCACTATTTACATCCCGAGGAAATCTGGGAGGAGATGCGCGCGCTGACCCCCGATTTCGCCGGCATCACCTGGGAACGTCTGGAGCGCGAGGGCGGCGTTCACTGGCCCTGCCCCGCCGCCGATCACCCGGGTACGCCCTACCTGTTCGAAAACGAGTTCCCGCGGGGTAAAGGCAAGTTCTGGGCGCTGGAATACGGCACCGAGAGCGAACTGCCCGACGAGGACTATCCTTACAACCTGACGACCGGGCGTGTGCTCTTCCACTGGCACGGCGGCACCATGACGCGCAACTCCAGGCTGGAGGAAGCCTTCCCCGAGCCGCTGGTCGAGATGCACCCGGAGGACGCGCGGGGTCTGGCCCTGGTCTCCGGCGGCTGGGCCGAGCTGACCTCACGGCGTGGCAGCGTGGTCTGCCGCGTGCTGGTGACCGGCCGCTCGCCGGTCGGGACGGTCTTTCTGCCCTTTCACTTCGTGGAGGCGGCCGCCAACCTTCTGACGCTGGACAAGATCGACCCGCGCGCCAAGATCCCTGACTTCAAGATGGCAGCAGTGCGCATCGAATCCTGCGCGGCGCCGGAGGGGCGCGAGGGCACGGAAACGCCGCTGGAAGAGCGCGGCGCGATCCGCGAACCGACGAAGTATGTGCATTAGAGGTACATTTGTCACGACTTTGGTCTCCGGAAGCCTCCTGCTGGTGGCCCTCACCCCCTGCCCCTCTCCCTCAGGGATAGGGGAAACACAATGCCGATCGGCCCACAATCCAGGATTTCGTCACACCTTTCTTTCTTGTGAAGAGACATTGGTTCCCTCGCAAGGTACGGGAGCAAGTCCCTCTCCCTGAGGGAGAGGGATTTAGGGTGAGGGCATTGGAGTGGCAAGTCGCATAGCCGTCTCAAGGAATCCATGAAACCCTTCACCCTCGCCATCAACGCCGGTGGACGCAGCCGACGCATGGGCCGCGACAAGGCGCTGGTCGAACTGGACGGGCGGCCGATGTTGGAACACGTCATCGAGCGCGTCCGCGACCTCGGCCAGGCGCAGACCTTGCTGGTCAGCAACGACCACGCGGCGCACGCGCGCTTCGGTCTGCCGATGGTCCGCGACTCGTTGCCGGATGGTGGCTCGCTGGGCGGCATTTACACCGCGCTGATGCACAGTCAAAACGGCCAAACACTGGTCGTGGCCTGCGACATGCCTTTCCTCAGTCTATTGCTTTTGCGCCATATGCTGGCCCTGCGCGAGGAAGGTGAATACGACGTCATCGTGCCGCGCGTGAAGGGCTATCCGCAGGGGCTGCACGCCGTCTACAGCCAGGCCTGCATCGCGCCGATCCGCGCGCAAATCGAGGCCGGCCGACTGAAGGTGATCGGCTTCCATGACCAGGTGCGCGTGCGCTACCTTGACGAGGACGAGTGGAAGCCGCTGGACCCGACGGGTCAGGCGCTCAACAACGTCAACACGCCGGAGGATTTGGCGGCGGCGCAGTTAATGCAAACCGCGAAGAGCAAGGTGGGCAGATGAACGGCCAGCTTCCCGACGATTCACTGGACAACCTCCTCGCACCCTACGCGGGGCGCGGACGTGAGGCGCTGCTGCCCGTCCTCTGGGACGTGCAGACCGCCGCCGGCCACATTAGCCCGGAGGCCGTGCACAGGATCTCGCACTGCCTGCGCGTGCCGGAAGCCGACATCTACGGTGTCATCGGCTTCTACAGCCTCTTTCACGCAAATCCCACCGGCCAACGCATTGTGCGCGTCTGCACCGACCCGGTCTGCGGCCTGCGCGGCGGGGACGCCCTGCTGGAGGCCCTGCCCGATGACCCCCAGGTCACCATCGAGCATTCGCCTTGCCTCGGCCTCTGCGAGCACGCGCCGGCGGCCCTGGTCAGCGTGCGCGGTGAAGGCGAACGCAGCCTCGCGCCGTTGACGGACGTCGCGCAGTTGCTGACCCCGGATGCGCTGCCGGACTACCCGGTCGTCCATGCCGCCGAGCCCGCCGTGCTGCTGGAGGGCGCGCAGCCGGACCGCGCCCAGACCCTCGCCGACTATGGCGACTACGCGGGTCTGCGGCGCGCGCTGGCACTGACCCCCGACGAGATCGTCGCGCTGCTGGACGAGTCCGGCCTGATCGGGCGCGGCGGCGCGGCATTCCCGACCGGACGCAAGTGGCATTTCACGCGCGGCGACCCGCAAGCGCGGCGCTGGCTGGTCTGCAACGCCGACGAAAGCGAGCCAGGCACCTTCAAGGACCGCGCGCTGATGGAGGCCTGTCCCCACCGTCTGCTGGAGGGCATGGCCATCGCGGCGCGTTGCATCGGCGCCAACCACGGCTACCTTTTCATCCGCGGCGAGTACCCGCTGGCGACGCAGCGTCTGGCGGCGGCCATCGCCGAGGCCGAGGCGGCCAACCTGCTCGGCGTGGGCATCGGCGGCAGTGACTTCGACTTTCGCATCGAGATCCGCCGCGGCGCCGGCGCCTACATCTGCGGCGAAGAGTCGGCGCTCTTCGAAGCGATAGAGGGCAAGCGCGGCTTCCCGCGCATCAAGCCGCCCTACCCCACTGACGTGGGTCTCTTCGGCGAGCCGACGACGGTCAACAACGTGGAGACCCTGGCGGCGGTGCCGGGCATACTGGTGCATGGCGCGGCCTGGTTCCGCAGTATGGGCACGGAGGGCAGCAGCGGCAGCAAGCTGGTCTCGGTCAGTGGCCACGTGCGCAAGCCGGGCGTCTACGAAATCGAGCCGGGCATCACATTGCGGGCGTTTCTGGATGGCCTCTGCGGCGGCGTGGAGGGCGAACTGCAGGCCGTGCTGATGGGCGGCGCGGCGGGCACCTTCCTGCGGCCGGAGCAGATCGACGTGAAGCTAAGCTTTGAAGACCTGCGCGCGGCTGGCAGCACCTTCGGCTCCGGCGCTATTATGGTCTTCAATGAGACTGTCGATCTGCGCGACGTGTTGCAGCGCCTGGCGCGCTTCTTTCAGCACGAAAGCTGCGGCAAGTGCTTTCCCTGTCAACTGGGGACGCAGCGGCAGCTGGAGTTGTTGCAGCGCGCGCCGCAGCCGGGCGACGCGCAACGTCTGCACGACGTGGGCTGGACGATGACCGAGGCCTCGCTCTGCGGCCTGGGCCAGACCGCCGGCTCGGCGGTGCTTAGCGCACTGGAGCAGTGGCCGGGAATGTTCGGGGAGGTGGAACGCCAGCATGGCTGAAGACCCTGTCACCCTCACCGTCGACGGCGTGGAGCTGACGGTGCCCGCCGGCACGACGATTCTCGAGGCCGCGGCGCAACTGGGCATCGAGATCCCCGTCATCTGCTGGCACGAGGCCACCACCGCCAACGGCCTCTGTCGCGTCTGCGTGGTCGATGAGGACGGCGGCCGTCTGCTGCAGCCGGCCTGCATCGCCGAATGCCGGGCCGGCGCGAGCATCGAAACGCGCAACGAGCGCGCGCTGCGCAGTCGCCGCACCATCCTCGAGATGCTGGCGGCCTCGGTCGACCTGAGCGAAGCGCCGGAAATCGAGGCGGCCATGGCCGATTGCGAGGCCGACGCCCAGCGCTTCCCCGATGCGCGGGCGCGCGAGCACGAACTCATCGACGACAATCCCTTCTATCTGCGCGATTACAGCCAGTGCGTGCTCTGCTGGCGCTGCGTACAGGTCTGCGCCGAGGACGCGCAGTACACCTTCGCCCTGACCCTCGACGGCCGCGGCCACGACACGCAGGTCGCGACGGCCTTCGATATCTCCATGACCGAGTCGCCCTGCGTCTTTTGCGGCCAGTGCGTCGGCGTCTGCCCGACGGGCGCGCTGAAGCCCAAGGTCGAGTGGGGTCTGGAGCAGGGCCTGGCGCCCGACGAAATCCGCTCGCTGACGCGGGCGCCGCGGCGTCGGCGTGAGGAATGAGCGGGTCCACCCCCGGCGCGCTGCCGCAGAACTACTGGCAGGTTGAACAGGACCGCGCCCGACTGATTGAAGGCGGCGTCATTGAGGAAGCGCTGCTGGACATCTACGTCAACGGCCAGGAGCTGGCGACGCTGATGTGCAGCCCGCTTGACCAGGAGGCGCTGGCGCTCGGCTTTCTCTACACGGAAGGCGTGATCGACGCGCTGGACGAGGTGGCGCTGGTGCAGGCCAATACACCGCGCACCGTGGTCGACGTGCTGCTGACGCGCAATGACTTCGAGCCGCCGCGCCGTATGGTGCTGACCAGCGGTTGCGGCGGCGGCGTGACGATGCAACACATCACCGAGTCCTACCCGCCGCTGTGCAGCGATTTTCGTACCGGGCCGGGAATCATCCAACAGCGCATGCGCGACCTGCAGGGCGCGGCGCGGCTCTACAATGCCGTGCGTGGCGTGCACACCGCCGTGCTGGCCGACGAGGAGAAGTTGCTGCTCGGCGCGGAAGACGTGGGGCGCCACAACGCCGTGGACAAGATCGCCGGGCTGGCGCTGCAGGGCGGCATCGCCACGCGCGACCGTTTGCTGCTCAGCAGCGGGCGCATCAGTTCGGAGATGCTCTCCAAGGCGCGACGTATGGAGATTCCCCTGGTGGCCAGCCGCACGGCGCCGACCAGCACGGCGATACGCCTGGCCGAAGCCTGGCAACTCTGCATCGTCGGCTACGTGCGTCGCGGCGGCCTGCGCGCCTATACGCATCCCTGGCGTCTGGGGCTGGGGGAGGCAGCGCACACCGGGTGAGGGCCCAGGTGAAAGCCCGCCCGCCCGCTATACTCAATCCATGGAAAGCGCTGAATTCTTCAACGTGCAGCCAGTGGCGCAGGCCCTGCAGACCCTGTTGGGGCACTGGCAGCCCGCGCCGGATGTCGAATTGCTTGACCCACGCGAGGCTCGCGCACGGGTGTTGGCGCGAGACGTCCACGCCCCGGAGGAAATGCCGGCTTTTCCGCGCAGCACGGTGGATGGCTATGCCTTGCGCGCGGCGGAGAGCTTCGGCGCTTCCCCCGCCCTGCCGGCGCTGTTGCGCGTGGCCGGCGAGTTGCGCATGGGAGAAGCCGCCGACGAGGCATTGACTCCTGGCAACGCGCTGCTGATACACACGGGCGGGATGCTGCCGCCGGGCGCGGACGCCGTCATCATGCTGGAGCGGACGCAGACGCTGGGTGACGACGTCGAACTGCTGGCGCCGGTCGCGCCGGGTGAAAACGTGCTGCAGCCGGGCGAGGACGTCGCCCGCGGTGCGTTGCTGCTGGGCGCCGGTCAAACGCTGCGGGCGCAGGAGATTGGCGGCTTGCTGGCGGCAGGCGTCACGCATGTGAGTGTGCGCGTCCGGCCGCGGGTGGCCATTCTCAGCAGCGGCGACGAACTGCTGCCGCCGGAGGCGACGCCGGCGCCCGGGCAAATTCGCGATATCAACGCCCATACGCTGGCGGCCCTTGTGAGCGAAGCGGGCGGCACGCCACTGCATTGCGGCATCGCCCGCGATGATTTCGACGACTATTTCGATCGGGCGCAGCGCGGTCACGCGGCAGCGGACCTGTTGCTGCTGACGGCCGGCAGCTCGGTTTCGGCGCGGGACCTGACGCGAGCGGTCATTGAGCGCCTTGGCGCGCCGGGCGTGCTGCAGCACGGGCTGGCCGTACGCCCGGGCAAGCCGACGCTGCTGGCCGTCTGCGAGGGAAAAGCGGTCATCGGCCTGCCGGGCAACCCGGTCTCGGCGCTGCTGGTGGCGCGCCAGGTCCTGCTGCCGCTACTGCGCCACTGGTCCGGCGCGCCTCCGCCTCCGGTCGCTGGCGTGCGGGCTGTCCTGGGCAGCAACCTGGCCTCGGCCAGCGGCAGGGAAGATACAGTGCCGGTGCGCCTGCTCGAGCGCGACGGCCAGTTGCTGGCGGAGCCGGTCTTCGGCAAGTCGGGGCTGATTTTCACGCTGGTGGGCGCGGATGGTCTGCTGCAGGTCCCGCTGGACAGCGGCGGCCTGCGCGCCGGGACGGTCGTAGAGGTGCAGCTGTTCTGAGCGTGGCGCTCAGGCGCAGTCGGTTTCGCTTCTGGCAAGATGTATGAGTGTCAACGCTTGCCGCTGCCGATAATCGATGCTGCGGCAGAGCGACATGCCGGCAGACAGCAGCGCCTGCTGCAGACGGGTCTGCAAATCCCCTCCCGGATTCGCGAACAGCAACCAGACGTTTTCGTGTTGTTGCAGGTCTTGCAAGGTTGCAGTGAGACAGGCGTCGTCACAACCATCTGATTCCACCGTCTCAAGAATCGTGCGGCTGTCAGCGAAAGGGTATGTATAGACCCAGATTGTACGCATGTCATAGGGAAGTGTCCGGTCAACGACCAGATGGTCACCGCTTGTCCAGTGCGGTTTCAGGTCGCGCAAGGCGAGATGTATGGGCGCCGGGGAATAGTGGTGGATATGGCGATCACGTAGCCCGGAATGCAGGTTACCCACCAGACCCGTGATGAGCAACAGCGCCAGCAGCCCGGTTTCAAACGGAATAGTGGCCCTGTTCACTTGCCTTGCATGTTGAAATCCCAGCCCCAGCGTGAGAGAAAACAGCGGCCACAGGGCGAAGGCGTAGCGCGCTCTTTCCGGCAGCAGAACGGCGGTGACCTCGTTGGCGATGAGGATCAGGGCGGTCAGGGCCAGCGTAACGCAGACCAGCAGCAAGGTGGCGTCAGGTGTCCGCCGGGCGCCCCGGCGCTGCCAGGCGACGCGCAGGGTCAGCAGGCCGGCAAGGACGAACAGGGCCGCGGCGATTTTGGGCAACAGGTGGACCAAATCGTTGCTGTAGACCTCGACGATGCGCATCAGGGCGACGTGCGGCGCCATGGCCAGGTCCGACCCCAGCGCGGCTTCATTGAAGGCGATTCCGCGCAGCATGAATTGCAGCTGCGGCAGAAACACCAGCCCCGCCAGCAGAAAGGGCGCCAGCGGCTGCAGCCAACGACGGTCTGGCCGCACCATGACCATGTGAAACAGACCCAGGGCCAGGACCAGCAGGGCGCCAAAGTAGTGCGTATAGAGCAGACCTGCAGCGCCCGTCAGCAGCATCAGGCGCGCAGACCGGCTCGCTCCCCCCGCCCGCAAGGCGGCGCGCCAGTAACCATGGAACGCCATGAGCGCGAACAACACGACAAGGGTGTAGGTGCGGGCGATGGCCATATAGGTCACGAAGAGCAGCGAGGTCGCCAGCAACGACGTAGCCACGAGCCCCGCCGTGGCGCCGAACATGTCTCGCCCGCTGCGCCAGATCCAGGCCAGCGCCAGCAACCCGGCAAACCATGACAGGGAGCGCAGCGCCACCTCGCTCCAGCCGAAGACCCGACCCCAAACCGCGATCAGGAATGACCAGCCAAATGCCTGATCGGGGGACTTTTCGAGAATGGCCTGCTGGATCTCTTCAAGGTTGAACGGCTCGGAGTGATGCCCGCCGGTGCGCAGCAGCGTCGACGCTTCGTCAAAGTTGAAGGCGCGTACGTCCAGCAAGCTGCCGGACAGTGCCGCGGCCAGCAGTAGCAGGGGCACAATCCATGACCAGTGAACCCTGTCGGGCAAAACCTGCATTTCCAGCCGTCTTTCCCGTCGTGTGCCGTCCCGCGGAGTGTAGACTGCCGCCGCCCTTAAGGCTACACTGCGACTCATGCAGTGCCCGGACAGCGAGACTTCCATCTCTTTCACCAGCCGGCTCTGGCGTCTGGCAGGGTTGCTCTTTTCTCTGGTGCTGCTGGCCTTGCTGCTCAACGCGCTGGACCTGGACGCCTTGCGGCGGATGACGGCGGGCGTCCCTGCCGCAAGTCTGCTGCTGGCGCTGCTGGTTTACCTGTTGCTGAACTTTTTTCGCACCCTGCGCTTTCAGGTCCTGCTGGATGCCGGAGCGCCGGCGCTGACCGCCCTGTGGCCAGTCGTGCTGGTCCACAACCTGATGGTACGCCTGATGCCCTTCAAGACCGGCGAGTTTGCCTGGCTGCTGTTGTTGCGCCGTCACTTCGACCAAAGTGTCGGCGCCGGCCTGGGCAGTTTGCTGGGCGCGCGCCTCTTTGAGTTGCTGATCGTGTTGCTGATCGGCGGCGCAGCCCTGGTGCAGGGCAGTGACCGTTTCGATGAAAACCGCGGCGCCCTGACTCTAGTGTTGGCAGGCGTCTTTCTGCTCTGCCTGGCCGGATTGGTCAGCGCCGGCTGGTGGCTGCGTCAACTGCGTCTGCGCCTGCCGCAGCGGGGCAATTTCAGCCGGCGCCTGGCCGCGGCCCTGCCCGCGCTGGAAGACAGTCTGGCGCGTTTGCGCCAGCCCCGCACCTTCCTGTTTACATTGCTGCTCTCCTGCCTGACCTGGAGCTCGAGCGTCTGTTTCAACCTGGTGTTGCTGGCCGCCCTTGGCATCCATGGCCTGCCCCTGTTGGTGGGTGTGATCAGCATCACCATGCTGGTGGAGGCGCTGCCGGTGGCCAGCATCAGCGGTCTGGGCGTGATCGAAGGCGGCTGGACCTTCGGCCTGGTCAGTCTGGCCGGCCTCGAACCCGGCGCGGCCGTGGCGACCGGCTTTTTTCTGCATGCCTGTCAGTTGCTGGCGGCGACGCTCTGCGGCCTGGTCGGCTGGTTGTGGCTGCGACGACTGCCGCGCATGGAGCCGGCCCTGTGAGCAGTCCGTATCTGTCGATCGTCATCCCGCTTTTCAACGAGGCGGAGTCTGTTCCGAAGCTGCATGAGGAACTGGCGGCTGCGCTGGACGCGCTGGATGTCGAGAGCGAAGTCATCGTGGTCGACGACGGCAGCCGTGACAGCAGTTTCGCCGCCCTGCAGGCCGTCCATGAGCGTGACCCGCGCTGGACCATCCTGCGTTTCCGTCGCAACCATGGCCAGACCACGGCGCTCAGCGCCGGCTTCGAAAAAGCGCGCGGTGAGGTCGTCATCACGCTGGATGCGGACCTGCAGAACGACCCGCAGGACATCCCGCGCCTGTTGGCGACGCTGGACGAAGGCTACGATATCGTCAGTGGCTGGCGCCGCGACCGCAAGGAACCCTTCCTGACGCGGCGTTTGCCCTCCATGCTGGCCAACGGTCTGATCTCGCGCGTGACCGGTGTGCACCTGCACGACTACGGTTGCACACTCAAGGCCTACCGTAATGTAGTGGTCAAGAACATCCATCTCTACGGCGAACTGCACCGCTTCATCCCGGCGGTCGCCTCGCAAATCGGCGTTCAGGTGACCGAAATCGCCGTCAACGACCGGCCGCGCCGCTACGGCAGCAGCAAATACGGCATCAGTCGCACCATCCGCGTGCTGCTGGATCTGATCACAGTGCGTTTCATCCTGGGTTATAGCACCCGGCCGCTGCAGGTCTTCGGCGGTCTCGGACTGTTGACCGGCGGCCTGGGGGTGTTGATCGGGCTGATTCTGAGCATCGAGAAGCTGGCATTTGACGTTGACATTGGTAACCGGCCCCTGCTGACTCTGGCCGTGCTGCTGGTCATCGCCGGCGTGCAACTCATCAGCATCGGGCTGGTGGCGGAGATCCTGGTGCGCAGCTGGCACGAAATGCGCGACCGGCCGGTCTACGTTATGCGGGACGTGCTTGAGCGTGAAGAAGTAGAAGACGGGGAGACTTGACCATGAAGGCCACTGTCGGCCCGCAAGGGGCGGTGGAACTGCTGCAGGTGGAACACAACGCCATACGTGAACTGATTGACGAACTGAACGAAGAGGAAATGACTCGCCCGGACACCATCCGTTACGGCATGTATGCCGACCAGCGCCTCTCTTTCAAGGACCTGCTGGCGCATCTGATCTGTTACGAGGCGCTGGCCCTGGCGGCCATGACAGCCTGGCAGCGCGGCGAACGCCACCAGGCCATCGACATCATGCGCAGTCCGGCGCGCAGCCACCAACTGCATTACGGCGGCATCGAGGAGCGCAGCGATCACAGTCTGGCGCAGGTGCTGGATGAATGGGAACGTTGCCACGCGGGTCTTGAGGCCGCTATCGCCGCGCTGAATGAGGACGAGTGGCGTTGCCCGGCGCCCTGGCCCGAGCGCGAGCCGCTGGACCTGGGCGGCATGGTGGAGGAGATCATCGTCACACCGCCGCGCCCCTTCTACCGCCATTTGCCGGTGCACATACCGGACAGCGCCGAATACATTCGCTCCCTGCGGTGAGCAGCGACATCTGCGATGCTGGCATCACCGACACTTGTCGGCAGTTGCTGGCGTGTATTCACAATCTTGCAGGACTGCAGGTCGAAAGCATTCGCGAGTTGCCGCTGCCGCACCAGGGCGCGTCCGGCGCCGAAGTGCGCCTGGTGCGGGTACGCTGGCGTTGCGACACGGGCGCGCACGGCGAGGAACGCCTGGCGATCAAGCAAGCCAGCCTGAAAGAGCGGCGCATCCTGCAGTTGCTGAACGAACAGGGCCAGGCCGTGCCGCCGGCACTGTCGCCGCCATCCGCCGTTGACTCTGTCGATCGCGCGCCCCTGCTCATGCCTTTCGCGCGCAGCCGTCCCATGGACCGCGTATTGGGCGACCCCAACGCCCCCATGACGCAGCAGGTGGCGCGGGGACTGGCGCGTCTCCATGCGGCCAACCGGGAGCAATGTCCGGTCTGGTTGCCGCGCGCCGCCGATGGCACCATGACGCGACTCTACCTGCAGGCCACGCAGGACGAATGGGCGCGTTGCATGGACGATGCCCGCTTTCGTCGCAAGTATGGGCAGTACGAGCGGCCGCTGCGAGAGTCGCTGGCGCGCCTGCTGGACTTTCTGGCGGCGCTGGACGAGGAAGGCAGCTGCTGTACCCTGCTCAACACGGACCTGAATCCGGACCACATCCGGCTCTACACCGGCCGGCCGGTCTTCATCGACTGGGAACAGGCCTGCTACGGCCCGCTCTACCTCGACCTGGTGAACTACTTCACGCTGGAGACGGCCATGCTCTACCGCGACGCCCTGGCCGGGGCCGGTTACCCGGTCGCGACGGCGGCCTTCATGCAGCGCTACCGGGAGGCGGGGCTGTTCATGGGCCTGCGTTACCTGGAGGTCGGTCTGCTCAACTGGCAGGCCGGCGGCGAAGCATGGTTGCAGGGCCGCTGGTTCTTTCACTATTGCCTGAGCATGGCGCTGGGCGGCCGCTGAGTGCGCCGTTACCATCCTGCCGCCTTCCCGCCAGAACGCGGGAACTCTTCTGCTCGGTCGAAGGAGCTTGCCCCAGGGAAAAAGAGAATCAATCTTGGAAAGGTAAGTCCCTCTCCCTGAAGGAGAGGGACTTAGGGTGAGGGCCAGAGTATGGAACCGTCCTGCTGGCATGTGCAAAGGTCAATCTTATGCTACGCAGTGCCGGATATCGAAACTCTCAGACTAACCTGACGCCTGACAGAATCATGAGGCACAGGCGGCCCAGGATTCAGAGCCTGGCAGCCCGTCGCTACTTAAGCACCGGGCTGAGTCGCTCCAGCGCCCGCGCCATGGTTTCCGGCGCGACGGCGTGGCAGAGGCGCAGCCAGCCCTCCCCTTCCGGCGCGAAGGCCCCGCCCGGCGCCAGCCCCACGCGCGCCTCGTGAAGGATGTCGCTGGCCAGGGCGTAACTGTCCGCAACGCCCTCGCAGGCGAACCAGGCGTAGAAAGCCGCTTCTGCAGGCGGACAGTGCGCGCGCGGCAGTTGCGCGAAGGCGTCGCGCAGCAAGCGACGCGACTGGTCCCAGCGCGCCAGTGAAGCGCGCAGGTAAGGTTCGCCCTCCCTGATGGCGCAGACCCCCGCCAGTTGTGTGGCCGCCGGGGTGCAGGAGTTGGTGTATTCGGTCAGCATCTCGAAGCGGCCCAGCAGCCCGGCGGGAATCGTCAACCAGCCGAGACGCCAGCCGGTCATGGCCCAGGTCTTGGAGAAGCTGTTGACGATTAGTACCGGGTCGTCCGGCCCGATCTTGTCGGCGAATGTCGGCGCGTGTGTACGATCGTAGATGATGCGGTTGTAGACCTCGTCGGCGATGAGCCAGATGCCGCGCCGGCGGCAGAAGTCCAGAATCTCAAGCTGGCCGTCGTCGTCCAGCATCCAGCCGGTGGGGTTGGCCGGTGAATTGATCAGCATGGCCCGGGTATCGGGTCCGCAGGCATCGAAAAAGCGTTGCAGGTCCAGTTGCCAGCGACCGTCGTGCAGTTCCAGGGGCACGCGCACGACGCGGGCGCCGCGCAACTGCTGGATGGCGCTGAGGTTGGGCCAGTGGGGCGCGTGCGTGACCAGAACGTCACCCGGCGCGAGCAGGGCCTGGGAGGCGATGGTCAGGGCCAGCGTGCCGGAGCCGGTGACGAGGATGCGCTCCACCCCGAAGGACGTTCCGTAAAGGTCGTTCATGTACGCCGCCAGCGCCTCGCGTAGCGGCAGGATGCCGGCGTTGGGGGTGTAAAAGGTCTCGCCGTGATCGAGCGCCTGCTGGCAGGCGCGACGCACGACTTCCGGCGTCGGCAGGTCCGGTTCGCCGTACCAGAGCTGGATCAGATCGTTGAACTTCGCTGAACCGGTGGCTTCGTTGGCCAGTTCGCGAATCAGGCTGGGTTGCAGGGCCTGGACTTTCGCGCTGAGGGCAGGGCGCACCAGGCCTATCCCCGCCCCGTAAAGGGCATGCGGTTGGCCATCACGGTGATGAAGGGCACGTTGACGTCCAGCGGCATTTCCGCCATGTGGCACACGGCGTTGGCCACGTGATCGGCGTCCATGGTGGGCTCGACGCGCATCTCGCCGTCCGCCTGGATGACGCCCTGCGCCATGCGGCTGGTCATCTCGGTGGCGGCGTTGCCGATGTCAATCTGGCCGCAGACGATGTCCCACTCGCGCCCATCGAGGGAAGTGGAGCGCGTCAGGCCGCTGAGGGCGTGTTTGCTGGCCGTGTAGGGCGCGCTCATGGGGCGCGGCCGCTGGGCCGAGAGCGATCCGTTGTTGATGATGCGGCCGCCGCGGGGCCGCTGCCGCTTCATCAGGCGGAAGGCAGCTTGGGTACACAGAAAGACGCCGGTCACGTTGACGTCGAGCACACGGCGCCAGGCGTCCGCGTCGACTTCGTCCAGAGGCACGCCGAGGGCGCTGATGCCGGCGTTGTTGAAGAGCAGATCGAGTCGGCCAAAGGTCTCTTCCACGCGGGCAAAAAGTGCGGTCACCGACTCCTCGTCGCTGACGTCGCAGGCATGAACCAGCCCGCGATCCGCTGCCACACCGCCTTCGGCAAGAGTCTCGCGCAACATGTGCTCGCGACGGCCGGCGAGCGCGACCGACCAGCCCGCCTTCCAGAGGGCGAAGGCCGTGCGCCGCCCGATGCCGCTGCCCCCGCCGGTGATCAAAGCGATTTTCGCGCCTTCGCTCATGCGTCGTCTCCTCCATTTGTACCCTCGCCAGCGCCCCAGGTCGCGCGCGCCAGGGCCTCGTAGTTGGCGCCGGGCGTGATCTGCCCCAGCACACAGGGGTGACTGGCGCCGCTGAGCGCCGGCAGGCTGCCGGGCCGGTTGTGCCAGGTCTCGTGGGCCAGCAGGGCGAAGACCAGCGCTTCCTTGTGGTCGCTCGGGTAGCCCAGGTCCTCATGCGTGCGCAGTTGTGCCGGCGCCAGGGCCTCGCGCAGCATGCCGACGATGGCCGGGTTGTGGCGTCCGCCGCCGCCGAGAATGACCTCCTGCACCGGCTGCGGCGCATAGCGTTCGTAGGAGCGGGCGATGGAACGCGCCGTCATCGCCGTAAGCGAGGCGAGGATGTCGGGCGCGCTCATGCCGCGGCGTTGCGCGCTGGTGACCAGGCTGATGGTCATGCTCATGCCGAAGGTCTCGCGGCCGGTGGACTTGGGCGGCTTGCGACTGAAGTAGGGATGCGCCAGCCGCATTTTCAGCCAGGCTTCCTCGACCGCGCCGGCGCGCGCCAGCAGACCGTGGCGATCGTAGTGGCGGCGGCCGTCCGACAGGATGTTGACGGCGCAATCCAGCAGGGAATTGCCGGGGCCGGTATCGAAGGCCAGAGGCTCGCTTTCCTCGTCGTTGAGCGGCGGCAGGAAGGTGACGTTGGCGATACCGCCGATGTTCTGCACGGCCCGCCAGTGTTCCGGATGACGCAGCAACAGCCAGTCCAGCGTGGCGGCGAGAGGCGCGCCCTGGCCGCCGGCGGCGATATCGCGCGGACGAAAGTTGCTGATGGTGGTGATGCCGCTGCGCTCGGCGATGAGCGCGGCCTCGGTCAGTTGCAGCGTGGCGGTGACCTCGCCGCGCACGTTGACGTTGTGCCAGAAGTTCTGTCCGTGCGAAGCAATCAGGTCCACGTCGGCGGGTTGCAGGCCGGCTTGCTCGACGAGCGCGAGGGCGGCCGCGGCAAAGAGTTCACCCAGTTCGAAGTGCAACGCAGCCAGTTCGTCGGTGCTGCCCTTGCGTGTGCCGGCCTCAAGAATGCGGGGCTGCATGTCCGCCGGGAAGGGATGGGTGCGGGAAGCGCGGACCTCCAGCGCAAGCGCGGGTGGCGCGCCGTTGATTTCACAAAGCACAGAATCGATGCCGTCTGCGGAAGTGCCGGAGATGAGGCCAATGATGAGCATGGGCGGACTGTTGCTCCCGGTTGTTCGCGGCAGAGTCGCCGCTGGCGCATTCTGGTCGTGGCGCCGGCGGCCGTCAAGAGTTTACCCGAATCGGCTGGCAATCCCTTGCATTGTCGTCGGCAACCGATAAACTGCTGCCAACAACCGCATACGCCAGCGCGGAGTCGTCGAGGCCCATGGCCCGACGTTACACGGGGGAAGCCGGTGAAAGGCCGGCACTGTCCCGCAGCGGTAATCCCGACAGCGATCGGGAAAGTCCGAATGCCCGACCGCGCCGGAGTGATGAACCTTCGTGGAGAAAGGGGAGCGCTGTGAGAGACTTTTCACGACCTGCGACCCGCCACCCGGCGGGTTTTCGTTTCCGGGGTGCCCTTAGGCCCCTGCTCATGCTGACCTTGCTGTTCAGCCTGACCGCGCCGCTGGCCGGTCAGGACGGCAACATCACCCGGGGCTGCGTCGAGGAATTCGACCCCGCCATCGACTACTTTCCGGACAAGGCGACGCTGGTCAACGCCAGCGGCCTTGAGATTGAGTATCACGGTCACTACAAGCTGATTCGCACGCTGCAACCCTGGCCCGGCGCGGAGGCCGCAGTCGAGTATCTGTTGTTGCAGTGCGGCACACCCGTGCCGGAAGGCCATGAAGACACGCTGCGGGTCGAGGTGCCGGTAAACAGGGTTATTTCGCTATCGACGACGCAGCTGCCCAATCTGCTGGACCTGGGTCAACTGGAGAAGCTGGTCGCCGTGGACAGCGGCAACTACATTAACACGGCCGGGGTGCTGGCCATGCTGCAGGCAGGTGAACTGGCGGAGGTCGGCAACGGCGCCTCGATCAACCTTGAACGCGTGCTGGAGCTTGCGCCGGACGTTGTGCTGGCCAACGGCTTCAACCCGGAGACGGATGCCCATCCGGTGCTGCTGGAAGCCGGCATCTTCACCGCCATCAACGCCGACTGGCTGGAACCCGGCCTGCCCGCGCGCGCCGAGTGGCTTAAGTTCATCGCCGCCTTTTTCAACGAGGAAGCGGCTGCCGAAGCGCTCTATGCGCAACTGATGGCCGACTACGACGCAGCCGCCGCCCTTGCCGCGACCGTGCCGGAAGAGGAGCGGCTCACCGTGTTGCTGAACACCTTTTCGCCCTACAGCGACGCCTGGATCATCCCGGGGCAGGAGAGCTGGGTGGGCCAGTTGATGCGTGACGCCGGCGTCAACTACGTGCTGATGGACGCAGTGACCGGCGCGGTCAACCAGCCCTTCGATTTCGAGACCGTCTTCGACGCCGGTCTTGACGCGCCCGTCTGGATTCTCAACCGCTTCCTGATGGGCTCGCTGGAGGCCTTGCTGGCCGATGACGAGCGCTATGCGGAATTCGCCGCCTACCGCAAGGACGCGGTCTACAACACCGATGCCCGCACCAACGAGCATGGCGGCAACGACTACTGGGAGACGGGTCTGGCGCGGCCCCACCTTCTGCTGCGCGACCTCGTGAAAATCTTCTATCCGCAACTGCTGCCGGAACATGCGTTGATGTTCCACCGGAGACTCTCGTGATTCGCGCTCAATGGCGCTGGCCGGGCGCGACCCTGCTGCCCGGCCGGCTTCACAGCGACCCCCTGCAACGGCAACGCCTGCGACGCGCTCTGCTGCAGGGCGGCCTGCTTTGCCTTGTGCTGGCGCTCTTCCTGCTGTCCCTGATGCTGGGTTCGGTCAACATCCCGCCCGACGAGGTGCTGCGCTCGCTGTCGCGTGCCGGGGCCGGCGAAAGCGCGTGGGAGCGCATTGTGTTGCTGATCCGCCTGCCGAAGGCCCTCACGGCGCTGCTGGCCGGGGCGGCGCTGGGCGTCAGCGGCCTGCTGATGCAAACGCTCTTTCGCAACCCGCTGGCCGGCCCCTACGTGCTGGGGATCAGTTCCGGCGCCAGTCTGGGCGTGGCGCTGGTGCTGCTCGGCGCCGGCGGCACCCTGGGGGTGACTCTTGTGGCCGGCCTCGGCCTGGGCGGCAGCCTGGCGCTGGCCGGCGCGGCAATGACTGGCGCGGCGCTGGTGCTATTGCTCGTATTGCTGGTGGCGCGGGCGGTGGGCAGCAACATGACCCTGCTGGTCCTGGGCGTCATGCTGGGCTTTCTGACCAGCGCGCTGGTCAGCATGTTGCTTTACTTCAGCGTGCCGGAACAGGTCCAGGCCTACGTCAACTGGAGCTTTGGCAGCTTTGGCACGGTCAGCTGGCGTGAACTGCGCGTGATGGCGCCGCTGCTGCTGGCCGGCCTGACGCTGGCGGCGCTGCTGGCCAAGCCGCTGGACGCCCTGCTGCCCGGTGAGCAGGTGGCGCAGGGCCTGGGGCTGAACGTGCGGCGGGCGCGGTTGCAGGTCATGCTGGCGACGGCCGTGCTGGCCGGCACGGTGACGGCCTTCTGCGGGCCGGTCGGCTTCCTCGGCATCGCCGTGCCGCATCTTTGCCGCAGCCTGGCGGGCACGTCCTGTCACCGCACGCTCTTGCCCGCCTGCATGCTCTGCGGCGCGGCGCTGGCACTGGTGGCCGCGCTGGTCGCAGAACTGCCGGGCAGCAATCTCGTGTTGCCGCTGAACGCCGTGATGGCGCTGCTGGGCGCGCCCGTGGTCATTCACGTGTTGTTGCGTCGCCGCAACCTGCGGCGGGTCTTTGCGTCATGAGCCTGCTGGCAGCCGGCGGTCTGGCCGTTGGTTACCGGCGCGGGCGGCGCGCGCCGCTGACGCTGGTGGCGGACGTGGACCTGTCGCTGGCGGCGGGCGAGCTGGTCTGTCTGGTCGGGCCCAACGGCGCCGGCAAGTCCACCCTGCTGCGCACCCTGGCCGGTCTGCAAAGGCCGCTGGCTGGCAGGGTGACCCTGGCGGGCGCTGACCTGCACGCGATGGACGCGCGCGAGCGGGCGCAACGCCTGGCGACGGTCTGGACGGGCCCGGTCGAAGTGGGGTTGATGGCCGCCCGTGAACTGGTCGCTCTGGGGCGGCACCCGCATACTGGCTGGAGCGGGCGCTTGCGGGCAGCGGACGAGGCGGCGATCGACGCGGCGCTGGCAGCGGTGGATGCGGCGGAACTCGCCTGGCAGCCGGTGGACCAACTCAGTGACGGTCAGCGGCAAAAAATCAATATCGCGCGGGCGCTGGCGCAGGAACCTCAGCTGCTGCTGCTGGACGAACCTGCCGCCTGGCTGGACCTGGCGCGACGGGCCGAAATCATGGCCCTCTTGCAGCGTCTGGCGCGGCAACAGGGCTGTGCCGTTCTGCTCAGTTCGCACGATCTTGAGTTGGCGCTGCGTCACGCCGACCGGTTGTGGCTGATGAGTGGCGACGGAACGCTGCGGGCCGGCGCGCCCGAAGACCTTGCGCTCGGCGGGGCGCTGTCCACTGCCTTCCGCAGCGCCGGCCTGCACTACGACGCGCTTGAGGGCAAGTTCGTTTCCCTGCAGCCGCGATCGGGCGGCCCGACTGTCGCGTTGCATGGCTCCGGGACGGCCGCCAGCTGGACGCGGCGGGCGCTGGAGCGCGGCGGCTACCGCGTCTGTGAGCCGGGGTGCGAACGCGCTGCCAGGGCGGCGGTGAAGGTCTTGCAGCAGGGCTGGGAACTGCGTCTGGGCAGTTCACGGCGGCGCTGCGAGTCGCTTGAATCGCTGCTGTCGGCGCTGGCGGCCGCGCCGGTCGACTGAAGGCTCACCACCGCGCGAGGATCCCATCCGCCGCGCGCCAGGCGAGGGCCATGATCGTCAGCACCGGGTTGAAGCCGCCATTGGTCACGTGTACCGAGCCGTCCAGCACGAAGAGGTTGTCGTGCCCATGGACGCGCTGCCAGCGGTCGACGACCGACGTTGACGGGTCATCGCCCATGCGGCAGGTGCCAGCCTGATGCTGGCCGCCACTGAGGCCTGGCCTGGGCCGGCTGGTCCAGATCTTTTTCGCGCCCGCAGCCATAAACCACTCTTCAGCGCGCTCTGCCATGAAATCCGCCGTGCGCAGCGTCTCCGGGTGAATGGCGCCGGACAGACGCGCTACTGGAATGCCATGGCGGTCACGTACATTCGGGTCGAGCCTGACGCGGGCGTCGGGGTTGGGAATTTCCTGAATGGTGGCCTTGGCCTCGCCGACGCTGCGGTAGCTGTCGCGCATGAATTGTTTGGCGGCCAGGCCCCAGCGCGGCAGGTCAGGCGGCGTGAAGCGTTTCCAGAAGATGATCGGCAGCACGATCAGGTTGTCGATGATGATGCCGCCGCCGATGACGTCCGGGTTGCCGTGGTTGAAGTCGCAGGTGCCGATGCCGCCGCCTGGACCCAGGTTGTCCATGACGGGTTGCGGGAAGATGCCCCTGGCTGAGGCTACCGAATGTCCCTGCAGATGTCGTCCGACCTGGTCGCTCCGGTTGCCGAGACCGGCGGGTTCCTGTGCAGTCGCCGAATTGAGCAGCAGGCGCGCGCTCTCCACCGCGCCGGCGCTGACGATGACCACCTCCGCCTGCGCTGAACCTGGCGTCCCGTCGGCCTCAAACCAGCGCACGCCGCGCGCGCGACCGCCTTCATCGCAGTCGATGCGCTCCACCATCACGCCAGGCTTGAGTTCGCAGTTACCGGAGCGCAGCGCGCGTTCGATCAGGGTGTTGCGGGTGCCGTTCTTGGCATCCACCGGGCAGGCGAAGCCGACGCAATGCTGGCAACGGATGCAGGCCGGCCGGCCGAGGTAGGGCACGCTGTTGATGAATTGCGGGAGGGGCAGCGCGTTCCAGCCGAGTTTATTCAGCCCGACCCGGCCGGCGCGCACCTGGGCGTTGTCGGGCAGCGGCGGCATGGGATAGGGACGCTTGTAGGGCGGCAGATGCAGCATGGCGCGGTGGTCGCCGCTGACTCCAATCTCCCACTCCACCCTTTCGTACCAGGGCTCAAGGTCTTCGTAGCTTATGGGCCAGTCCGCCAGCGAACTGCCCTCGGGGACGCCATAGCTGCTGGCCATGCGAAAGTCCTGCGGCATGAAGCGCCAGGCGCGGGCGCCATAGACGCGCGTGCCGCTGCCGACCATGGCGGCGTTGTTCTGGTAGCCGCCCTCGTGCGGCCGGACGACGCGACCATCTTCCAGCGTGCGCGGGTTACCCTCGACTTCGGGGCCCGCGTTGTGGCCGTATAGCGAGAGGCGCTGGTTGCGCAGGTGGTCGCGTCCGATTTCTCCGTAACTCAGGTCCGGAGGACGCGCTTGCCCGCTTCAGCCAGTACGCCCGCGGCCACGCCACCGCCCGCGCCGGCGCCGACGATGATGGCGTCGTAGCGGCTCATGCGGGCGCCTGGCCGGCAGGGCAGCCCTCACCCCCCGGCCCCCTCTCCCTCAGGGAGAGGGGGAGTTCAGCTCGCTTAGGGCAAACAGGAAGGGCCGTCTTCCCCAGGGATTGGGGAAAACGGAACGCTTCAGGGTCAGCGGCAAGGGTTTCCCGCATCATTCAGTCCCGTCTGTAAAGCCCCTCTCCCTGAGGGAGAGGGGTTT
>JAGWBD010000037.1 GCA_021296065.1 Anaerolineae bacterium
TGCTGGCATGGGAACAGAATGGACCGGAAGTATCCCTGCTGTGGGAAGCGACAGCGCCACCGCCGCCAGACCTGCAAGTCTTCCTGCACCTGCTGGGCGATCCGGTACCCGGTGAGCCGGAGCGCATGCTGGCCCAGGGCGACGGTCCGCCCTCCACGCCGACGGCCGACTGGCTGCCGGGCCAACGCTATCGGCCGCGGCACAGGTTTGAAATAATCGCCGGGGCAGAAGCGGGCGACTATCGTGCATTTGTGGGCTGGTACAGCATGACGCAGGGCTGGCGACTCGAAGCGGACTGCCCCTTCAACTACTGCCCGCTGGCCAGAATCCGCTACCCCTTCGGTCAGGATTCTGGCAGCTGACCTTGCCTGACGCCCCGTGCGAAGTGCTTCCCGGCGTATCGCTCTCCTGCTCCGTCAATCCCGCGCTACAATGTGTCCGGTCTGTTCAGATCAACAGCCTGAAAGTAAATTGATGAAACACCTCTGGACACCCTGGCGCATGGCATGGATCCGCAGGGACAAGGAACAGTTCGAGTTGGAACGCGGCTGTATTTTCTGTAAACGCGGCGCGGGTGAAGAGGAGCTGCTTGTCGCTCGCAGCAGCCACGTCTACGTGATGCTCAATGCCAGTCCCTACAACTTCGCCCACCTCCTGATCGTTCCCTACGCGCATTGCCCCGGCACGGAGGAGCTGGATTCCGACTCCTTGCTGGACCTGATGCAGACCAGCAACAAGGCGATGACCTGCCTGCGAAGCCTGTATCAGCCCGCAGCTTTCAACATGGGGGCCAACATCGGCGCGGAAGCCGGCGCCAGCATCCCGGCCCATTTTCACCTGCACATCGTGCCGCGCTGGCCCGGTGAAACGGGCTTCATCACGGCCATCGGCGACACTCGCGTTATCCCGGATTCGCTTGAGAATACCGGCCGGGAACTCAGGGAGATCTGGCATGAGCAGTGATCTGGACGCCCTGATTCTGGGAGCGGCGCGCACACCCCAGGGACGTTTGCTCGGCGCCCTGGCGGAATATGACGCGGCGACGCTCGGCAGCCACGCCCTGCGCGCGGCCGTGTCCCGCAGCGGCGTTTCGCCGGCAGATATCGACGAAGTGTTTGTTGGCAACGTCGTCAGCGCTGGTACGGGCCTCGCCCTGCCGCGCCAGATCAGCTTCGGCGCCGGCCTCCCGGAGACGGTCGGCGGCACCCTGATCAACAAGGCCTGCGGCAGCGGCATGAAAAGCGTCATGCTGGCGGCCAGCGCCATTCGCAGCGAAGCGGGTCAACTCTACGTCGCCGGTGGCAGCGAGAGCATGAGCCAGGCCCCATTTTTGCAGCACGGCATGCGTGAAGGTCGTCGCTTTGGCGATGCTGTGTTGAGCGACGCCCTGCAGTCCGACGGTCTTTGGTGCAACCTCTGTGACTGGCGTATGGGCGACGCGGCCGAGTTCATCGGGCGTCAGCTGGACGTCGACCGCGCGGCAATGGACGAGTTCGCCTTGCGCAGCCATCGCCTGGCGCATGCCGCGACGCAATCCGGCGCATTCGATGCCGAAGTCGAGCCCTTGCCCAACGGCGTCCGACATGACGAACCCGTCAGGCCAAACACCTCCCTGGACAAACTGGCCGCCCTGAAGCCGGCTTTCTCGCCCGACGGGCAGGTCACCGCGGGCAATGCCCCGGGCCTTAATGACGGGGCGGCGGCGCTGGTGCTCGCCAGCCGCAGCTATGCTTCGTCCAGGGGTCACACAGCATTGGCGCGCATCGTCGCCAGCGCCCAGTGCGCATTGGACCCGGCCTGGATTTTCTACGCGCCGGTCAAGGCCATTCCGCTGGCCTTGCAGCGCGCCGGCTGGACGGTGGATGACGTCGATCTCTTTGAAATCAACGAGGCCTTTGCGGCTCAGGTGCTGGCCGATCTCAAGGGTCTGGAGCGGGAAGGTTGCCCCGTCCCGTTGGATAAATTAAACGTGCATGGCGGCGCCATCGCCCTCGGCCACCCGCTTGGCGCCAGCGGCGCGCGTGTACTGGTCACGCTCATCCATGCCCTGCGCCGCAGGGGCTTGCGCCGCGGACTGGCGGCGCTGTGCCTTGGCGGTTCCGAAGCGGTCGCCATGGCCATCGAAATCGAAGGGGACGATTAGACCGCCGGCACCGCATGCGGCAGGGGCTCGCCGCGCAAACCCGCCAACAGATTGTTCGCCGCAATTTCGGCCATCTGGTCGCGCGTACGCACACTGGCGCTGCCAATATGAGGCACGATGGTCACGTTGGGCAGCGCCAAAATGGGGTGGTCCGCCGCAATGGGCTCGGGGTCGGTCACGTCCAGCGCTGCATGCGCGATCTGCCCCTGACGCAGGGCAGCTTCGAGCGCAACCAGGTCAACAATGGGCCCGCGCGCCGAATTGACCAGCACCGCCGTGGGCTTCATGATCGCCAGCGCGTCTGCGTTGATCAGATGTCGGGTCTCCGGCGTCAGGGGCGTGTGCACGGAGACAAAGTCGGATTGCCGCAGCAAGTCCTCCAGTCCGGCCGGCTCTGCGCCACGATCGCGTATTTCTTCATCGGACAACACGGGATCACAGGAAATAATGCGCAGGTTGAAGCCACGCGCGCGCTGCGCCATGGCCTGGCCGATGCGCCCCAGGCCGATGATCCCCAGCGTGGCCCCGCTCAGGTCTGCGCCCAACAGGGTCTCCGGCTCCCAGGTGACCCATTTGCCATCGCGAATGTATTGCATGCCCTCCACGATGCGCCGCGCGCCTGACAGTAACAGCGTGAAAGCCAGGTCGGCAGTCGCCTCGGTGAGCACGCCGGGCGTATGCCCGACGGGAATGCCGCGCTGACGCGCCGCCGCAAGGTCGATGTTGTCGTAGCCCACAGCGATCTGGCTGATGACCCGCAGCTGCGAACCGGCCGCGTCCATCAGGTCGCCATCGATGCGGTCCGTCAGCAGGCACAGCAGGCCGTCCACGCCCCGCACCTTTTCCAGCATGACTTCGCGGGGTGGCGGCAGGCGTTCGGGCCAGACCTCGCTGTCGCAGGCCTGTTTGACAAGGTCCAGGCCCGCCGCCGGGATAATACGACTGACAAACACGCGTGGCTCGTTCATGGCTGCGCCTCATTTCTCGAAGGGCATGGGCTTGTGCACGAGTCTGCCATGCCGGAAACCGAAGTGCAGTGATTGTACTCATTTTCCCCGATTGGCACGTGACGCATTTCGGGACAGCCCGTCCACAGGCAGGCGCCCGCCGGAATTGGCCTTACATGCGACCTGCCGCTGCGTTAACATAGGGTCCATGCCATGCACATCACTGACAATATGAGCGTGGAGTTTCAGGCCGGCGGCGTTCGCACCGGCAATTACAGCAGTCCCCTCCTGTTTATCCTGTCTCACTTGCTGCGCCACTGGTATGTCGGCGTGCTGATGGTGTTTGGCGCTTTCGCCAACGCCGCTCTGTGGATCTCCATCCCGCTCAACGTTGGCCTGGCCTTCGATGCCGTGCGTGAGCAGCAGAACCTTCAGCTGGCCATCAACGCCTGCCTGTTAATCGTCATCGCTTCCCTGTTGCGGGCCGTGGTCCAGTTCCTGCGCAACTTCAGCGCCCAGATTTATGGCCAGCGCCTGGAACGTGACGTCCGGGACGAGCTGTATGCCAGCCTGCTGGGCAAGAGCATGGCCTTCCATGACCTGCATCCGGTCGGGGAGACCATGGCGCGCGTGACCAACGACGTCATCGAACTGAGCCTGATGATGCATACCGGCGTCAACCTGCTCATCGGTTCCACCATGTTCATGTTGATGCCGCTGATCGGCAGCCCGGCGGTGCATCCGGACCTTCTTCTCGTTCCCGTCACTTTTGTGGTGCTGCAGGTCCTGATCCAGGTGTTCTTCATCCGTCGCCTCAACCCGCTGGCGCGTCAGGTGCGCAGCAGTTTCGGCGTCATGAATGCCCGCCTGGAAGAGTCGCTGGAAGGGCTGGAAGTGGTCCAGGGCGCCGCCCGCGAAGACGCCGAAGTGGGGCAGGTCAACAGCCTTCTCGTCGCGTTTCGCGACCGATTCATCGCCCAGGGCGAGATGGAAGCGCGTTACTTGTCCAACCTGCTGTTTCCGTTGACGCTCTTCGCCGGTGTGTTCCATTCGGCTATTCTCTTCCGCGCCGGTGAAATCACCACCGGTGACATCGTGGCCTACGTCATGATCCTGCTTTTCTTCCAGTTTCCGGTCTTCATGTCGCTTTTCACCCTGCCCCGCATCGCGCTCGGCCACGCGGCGGCCGGCCGCATCCTTGAGCTCATTACGGCGCGTACCGACATGGACCAGAACGAGGGTGGCTACAGCGGCGACTTGCAGGGCGACATCCGATTCGAGGAAGTCAGTTTCGGCTATCAGGGCGAGCAGGACAGCCTCAAAAGACTCAACTTCTCCGTAAGACCTGGCCAGACCCTGGCCATCGTGGGCCAGACCGGTGCCGGCAAGACCACCGTCACGCGTCTCATGAATCGCACCTGGGATGCCCGCCAGGGCCGGATTCTGGTCGACGGCCATGACGTCCGTGACTGGTCGATGGCCAGTCTGCGCTCGCAGGTCAGCATAATTGAACAGGACATATTTTTGTTCAGCCGCTCGCTGGCCGACAACATCAGCTTCGGCGTGGAAGATGCCACGCAGGAGCAGATTGAGGAAGCGGCGCGCATGGCGCAGGCGCATGACTTCATCATGTCCTTTCCCGATGGTTACGAAACGGTGGTCGGTCAGCGCGGCGTCACGCTTAGCGGCGGCCAGCGCCAACGTGTCGCGCTCGCCCGCGCCTTCATCACCAACCCGCCAGTACTCATTCTGGACGACAGCACCAGCGCCATCGACAGCGCGACCGAGGACCTGATCCAGCAGGCCATCTGGACCGCTGCAAAGGGACGCACCACCATTCTGATCACGCATCGCCTGTCGCAGATCCGCTGGGCCGACCATATCGTCGTCCTCCACCAGGGCGAAATCGTTGCACAGGGGCCCCACGAAGACCTGTTGCAACATTCGCAGGACTACCGCCGCATCTTTGATCGCTATGAATCGCATGCCGCTCCGGCGGAGACCCGCCAGGCAGAACACAACGGCGCATGGTAGCGATTTTCTCCGGCCTGGAAGGCGACAAGTTTGATCGCCAGTACGGCGATGCAGCCCTGTTTCGCCGCATCGTCCGCTATTTTTCGCGTTATCGCTGGCAAGGCCTGATCGTCATCATCACATTCACGGTGATGGCGATACTGCTTGCCCTGCGCCCGGTCGTGATTGTCAGTGCCGTCGAGGAACTGGAAAGCGAGACCGGGGACAACGTGCTTCAGTTGTTGCTGGTCGCCCTGTTTGTTTCTGCTTTCATCGAATACGTCGCCAACTGGCTGCGTCGACGCTGGCTGTCCCGCATTGTCGGTCGGGTCATAGCGCAAATGCGCATGGATGCCTTTTCCTCCGCCGTCAACCTCGACATGGCCTTCTATGACGAGAACAACACCGGCAAGGTCGTCAGCCGCATCACCAGCGACACCCAGGAATTCGGCGACGTGGTGATGGTCAGCAGTGACATCGTCTCGCGCCTGCTGCAGATTTTCATCCTCATCTACTTCATGCTTGAACGTTCGCCCCTGCTGACCGGATTGCTGTTGGCCATGACGCCGCTGGTGGTCATGTCAGCGTTGGCCTTTCGCCATATGGCGCGCAAGGTCACCCGTCAGGCTTCCCGTCAACTGGCTGTCCTGAATGACACGATTCAGGAAAGCGTCAGCGGGATCAGCGTGGCCAAGAACTTCCGCAAGGAAGCCATGATCTATCGCGAGTTTGACAGCGTCAATCGCCGTTCCTACCGCATCAATGTCCAGCGCGGCCTGGTGATTGCCATGATTTTTCCGGCCCTGACCACGCTGGGCGGCTTTGTGACCGCCCTGATTGTCTACGTGGGCGCGCGTTTCGTCTTCGATGCTGTCATCACTGCGAGCACCTGGTTCCTCTTCGTGCAGGCCGTGGACCGCTTCTGGTTTCCATTCACCAACCTGGCCGCCTTCTGGAGCCAGTTTCAGCAGGGTCTGGCGGCTGTCGAACGTGTCTTCGCCCTCATTGATGCCGAAAACAGCGTTGTGCAGGACGACGACCGTCCGGTCGGGGCCCTGAAGGGTCACATCGTGTTTGAGAATTTGACCTTCGGCTACTCGCACGACGAAGTCCTGTTCAGGGATTTCAACCTGGAGATTCGGCCCGGCGAAAACGTCGCCCTGGTCGGCCACACCGGCGCCGGCAAGAGCAGCATCGCCCGCCTCATTACCCGCTACTACGAATTTCAGGGCGGCCGATTGCAGGTTGATGGCCAGGACATCCGCTCCTTCAACCTGCAATCCTGGCGCAGCCGCCTGGGCATCGTGCCCCAGTCGCCCTTTCTGTTCAGCGGCAGCATCGCGGACAATTTGCGCTACGGCCAACCGGACCTGAGTGACGCTGAAATTGAAGCCGTGGCGCGCAGCATCGGTGGTGGCGAATGGCTGGAATCCCTGCCCAGAGGGCTGCTGAGCGAAGTGGGCGAACGCGGCACGCGCCTGAGCATGGGTCAGCGCCAACTCGTCAGCCTGTTACGTGTGTTGCTGCAGAAGCCGGACATCTTCATCCTTGATGAGGCGACGGCCAGCATCGACCCCTTCACGGAACTGCAGATTCAGGAAGCGCTGGACCTGATCCTGTCACAGACCAGTTCCATCCTCATCGCACACCGTCTCAGCACCGTGCGCAGCGCGGACCGCATCCTGGTGTTCCGCGAGGGTGAAATCATTGAGGAAGGCAACCACGAAGCCCTGCTGGAATACAGCGGGCACTACGCCGAACTCTACAACACCTATTTCCGCCACCAGTCGCTGGGCTACATCGAAGAGGCCCGCGAACGCTTTGAGGCCAGTCCTGCCAGTGTCAGGGCCCACTGACCGCATTCGAGGCACGCCACCGCCCCTCCTGCTGATCGCCTTTGCACTGGCCGGTCTGCTTTACCTTTGGTCGGTGCCCCTGTTTGAGGCGCCGGATGAGTCCTATCACTTCGCCTTCGCGGACTACATCAGCAGGAATCGCGCGCTGCCCCTGCAGGTGCCGGGTGAAAAAACGCCCTGGGGCCAGGAGGGCAGTCAACCCCCGCTTTACTACATTCTGGTCGCGTCATTGATCTCACCCTTCGACACCAGCGACCTGCCGGGCCACATGCGTTTCAATCCGCATGCAATCGTGGGCGATCCAACCGCAATCGACAATCAGAATGTCTTTCTGCATGATCACCCCGCCCCGCCCCTGCGTGACAGTGTTCTGGCGCTTTACGTCGCCCGTGTTTTCAGCCTGCTGCTGGCCTGCGGCAGCGTCGCCGCCGTCTGGCTGGCTGCGCGGGAATTTGCCACCCTGACCGGCGTGAACACTGCCCGTCTGGCCACGCTGGCTGCAGGTCTGGTGGCCTTCAATCCCCAGTTCCTGTTCATCTCGGCATCGGTCAACAACGACAATCTGGTCACGCTGCTGGCCAGCCTGACCATCTGGCAAATGCTGGCCATGCTGCGCGTGGGCCTGGACGCGCGCCGCAGCGTCACTCTGGCCCTGCTGCTGGCCCTCGCCACGATGGCCAAGTTAAGTGGCCTGTTGCTCTATGCACCTGTGGGACTGGCGGCCCTGTGGCTCGCCAGACGCAGCAACAGTTACCGCGAGTTGCTGCGTCTTGTTCTGCTGGCCGGCGTGATCTGGCTTGTCCTCGCCGGCCCCTGGTATGCGCGCAACCTGACCCTCTACGGCGAATTTACGGGTTCGCAGAACATGCTGGACGTCGTCGGGCGCAGGTCCGCGCCTTCCCTGGAAGCCATGCTGGGCGAAGAATTTCGCGGCCTGCGTCACAGCTACTGGGGGATCTTCGGCTGGTTCAACGTCTTCAGTCCCGCCCCCTTTTACCTCGTGATGGACGTCGTTGTGCTGGTCGCCGCGGCGGGCCTCCTGCTCCAGGCGTGGCAGCGCCGAAGACAGCCCGCCTCTCTGGTCCCTGCGGCCCTGCTGACCCTGTGTCTTGCCCTCTTTGCCATTGCCCTCGTCCTGTGGACGCGCCAGACAGCCGCCACCCAGGGGCGCTTGCTGTTTCCCGCCAGCGCCGCCAGCATGACCCTGCTGGCATTCGGCATTCAAAGGCTGCGAGTGCCAGCCGCTGTTCCGGTAGTCGCCCTGGGCGTCGTCGCTGTAGCGCTGCCCTTTGTCAGTATCCGGCCGGCCTACGCGCCGCCGGCGATCGTCGCCGGCCTGCCGCAAGACGCATCGCCGCTCCCCCTCCGCTTTGGTGACGTGGACCTGCTGGGCTACCGGCTTGAACAACGGCGCCTTGCTCCCGGCGACGTCCTGCCGGTAACGCTTTACTGGCGGCCCCGGCGTCCCTCGGAACGGGACTTCAGCTTCTTCCTGCGCCTGCTGGACAATGAGGATCGTATACTGGTCAACCGCTACGGCCATCCGGGCAGTGGCGCGCTACGCACGTCGCGCTGGCAAGCCGGCCTGATCTATGAAGACCGCTGGGACCTGAGAATTCCGGACGATCTGTCCGGTCGCACAGCCCTGCGCGTTCACATTGGCTGGTGGAAGTATCCTGACGGGTACGCCCTGCCAGGCGTCGACGCCGACGGCCTGGAAGTCGATCCCGTGATTCTGGATGCCGGCGCTTTCAGCGACGGTGACGACCGCGACGCAAGTCTGGCGCAGGTTGTTGAACCGGTGCTGTTCGGAGAAGCAATCCAGTTGCTGGCCTGGGAGCGGGACGAGACGGACTTTTCCCTGCTTTGGGAAGTGACGAAAAGGCCGGAGCCCGACCTTCACGTCTTCCTGCACGCTCTGGAAGCGACGGCGGACAGCGAAGGGGAGCAAATCGTCGGCCAGGGCGATGTGCCGCCGGACTTGCCGACCCAATTCTGGCAGGTCGGCGAGCGCTACGTCACCCGCCACCCCCTGCAACTTGCTGAAGCGGAAAGCCCCGGTGAGCTTGCCCTGCGCTACGGCTGGTACAACCTCGAAAGCGGTTGGCGTCTGTCGACCAGGTGCCCTGACGATGCCTGCCTGCTGACGACCCTTTCGCTGGCATCCTGACCCCGTCTCAGGCGAAAATGGGTTCCAGCCCTGCGCTGGCGGCGATCAGCGCTTCCTGTTCCGCATGTGACAGGGGCGTGAAACCCTCCGCCGCCTGCAACAACATGGGCAAGAGACGTGTCTCACCCGCCATGGGGATGCCGGTCACGCCGGGTTGCGAAAGCGCAAAGTTGACGCCCTGCTGAATCCTCGCCTGCGTTTCCCAGGGCTCGTACCAGGTGTGCCAGCGTTTTCCCTTGTCACCCCAGGGCCCCCTGGCAATGGACTTGATGGCCATCACACCCACGTCCCTTTCCTGGCAACGCGCCAACAGACGTTCGGCGTGCCACCTGTAGTCCGCGATGCCGAAGAGGACCGGGTTAATCGGAAACAGTACGCTGTCGAAATCGAATCGCTCCAGCGCCTCGTAGAACAGGCGCGGGGCCTGCAAGCCGTGCCCGGTGATGCCAACGAAACGGGTCAGCCCTTCGTCGCGCGCGCGTTGCATGGCCTTCAACACGCCATCCGCGCCGGTTGCCGCGTCCAGTTCGTCATCGTCAACGACGCCATGAATCTGCGCCAGGTCCAGTTGTTCGCATCGCAACAGCGCCAGAGAGCGATTGATCTCGGCCCAGGCGCTGCCATAGTCGCGCCGGCCGGTCTTGGTGCCGACGAATACCTGCCGGCGATGCCTTGCCAGCCAGGGACCAAGGCGCGTTTCGGCCATGCCAGCGCCATAGGACGCGGCGAAGTCGTAGTGGTTGACTCCCGCGGCCAGGGCCAGGTCGAGGGCCTCTTCCGCCTCGGCGGCATCGATCAGGGGGTGAAAGGCCGCGCCACCAAAAATTGCAATAGAACTCCTGTGTCCGCTGCGCCCAAAGCGCCTTGTTTCCATCTCGTCCTCCTCCTGCGTCAACTGCAGTTTACTTCAGGCCGGCTGCACAATCGATTGCGGCCTGGAAGGCAGGCCGGAAATTGTCGGCCAGGCCATTCTGAATTGAGTGTGCCTTATGCGTCCCGCTCAACAACAAGGATGGACTCAGGCAGCAGGCCAACGCGGTCATCCCGCGTTTGCCCCCCATGGACAGGCAGACGTATGATTTCGCCTGCCGCATCAACGCGATACAGCACGACCAGAATCTGATACTCGCCAGTCGGCAGGTCCGGCGGCAGGCGCAGGGCGCGATTGTCCGTTTGGGTAACGCCGGGCGGCCAGTCCGTACTCGGCAGGAACCCGGCCTGTGGCGCGCTGTCCCAACCCTGCACGGCAGGGGGTCCGTCCGGCCGGGCCAGGAACCAGGCGACGGTCCAGGAGTCTTCGATGGCTGCGTCGCTATACCAGAAAAAGGTGACCGGCAGGGTTTCACCCGGCACGTACTGCAGGCCGCGCGGCAGGTTATAGCCGATGAGCTGAATCGCCTCGCCATAACGCAGGCCCGTCAGCCTGTCCGGCACGGTCGGCAGGAGCGGGTCCGGGGCGATGCTTGTGTCGTATTCGATCAGGCGCGCGCGTGGCCCGCTTTCGATTTCCCGAACCGGAAAATGGTTGCGGGCCATGTAACGCTCGACGGGCCGAACGCTCCAGGGAAGCCAGGGGCCATTGCCGGCCAGCAACCAGAGGCGCTCCCGGAAAGCGGCCAGCGCAGTGATTTGCTGCATACTGCTCCCCTGCAACAGGGCCTCCGGATTGTCTGAGACAACCCTGGCCGGCTGCTCCGGGCTGCCCTTTTCGCCAGGATGGAAAGGCAGACTGACAAGTCGGGGGCCGGCGAGTTTGAAGTAGTTCACCAGATAGCGTTCCAGCTCCAGGTCATTGAGCAACACGATGTCATCTGGCGTGGTTTCCTGCTGCAGACTTTGCAGCAGACTGGCAAGGTCGTCATTTGGCGCGTCATAGAGCGGGTCCGGCGGCAGAAACGCCAGCGCCGCGAGCATGGCGCCCAACATGACCGGGGGATACAAGCCTGACATCAGGCGACGGTTGCCCGCCTTTGCAACGTCCTGCCGCAAACGGGTCCGGATCTGCAGCGCCGCCAGTGCCGCCGTCGCGCCAAACAGCAGGGGCCAGGCTGGCGCCTGCATCCGCAACCAGGCGAAGTCCCATGCCTGCTGGCCCCACAGCCCCGGAATCACAACCCAACGCAACCAGCGCAGCACATTGAGACCGCCGCCCCAGTCGCCGTAGCCTCCGGATTCGGGTGGCAACGCCTGACCATACGCTTCCCAGGGCAGGGAGATCCCACTCACCTGTACCCAGACGCTGTACGCCAGCAACAGCGACACAAGCACAACCAGGCCGCGCGAACGGGGCCTGCGCACCAGCCACTCGAAGACGGGCATGGCGGTCAGCAACAGGAAAGGGACGACCGGAAAGAGAAACCTGGGAGGCCAGGACAGCCCGCCGAACCACTGGCTGTCGAGATACAGGGAACTGGCCGGTGCGAAGACCAGCATCATAACCAGCCCGACCAACACCGGTCTAATACGCCGCTCGCGCCACAACATCCAGCTGCCGGGCAAGGCAAGCAACAGCACCGGTGACGTGCCCCACAGGCTGCCGCCCGGGCTGATCAGGTAACTGTGAATTCGCCTGGCCTGCTCACCGACGTCGAGTCGACCAAGATGCCTGAAAAGGGTCTGCAATTCCTTGTGAAACCTGGGACCAACGACCAGTAAGACCGCAAGAGTCAGGAGCAGCACCATTGCCAGCCATGCGATACGCCTCCGAAGGCCGCGAAATGCCGACCCTTTCGGCAAGGCGATGATCAGTAAGGCCGGCAAGGCCAGCACGGCAGATTGGTGGGAAAGCGCTAGCAGCAGCAGCGTTGCCAGGGCCAGCAGAATCGCGACGGGCGAGGACCATCCCTGCCGGCGCAGGCGCTCCAGTTGGTAAGCCGCCAGCAATATCATAAACAGTGCCAACGGGGCCTGAAAGAAACTGTCGCTGTATGGCCAGACAATCGTCGCCAGCCCCAGCGCCAGCGTTGCCAGAACCGCAGCCGCCTGGCTGTAGCCGCAGCTTCGCGCATATAGAAAAAAGAGGCTGCCGGCTGCCGCGCTGACCAACACGTTGAACAGGTACACGGCATGCGCCAACCCGATGCCGGGCAGCTGCAGCGCCAGCCAGTACAACGGAGCCGCAAGGACCGGCTGCAGGGGTTCCACCCGAATGTCCGGCAAGGGCGGCCCCGTGGCCGACACCTGCAAGTCGCCGGGCGCCGGAGGCACGTTCCCTGCCGCCAGGTCCGCGCGCATGTCTCCAAAACGCACCAGGCTCCCGGTCGCGTTGAGCAACAGCAAGGCATCGTTGCTGTTGATGCGTCCGCTCCAGGTCATCATGTATATGCTGGTCAAAAGAACAAGGAGCGCCACCGGCAAGGCAGGGCGCAAGCGCAAATTGCGAAGCTTGCCCGTTTCGGGTTTCACGTCAGGCAGCGACCAGGCCCTCAACAGCCCGGCGGCGGAAGACGCACCCCTTGTGCGGCCAATGGATTGCCAGAGTCATCCCCCGGGCTGGTCATCTTCGACATTGTGGTCCAGGTGATCATCATCAAGGGGATACACCCGTTCCAGTCGTTCAGGCAAGCGCCGGGCTTCATGCAGCTTTTGCACCAGTTCAGGGTCCACCTGGTCGAGCAAGCCCAGGTCTTCCAGCGTCCACATGGTGGTCATGGGCCCGCTGATGTTGGGCCACTGGTCCTTGGCCCAGGAGTATCGCTGACCGGAGAACTGCCACACGGCCTCCGGCTGTTCTTCCCAGTTGAAATCCTGGAACTCCTGCCAGATTTCTTCCTCGGGGGTTCGCGGGAAAAGGGCGCGGACCATGTAATGCTGCACCTGGGCCTCGTCGCGTTCAACGCCCGCCCAGTTGTGACTGTACTTGTCTATGAAGGTGAAAATGCCGTAATGCGAATAGTGCTCTATGGTTGCAAGCAAATCTTCCTGACTGCTCCAGGCAGCGTGGAAACAGGCCTCCAGTTCCTCACTGGGTTCCTCTATGCGTTCGCCGTGGTGCTGCGCCACCCTGGCCAGCAGCCAGGCCTCCGGCAATACGTCGTGGGTATGGGCGATCAAACGGCGAATGCGCTGCGGTTCAACATTGAATTTGACCAGCGCGCCGCTGCTGATCATTTGCTCCATCCGGCCGGCGATGCCGTGCTGGCGCGCTTCGTCCCGCGCCCTGTCACGTCCGCAGCGGTACAGACGCAGGCGACCAGGCAATTCCGAAAGGCGAACTTCCTCATCAGACACCGGGAAGATGCGCCGAATGCCGCCGCGGTGGACGAACAACTGGAACAGCAATATGCAGGAGGCGCCGATGGCAATCGGCAGGATGGCATCCGTTTTCTGTGTGATGAGCACCAGCAGCATTGCGTAGCTGGCGACCATGCCACGGAACCCCGCAAAGCGCAGGGCCCTTGACTCTGAAGACTTTGGCTGAATGCCGCGTTTCTTCAGCACGTCATCGCCGACCAGAAAAATGGTGGTGCTGACCATGGCGAATTCGCTGACAAAGCCGAAGGCGTAAAACGCTTCCACCCTGGTGACGGTCCGGATGACCGGAATCAGAATGGCCGCCACCGCCCAGATCACCACCACGCCAACGCGGTCATCTTCAAACTGCCGCGGCAACCTGCCCAGACGCGCGGCGTTGGCCGCCACCGCCGCGCCACCGACGTAGCCGCCGCCCTGCGCCAGCAACAGGATGAAGGCCAGCAAAATGCCGGCCACCCCCAACAGGGACGTGCCGGAACCGAAAATCAGTTCGTACAGGATCAGCAGGGTGCTGTAGCCTTCCGTCGCCGGAATGCGCCAGGTGGAAGCCGCGAAAAGCTGAACGATGCCCGTGCCAATCAGGAAAACGGCCGCGATGATCAGCGCCGTGTTGATCACTTTCCACTTCGGACGCGCGGCGTGCTTGCCGCTGGCCGGAATGACTTCATAGCCGGAGAAACCCAGCATGGCGCTGCTCATGGAGCGCAGGAAAAACTGGAAAAACAGCCCCGCGGACAGGGTGGAAACGTCGCTGCTGGCCTCCACCACGTGCGTCACCACACCGCTGTTTTCCAGACCCTGAACGATGGCCGGCACGGCATCCGCCAGGCCGGGCTGCGCTGCGGCGTTGAGCGCCACCCAGGACAGCGCGAAGATGGTGAAGATTGTGAAGGCGCCGCCCCCCACCAGGAAGAGCGGTACGGCGCGTCTGGGGCCAACAATTGACAGCACGGCCATGATGAAAAAGGCGTAGGCCTCCGCCATGGTGATGCGCCATGGCGCCAGTTCGGGAAAAATAAGCAGCGTGACGTCCGAGGCCGAAATGGAACTGATGATGATGGTCAGCACCGCGTCAATGAAGAAGAGGCTGGTGCCCACCCAGGAGAGGAAGCGCATGCGCGGCGGGCCGATAGCCTCCACCAGCGGACCCGTGCCGCCGGCGTTGGGCCGCAGATAGGCGCCAGCCTTGTAGGCGGGAACGACGCCAAAAAACAGCATCACCGAGAGCACCGCGAAGGCCAGCATGGCGATTTCGTGATAGCCCTGGGCGCCATCGATGGCCAGCAGCGTCTGGTAGGCCGCCACGCTGAAGGCATCGGCCGCAATCTCAAAGACCAGCGCCAGTACACCCAGCCCTGTGCCGCCCAGCAGCAGGCCCTCGAACATCAGGCGCGGCAACTTGCGGTCCGCTTCCCGGCGCTCGGCCCGGCCGATATAACCATGAAGGAAAAACATGGGCCCGCTGCGCTCCTGTGTAACCACGGGACATACGTTTCACGCAACGTTGCAATCATATCACAGGCGAGATTCAACTCCAGTGCCCCGGGCGGGAGCCCGTTTTTTTGACAACCGTTAAAGTTGCGTTAGACTCGAAATTGCAAGTGTGAGAACACATGAGGAGCAGAAAAAATGGAACCGGGACAGAACTTCTCACGTCGTCAGTTTTTGCAGGCCACGGCAGCTACGGCCGCCTCGGTCACAGCACTTGGGCTGCCGGTGAGCGGCATGCTGGCACAGGACGCGCCACCGGCTGACACCGCAGCGATGATGGCGATCTACAACTTCGGCGGTGAAAAGCAGCAGGAGATGTTCGGCTCCGCAATCAGCCGCTTCAACGAGCGCTATCCCAACGTTGTCGTGGAAGACGTCTACGAGCCCTGGCCGCAGGGCTGGGGCCAGTACATCACCAACCTCGCACTGCGTATTGCCAGCGGGCTGCCAGTTGACGTGATCGCGCTGGCAATCGAGGGCACCGCCGAAAGCATCTTCCAGGGTCTCGTGCTGCCGATGGACGATTACATCGCCAACGATCCGGAACTGCAGGCCGTCGTCGACGAAGTGCATCCCTCGCTTCACAACGCGCTCAAGGTCCCCCGCGGTCCTGAAGGCACCACCTACTATCTCACCCGCGAGTGGAACAACATGATTATCCACTACAACCCGCGCATGTTCGATGAAGCCGGCCTTGACTATCCGGCGTCCGACTGGACCTGGGACGACTTCCTCGCCACCGCGCAGGCCCTGACCAGTGGCGAGGGCGGCGACAAGGTCTTTGGCTTCGCCATCCCTTACTTCAACTTTGGCCTGACTCCCTGGTGGCACACCAACGAGACAGCCACGATCACAGAGGACTGGAGCGACTCCAACCTCGACGACCCGAAGATGCTGGAATCGGTACAGTTTCTGCACTCGCTGGTGCATGAGCACGGCGTCTCACCCGACGTCTTTGGCACCAATATGACCGAGCTCTTCGTGTCCGGACGTGCGGCCATGAGCGCTGCCGGTCGCTGGCCATTCACGACCTACATCGCCAACGAATTCTACGATGTAGACATCACGCCCTGGCCGCGCAAGCTCGCCGGCACCACCGTCTTCGGTTCCGGTGGCTGGGCCGTAACCAGCTCCACGCCCAATCCCGACCTGGCCATGGAACTCATCAAGGACCTTACCAGCATCCAGACTGACCTCGACGCTGTTGCTGCCGGCACCTCGTTACCCGCGCGCGAATCGGTGACGCTAACAGAAGAATTCAACGCCTTCCCGAAGAGCGCGCATTATTACTTCGAGAGCCTTGACGACATCAAACCGGTGCCTTCGCCAGCCAACTTCTCGGAGCTCGAGAGCATCTTCATGCGCAACCTTGGCAACATTATGAACAACTCCGTTTCCGCGGAGGATGGCCTCGCTGCGGGCCACGAGGAACTGTCGGAAGCGAAGGCCAACCTGCGCGCGCGTATGGAAGGCTAAGCCTGGTTTCGCTACACTCCGCACCTGGCCAAACATCATTGGCCAGGTGCGGGAACTTGCATGAGAGTGACTGGTGACGCCGAAGCTCGATAGTCTTTTGGGGAATAATCCCGGTGTTTCCTGCGGCGGTGTCGGGGACCTGGCGCGTCCCATTGATCCCGACGCGGAACGCCCGCGCCCCCTGGCCATGCGGCCTGATCCAGGTGAACGGGTTGACTGGTACCGGACGCCCCTGCCGCGCGAGACTCTCGCCTCTCTCAATCGTCGCAGCGACATCAAGGGACTTGTGCAGACCCTGGGAATTCTTGGCCTGTTCCTGTTAAGCGGAGGCGCGGCCTGGTATTCGTCGCTGCATTTCCCCTGGCCGGTAACCCTGTTGCTGGTGTTTGTGCACGGCAGTTTCTACGGATTCAATGTTAACGGCGTCCACGAACTTTCCCACCGCAGCGTCTTTCGCACGAAACTGCTCAATGACTTCTTCGTCCAGGTCTTCGGCTTTCTTGGCATGCACAGCGTGGTCT
>JAGWBD010000153.1 GCA_021296065.1 Anaerolineae bacterium
TTTGTGGTAGCCGGTCACTGCCAGCGATCACCAGTTGGCAAATGAACGTCAGGTCATTCTTGGCGAAATGGTGTTGCGCAGTTCTGCGGCGAACAACGTGACCCGTCCCCTGGCCGTGTTCGACAAGGGATTCTCTCTCAACCCAATCGCGATTCCCGCCAGCGCCAGGCCTGGCGATTCCCTGGAAATCCCCGTTGGCTGGAGCAGCAGCGTAGACGGTCGTGAAGACCACGTGCAATTCCTGCATTTCATCCATGAAACAAACGGAACCTGGTGGAACCATGACCAGCCGCCGCTGGGTCTGCGCTTGCCAACACGCCTGTGGTACAGCGGATTGACTGACAGTGAGACCTGGCGCCTTACGCTGCCTGCGGACCTGGCGCCCGGGCGCTATGCGGTCTCCACCGGCCTGTACCGCAGCAGCGACAGGATGCGCATGCCCGTGCGTGACCCTGACGGTCAGTTGCTCGCCGAAGCGCGGGTTCCCCTGGGAACGATTGTCATTGAAGCCCCGGACCCAAATGAGGACAAGACATGACCCTGCACCGGCTTGAACCCGTTCGCCAGAACCTGCACGGCCACTGGTCGAAGGACCTGGCGCCCGTATTGACCATCGACCCTGGCGACGCCGTCGACTTCGTCACCCTCGACGCCGCCTGGAGCGTCAACATGCCCGCAGCACCAGGACCCCCCGTCGTCCAGTTTGAGCCATGGGACCCCGAACTGGACGGCGGTCACGCGCTGACCGGCCCGGTCTACGTCCGCGGCGCGCAGCCCGGGATGATGCTGGGCATCGCCGTCGAGGAAATCGTCACCGCCGACTGGGGCTGGAACAGCGGCGGCGGCGACTGGCTGAAGGAGGACGGCCAGCCCCTCGGCGACCTGGGCGAGATGCACTGGAACCTTTGGCAGCTGGACATGGCGCGCCTGGTCGCGCGCAACCAGAGCGGCGTCCATGTGCCGATGCGCCCCTTTCCGGGCGTGATGGGCATGCCCTCCGCCAAGCCCGGCATCCACAGCACGCGGCCGCCGCGGGTCAACGGCGGCAACATTGACTGCAAGGAACTGGTGGTCGGCAGCACGCTTTATCTGCCGGTGGCGGTGGAAGGCGGCCTCTTCTCGACCGGCGACGGCCACGCCTGCCAGGGCGACGGCGAGGTCTCCAGCACGGCCATCGAATGCGGCATGGAGCGCGCGCTGCTGCGCTTCACGCTACACGAGAACTCGCCGATCAACACGCCCTGGGCCGAGACGCCCGCGGGCACGATGACGCTCGGCTACCACCGCGACCTGCAGCAGGCGGCCAACGCGGCGCTGGGCGCCATGGTGACATTGATGGCTTCGCGCCTGGCCGTCTCGCGCAACGAGGCCCTGGCGCTGGCCAGCCTGACCGTCGACCTGCGCGTGACGCAGATCGTCAACTACGTGCGCGGCGTGCACGCGCTGTTGCCGCCCGGCACGTTTTGGTAGCGTTAAGGATCCGGGTGTGGACGCTGCCGAGCACGGTGAGTCTGCGTATATTTTCCAGTAGGGCAGGTCAGGCAAGATAAAGCAGGCGGGGCGTCTCGACGGGGGCGCCCTGTGTGTTACTGCGCCTGAAACTGCCTTCGCCAAAGCCATTATTGGCGTTGTGGTAATGTTGTCGCCATGACGACCGTGACCATCAAACCCACTGACGCCGCCATCCGGAATTACCAGAAGTCTCTGGCGGACCTGACTGCACAGGGCGTCCGAAACGAGGGTGGCCTGCGCACGGCCTTCGCCAGTTTGCTGCGCGATACCTCGCGCAAGCGCAAGTGGAACCTGGTAGAGGAGTTGCCGGTAAGCGGCGGTCGCCTGCGGCCGGACGGCACGCTGCGCGACAGCTGGCAACTTCCCCACGGTTACTGGGAGGCCAAGGACGCCGGCGACGACCTCGAGGTCGAAATCCGCAACAAGCGCGACGTTGGCTACCCCTTCAGCAATACCATCTTCGAAAACACGCAGAGCGCGGTGCTGTTCCAGAACGAGCGCCGCATCCTCACTGCCGATTGCAATGACCGCAAGGGTCTGGCGGCGTTATTGACCCGCTTCTACCGCCACGAAACGCCGGACTTCAGCAGCTTTGAGGAGGCGGTCGAGCGCTTTTCCGATGAAGTGCCGCAACTGGCGCAGGGCATTCAGGACCGCATCAACAAGGCGCGCGTAGACAACCCCGCCTTCGTGGACGCCTTCGCCAGTTTCATGACGCTCTGCAGCGAGGCGCTGAACCCCAACATCAGCCGCGAGGCCGTCGAGGAGATGCTGATCCAGCACTTGCTGACCGAGCGCCTGATCCGCCGCGTCTTCGACCAGGAGAACTTCGTGCGGCGCAACGTCATCGCCGCCGAGGTGGAGAAGGTCATCGACGCGCTGACCAGCCGGGACTTCAACCGGCGCGATTTCCTCGGCTCGCTGGACCGCTTCTACCGCGCCATCGAGGGGGCCGCCGACCGCCTCGCCGACTTCAGCGACAAACAACGCTTCATCAACACCATCTACGAACGCTTCTTCCAGGGCTTCAGCGTCAGGGTGGCCGACACGCACGGCATCGTCTACACGCCGCAGGAGGTGGTCGAGTTCATGGTGGCGGCCACCGACGAGCTGCTGCAGCGCGAATTCGGCAAAAAGCTGGGCGACGAGGGCGTCTGCGTGATCGACCCCTGCACGGGCACGGGCAACTTCGTGGTGCAGCTGCTGCGCCGCGTGGCGCGCGAGAACCGCCCGCAGCTGGATGCCTTCTATCGCGAGCGGCTCTTCGCCAACGAAGTGATGTTGATGCCCTACTACATCGCCAGCCTGAACATCGAACACGAATACCACGAGCGCAGCGGGCGCTACGAGTCCTTCGAGGGCCTGTGCTTCGTGGACACGCTGGACCTGGCCGAGGGCGACATGCCGGAGATGTTCCCGGAGTTCAGCCAGCGCAACAGCGCGCGGGTAGAGCGGCAGAAGGCGGCGAAGATCAACGTGGTGATCGGCAACCCGCCCTACAACGTTGGGCAGATCAACGAGAACGACAACAACAAGAATCGCAAATATGAAGTTGTGGATCGGAGGATCAGAGAGACATACGCGGCTGATTCACAGGCAACTCTGAAAATGCAACTCTACGATGCCTATGTCAAGTTTTTCAGATGGGCGAGTGACAGGCTGGAAGGGCGAGACGGCATCGTCTGTTTCATTAGCAACAACAGTTTTGTTGATGGCTTCGCGCTTGATGGTATGCGACGAGAATTGCTAAAGGACTTCACACAAATTTGGCACCTGGACCTGCATGGCAATGTGCGTAGAAATCCAAAACTGAGCGGTACGACGCACAACGTCTTTGGCATTCAAGTCGGCGTAGGCATCACCGTGGCATCGCGAAACGCGGCCCACG
>JAGWBD010000038.1 GCA_021296065.1 Anaerolineae bacterium
TTGCCGTTTTCGGTGTAGTCAACGTCCGTCTGCGTCACACGCAGTCGGAAGGTGCCCGTGCTGTCGCTCTCAATGCGATACACGTCGATCGTGGTCACCGAAGTGCCGGCAACGCGGCACAGCCTGCCGATGGCGCCGAGATTCTGGAAGCAGTCGTCTGTGACCGGCGTGGCGGCTGGCACTGCTGTGGCTGCAGCCGTGGGCGCAGGCGCGGCCTGCCCGGGGAATTCGATCAGGCGAAATGCTTCGAATGTATCGCCGGCCTGCGCCACCGCCAGCTCCTGGCCCTCCACCACCTGGGCGATATAGGGCGGGCCGAACTGCAGGCCGCAGGGTCCCGTGCTGCTGTCCGCAACGATCCAGAACTTGTCGGCCGGCGCGTTGTTCTCGAAGGAGACGCAGCCGCCCAGGTTGATCGTGGCGCCATCGCGAAAGTTCACCAGTGCAGCATCGCCACCCTGATTGCTGCGGAAGATGGTGTCGGTGAAGGTCGCCACGCTGGAGCGGTATTCGGACCAGGCGAAAAGGACGCTGGCGGAATAGCGCGGCTCGATATTGACGTTGTTCTCGAAAAGCGCCCGGGTGAAGCTGGCCTCGCCCATGTTCAGGATGGCCTGGCTGGGCGCGTTGCGCAGGGCGAAGTCAATGGCATTCAGGTTGCCGAAATTGACCGTGCGGATGCCATCCAGCGTCAGATTCTCCATGGACAGTGAGGCATTGGCCGCCGTCAGAATGTTGATGCCAGGGATCGCGCCGCGGATGAAGTGGCCGTCACCCGTGATTGATATTTCCACGCCCTCCGAGAGGAGCCACTGGCCGAAGCTCTCGCAATCGGACCTGAGCGTATAACTGGCGGACTGGTCAAGTATGCCGCTGCCTGGAATGCCACAGGAAAGGGTCTCGGGTTCAGGCGTTGTGGCCAGACCGTCGTTGCCCACCTCGCCGCTGCAGGCGCCGCCGGCCTCGGAAGTCCAGGAGCCGGTCACGTTGTAGGGGATGTTGCCGGAAAAAGTCAGGCAGCCGCTGACCGTGAAGGCGGTCGCGCCATCACGGATCACCACCGCCGCGCCACCAAACAGGTTGTCCCGGAACACGATGTTTTCAATGGTGACGGAGACGCCGCTGGCGACGTTCAGGGCGCTGCCCTTGCCATCAGCATCCGCGCCACTGCTTGTGTTCCTCAGGAAGAGTACGTCATTCATGGTCACCTGCGCGCCGGTTTCGGCGTCCAGGGCGGGCCCGCCCTGGCTGCGGGTGAAGGTCACTTCCGTCGTTGTCAGCGCACCGCTGGTGTTGACCAGCGACCTGCGGTCCAGGTCCAGGCCATTCACGGTCAATTGCGACAGATTGAGCGTGCTGCCTGCAAGACCGGAGAAAACAGCGCCGCCGTCAATGGGGCCGGAAATGCTGTGGCCGTTGCCGTTGATCGAGATTATCGCGTCCGCGGCAATCTCAAGCGGCCCGTCCTGTTTGCAATGGTCCGTGAGCGTGTAGGTCACGGCATTCGAAAGCAGTCCCGCCGCTGGCAGACCGCAGGCAGCCGCCGTCGGGTTGTCCTGCATCAGCGCCGAGCTGCCGGCGAGCAGCAGGACGCAGGCCAGTAGCGCAAGCAATCCTCGCTTCAGGTTCACAGGTCATCCTTTCACCCAGGCCGCCTAGGCGCGACAGATGAGGTCTCAAACGTCCGCGCCAAGTTTACTCTGTACTTTATTCCTCGCCAACAAATGTATGTTAACAAGGCATATTTTGCTGCATTCAGCGATATATCAGGACACACCGTACTAAAGCCTTACAGAAGGCGCAGCCGTTTTCCTGCCTGGCATCCTTCAACCGTTGCCGGTCGGGGTGGACTCACGCCCAGTTTCGGGCAGGTCACGAAGATCCAGGACCTGTCCGACAAATATCAGGTTTTCGTTCGACAATCGATTGTTCTCAAGGATGCGTTGTACATCGACGCCGTAAGCCAGGGCGATCGCGCCAAGGGTCTGGCCCTCCTGCACGACGTGGGTGAGCGGCGTGTCGTCCACGCACTCTTCGGGTACAGGGCCTTCCGGCCTGTCCGGCCAGGTCGCCCCGGGAATCACAATTTCCTGTCCCACCAGCAAGTGGCGACCGCCTTCACTCAACTGATTGCGGATGTAAATGTATTCCGCGGGTATGCCGTATGTCCAGGCAATGGTGAACAAATTGTCGCCCGGCTGCACGACGTGTATGACGGAGTCGTAGACAGCGCAATGCTCAGGACGCTCCGCTGGCTCTTCCGGACCTATGAGCAGTTCCTGCCCGACACGCAGCAGATCGCCTGAACGGGTCAACTCGTTGAGTGCGAGGAGTTGCTGCAGGGAAACCTCGTAGTCCCTGGCAATCGCATTTGGCGTTTCGCCTTCCTGCACGACGTGGACGACAAGGTCGTCGTCACGCCGGGATTCCAGGGGGCGACTGCTTCGCTTGTCGATTCTGTGGGCGTGGCGATGGCCGTGGGCATGGCAGTGCTTGTGGCCGTGGCGGTGCTGGCAGGTATGGGCGTGACCGTTGGCGTGGCTGTGCGCTCCGCAGCGGCCCGGGGCAGCGGTGTGCCAGGCGGCCCGCCCACACTGTCAGCCGTGCCGATGATGCGTCCGGCGAGGCCCTGCTGCAGGATGACATGATAAACCTTGCCCGCGTCGTCAGGCCCCATGGAGACGATGATGTTGCCATCTGCCAACAGGATGACGGCGACCCGGCCATCCGCTGATGCATGCACCTGGTTCCCGGGCGAAACAGCCTCAACCTGGGCCTGGGTGACCCGCAACAGAAGCGTTCCCGCTTCGGAAGCCGAGATTCCCCGGACCTCAAGCGCCAGTTCCGGATCAGGGTTGCGGCAGAGCAGACCGATGCCCCCGATTTGCCGGAAGCAGTCGGAGTCCAGCGCATGCACCTGGCCCGCAATGGTCGCCACAGTGCCCTCGCTAAATTGCAACGTTTCATCATCTGCGCCGGCAAGCACAAGCTTGCCGTCTTCGATGTGGACCCACATGTTGAAATAGTTGCTGATAATGGTGACAACCGGACCCATGGCCACGCTCGGCTGACCGGAGGCCGAACAATCCGCCGAGAGGACGTAGGTTACGGGTTCGACAATCCTGCCTCCCGCCGGCAAACCGCAGTCTCCGACCGGGGGGTTCCCCTGGGCCAGAACGGGCATGACGAGCAGCGGCAGGAAAAAGGCGACTACAACTGGAAACAGCGATTTCATGAGCTTTCCAGTAATGTCACCGCGGCGACAATACCCAAAGTTCTGGCGATTTAGTAACGGTCCGCGACAGCGCGCACGATCAATTGGCGGAGGGTCAACCGTCGCTCGCCGCGGGGGCGTCAAGGTTCTCCGGATCCGCCGCGTTGACGCCCGAAGGGTCGCGGATGACCAGCGTCTGGCCGGCGCGCAACTGACTGCCACCGGCCGCCAGGTCGTTGCGTTCCACAATGACTTCGGGCTCGATGCCGTAGGCCTGGGCGATGGCGTCCAGGGTGTGATCCGCCTGCACCACGTGCAGGATCGGGCTGTCCTCAACGCAGGCGGCAGGCACCTCCCGCCCCCGCGTTTCGGGCCGCGTCACACCAGGAATGATCAACTCCTGCTCCACCCACAACAATCGTCCCCTGTCCGGCAACTGGTTACGGATATACAGCAGCTCCCGCTTGACGTCAAAGGTCCGTGCTATGCCGTAAAGCGAGTCGCCAGGGCGGACGACGTACACCACCGGGCCGTAGAACGCGCAGTGGTCGGGTTGCTCCGGCTGCTCCTCCGGCGCCGCGGGAATCAGCAGTTCCTGACCGACCAGCAACAGGCTGTCCGTCAGATCGTTGTCTTCCATGAGTGCCCGCAGCCCGATGTCGTAGGCCAGCGCGATCGTCAGCAGCGTCTGGCCCGGACGCACGACGTGGATGACGCTTCCGTCCTCTTGCGCGGTTTGCCGCGCGACCACCGCCGGTCGGCCAGTCGCAGCGGACCTGTCGGCTCCCTCATCAACTGTCTCGGGCGCGACCTCCTGCACCGGCACGCCGGGCGCACTGGCGATGCTGTCATAGGTTGCGATGACGGCGCCGCCCAGGTGCTGCTCAAAAATGACGTGATGGACCTTGCCCTCGGCCGTGGGGCCCATGGAAACGCTGACGTTGCCGTCCGCCCCGGAACGTACGGCGACGCGACCGTCCGGCGTGGCGAGCACCTGGTTCCCCTGTCCTGCAGCCGCCACCTGCGTCTGCGTCACGCGCAGCAGCAGCGTTCCTGCTTCCGCCGGCGCGACACCCCGGACCTCAATGGCCAGTTCCGGATCGTAAAGGCGGCAGATCAGGCCGATCGCGCCCAGGCGCTGGAAACAGGATGGCTGCGCGTTTCCCCGGGCCAGGCCGGGCACAGCCGGCAAGAGCAGCAGACAGCAAAACAGGGTGGCGATGCCTGATTTCATGGTCGTCACCGCTGATAATCGTCAGCGCCACCAGGCGTTGATCGTTTCGATCAAATCCAGGCCTCTTTCAGCCTCGGGCCCGGCGGTTCCGCAACTCAGCCATCCGCTGCGCTGACTTCAGCGTCTTCCTCCCCGTTTTCTGCCGACGGCAATTCGTAGGGGATGACCAGCCCCTGGCCGCTCTGCAGGTCCAGTCCGGCATTCGGCAACTGATTGCGCTCAATGATGGCCAGTGCCTCAACACCGTAGGCCAGGGCGATGGCCTCAATGGAGTCCCCGGAGCGCACGAAGTGGATCACCGGTCCAGTCCGCGGCGCTTCCTGAATGAGCAGTTCCTGACCGACGTGGATCAGGTTGCGGTTGGGCAGATCATTCATGTCCACGATGTCCTGAACGCGGACGGCGTAGGCGCGGGCGATGGCGCCGGGCGTGTGACCCGTTTGCACCACGTGGACGATGGAGCCGTCCTCCTGCGCGCTCTGACGAACAACAGCGACGCTGCGCCTGGGCAGGGCCTGTTCGCCCGGCAGACCGTCATAGGTGACGGCGCTGCCGATGACCTGACCGGAAAGCGTATGTTCGAGGGTGACGTCGAAGGTCTTGTCCTCCTGGTCCGGACCCATGGAGATGGTGATATGGCCATCGTGCTCGACGCGCAGCGCGATGCGACCATCGGCGGAGCTGGTGACACGCTGACCGGGGGCTACGGCGTCCACCTGCGCCTGGGTCACGCGCAGGAGGTAGTTGGCCCGTTCGTCAGGCTCGACTCCCCAGATTTCAGGCGCGCGTTCCGGAGCTCCTGCAACACAGATAGAGGCGATTCCGCCCAGCAAGCGGTCGCAGGTTTCGGGGCCAACCTGCTGTCGCGCGATGTATTCGATCATGCCGCTGGTCCGGTCGATGCGCACGCCGGCCGGCGTGATGGTGGTCACCCGGCCATTGCCGATGGCGATCCGGAACGAGAAACCGTTGTGCTGAATGGTGACCTGCGCGCCGTTGTCGACGACCAGAGACGACCAGCGGTCGCAATGCGATGTGAGTGTGTAGCTGGCAGACTGGTAAATGTTACCGGTCAGGGGAAGGCCGCAGGCCTCGACCGGCGGATTGTCTTGCGCATTAACCGGCGCCGCCAACAGAAGACAAAAGAGGACCAACAGTAATGCAATTCTTCTGATCGGCATTGCTTGCGCTCCTCCGGCTGTCAGCATACGCAGGTTGTTGCCGGAAACGGCAACTGTTTTCCATGTGACCGGCGACCTTAACAGAAAATTTGGCGTACTGCCTTAACTTCGCCGGTCTCCGGCCTGTCAGTCTGCTACCGTGCGAATAAGCAACTGCTGGCCGGCATAAATCCGGTTCCCGCCATCCGCCAGCTGATTGAGCCGGATGAGTTCCCCGGGATCGACGCCATAGACGATGGCGATGGAATACAGGGTGTGGCCGTCCAGCACGACGTGCCTTGTCCGGCCTGCCAACGCGCAGTCGCTGGACGGGGCATTCAGATCGGGGATGAACAACGCCTGCCCGGCGCCCAGGGCCTGCCAGACAAGTGGCATCTGGTCGCGGATGGCGATGAAACGCGGGTGGATGTCGAGCGCCTGGCCGATCGCATACAGGGTGTCGCCCTCCTGCGCCACGTAAGTGTTTGTCTCGCAGCCCTCATCCTCGTCCGACTCGCTGGCCACATCCCTGGACGCTTCACGGATGACCAGCGCCTGACCCCTGTAGATCCAGGCGCCGGCGGGTTCCAGCCGGTTGCGCTCGATGAGCGCCTGCAGGGGCACGCCATAGGCCCGCGTGATGGAAAACAGGGTCTCTCCCTGACACACCACGTGGACCAGGGAGCCGTCCTCGCGCGCAGGCTGCTTCATGATGACGGGCGACCAGGGGATGGACGAGATCGCCGGCGCTTTCTTGCCGCCAGTGTTGACAGCTGCTGCAACCGGCGCAGCGGGCGGGGCGCCGAAGGTGTCATGCGTCCCGATGACGCGCCCGTTCAGGGTGAACTCCAGAAAGACGTGTTGGATCTTGCCTTCGGGGGATGGTCCCATTGAGAAAATGATGTGCTCGTCGTGCCCAACGCGCACGAGGACGCGGCCATCCGGCGTGCCGGCAACGGGCCCGGCCGGCCGGGCCGCATCCACCTGCCATTCAACAACCCGTAGCAGCCGCGTACCCGTACTGTCGGATGAAATACCCCAGACCTCAATGGTCGCTCCCGGCCCGGGGACGCGACAGAGGATGCCGATCGCTCCCAGACGCTGGAAGCATTCGGACGGCAGGGAACTGCCCGATTCAGACGAACAGGTAAAGAGGGTCCCGCTGGTGTAGCTGCTGCTGCTGCCGTCCTCGTGAACCACCGTCACCTGGCCGTCCTCAATACGAATTTTGAAGCAAAAACCGTTGCTGATGATGGTCACCTCTGCGCCCTGCGTCACGTGCAGGTCGCCATCCGTCGGGCAGTCTGACGTCAGGGTGTAGGTGATGGCATGCGCGACGTGTCCGTCCGCCGGGAAGCCGCAGTCCCCCACGGTTGGGAGTTCCGATGCGCTGACCATGGCGCTGCCTGATGTGGGGGCCAGCAGCAAACAGACGCCGGCCAGACAGAAAAGAGCCCTCAGCAAGGACATGGACAGCATGTCGGTGAGGGTCGGGCCTTGCTATGGATGGCACAGTCTTGCATCAGGGTCGGTCGCACACTGCCTGTCTGCTTTGCCTGGGCAGTCGGACAGTATAAGAGAAGCCCGGGTCCGCCGGATTAAAATTCCTGGTTATTGTTCTTGTGTGATGTTCAGAACTTCCCCGCCAGCGCCCGCGCCGCCACGAAACTGGTCTCGGGGTCGGGGTCATCCAGCGCCGCGTACAAGGTCGGTAGCGCCGCGTCGCCCAGACCTTGCAGGGCAGTCGCCGCCGCGTCACGCACCTTTGCGTCGGGGTCGCGCAGGGCCGCGCCCAGTGTCTCCAGCGACTCCGTCGCGCCCAGACGTCCCAGCGCCTGGGCGGCGAAACGTCGCTGGGCGGCATCCTCGTCTTTGAGGGCCGCGTCCAGCGCCTGCAACGCGTCCGCGTCCGCATGCCCGATCTTGCCGAGGGCCTTGGCCGCCGCGCGCCGCACCGCCGGGCGGGCATCCGCCAGGGCCTTTGTCAACCCGCCCACCGCCGGCGCGCCGATGCGGATCAGGGCCGAAGTCACCTGCACGCGCACGTACATATCCTCGTCGCGCAGGCCACACAGCAGCGCTGTCAGTGAGTCCGGGTCCGCAAATTGCCCCAGGGTGCGCGCGGCCTGGTAGCGCACGGAGACGTCCCCGTCCGAGCGCAGTCGTTCGCCCACCTCCGGCAGCGCCGTCTGCAACGACAGCGACTGCACCAAATGCAGGCCGCCGACCCGCCTCTGTGCATCTCCGTCGCGCAGGGCCGCGCGCGCCTTGCCGAGGGCGTCCGTCATGGCGTGTTCCTCTCTCAGGCCCGCGGCCGGCGATACAACCAGGGGAAGTCCGCAGGGGGGTAAACGGCCTCTAACTGCGGGTCCCACAGAAAATCGCAGGGCTGGTCGGCAATGGTCAGCAGCAGGGCATCGGTCCGCCGGGCCTTTGCCTCCAGGGTCTCTTCATGGCGTCCCGCGCGCGCCATCACCCGACGCAACTCCTCGACGATGCTGCGCCGCAAGAGCTCCGGTTGCCAGTTACGGGCCGCCTGGGCCGGCTCGCCGGCCATGTCCTGCAGGTAGCGCCCCATGGTATCCAGGCGCGAATGGGCCTCCCGCTCCAGCTTGCGCCGGTAATGCAGCGGCCATTCTTCATGGACGGCGTCGCGCTGCGCCTGCAATGCCCTGGCCCTGTCACTGGCCAGTAGGCCAAGGCGCCGCAGGCGCAGTTCCAGCGCGCCCACCGTCAGGGCCGGCATGCGCTGAAAGCTGAAGCCGCCACCCACACTGCCATACAATGGCTCGCTGCGCAGGTAGTTTTCCAGACCGGCGACAATGGCCTCTGCCTCGCGCAGGTCCTTTTCCAGGTCGTATTGTCGGGTCATGCCGGACGGATCAGGCGTCGTTGTCGGCGTCGACGAAGAGTGCCGGGCTTTCGACGATGCGGTGCACCGGGCAACGTCCGGCGATATCGAGGACGCGCCGGCGCTGCGCTTCATCCAGCGGGCCGTGCAGGGTGATCTGCTGACGGATTTCATGTACGAAGGCCGAGTCACCACTGTAGCCAGGATAGTCCTCGCCGCGGCGACGCTCGACGTCAAGGGCGATTTCCACGCCTTCCAGCGGCCAGCCCTTGCGCTGCGCGTAGAGCCGGGCGGTGATGGCCATGCAGGAGCCCAGCGCGCCCAGCAATTGCTTGACCGGGTCGGCTGCCGTGCCGCTGCCGCCGGCCTCCAGCGGCTCGTCGACGTGGTAGCTGTGGCCGTCGGCCTCGACCGTGGTGCGCAGGCCCTCCTTGCCGAGGCGAATGACCGTGCTGCCCATGGCCTCAGCCCGCGCGCAGCAGGCGCAGCCCCTGAAAGTGGGGGTCGCCCTGGATTTCGCGCCAGCGGCCCTCGCCGCCGTCGCAGTGCCATTCCACGACGTGCATGCCCTGCGGGTCGTCGTAGGAGAAGGTGGGGCGCAGCATCAGGATCTGGCGCATGACGCCGATCAGTTCGCGGCTTTCCTGCTGCATGCGCAGGCGGAACCAGGCGCCCGGCTGCCACTCAAAAATCACCCGGTTGCCGCCCTGGTTGCCTTCCATGCGCACGGGGTCGCTGACCTGCACGCAGCGCATGAAGAGCGTCTGCAACCGGTTCTTCCACAGGGTGTGGTTGACGCGCTCCTCAATGTAGTAGGGTCGCGCTTCGGGTGTGCTGTAAAACCAGGTGCGCGAACTGGTCGCCATGCCTTGCTTCTCCGCATGCTGCCTGTGACGCGGGGCAGTTTACATGAAAGCGCCGCGTCAGGCCAGCGCGGGAGCGCCTTCACCCCAAATCCTTTTCCCTCCAGGAAGAGGGCGCCATCGTATGGCGCCCCTACCTGTAGGGGCGATTTATCAAATCGCCCGTCACGCGCCGACCACAAATCGTTGGCGACGCGGCGGGTGACATGGGGTAAAGGGGGCCTAAAAGACCTGGTATCAGGGTGTGATGTCGATTGCTCAGTGGCTGTGGCGAATGACGGCGACGACTACGCCCTGCACGCGGCACTGGCCGGCGTCGACGTAAATCGGGTCCATGGTCGGGTTTTCGGGCTGCAGACGCACGCGTTCGCCCTCGTGGTAGAAGCGCTTGAGGGTGGTGGCTTCCTCGTCCGCCAGCCAGACGGCCACCAGGTCGCCATTGCTGGCGGTGTCGGCGCGGCGCAGCAGCACGATGTCGCCGTCGGCGATCATGGCGTCGATCATCGAATCGCCCTGCACCGTCAACGCGAAGACCTTCCCGGGCGGGGTGGTGCCCAGCGTGGCCGGGGCCACGTCCAGCATGTCGCCGCTGCCGTCTGCGTAGGCCTCGACCGGCGCGCTGGCCACGATGCGCCCGGCCAGCGGCACGCGCAGCAGGTTGTCGTTGGCGCGGCCCCACTTGACCAGGCGCATCCCGCGCGAGACCCTGTCGCGGCGTTCCAGATAACCGGCCTGCACCAGCTTGTTCAGGTTGTAATTGACCACCGAAGTGGAGTTGATGTGGGTCGCGGCGCCAATCTCGCGGATCGTGGGCGGGTAACCGTGCTCGCCCATGTACTGGTCCATGTAGCGCAGGATGTGCTGTTGCCGTGCTGAAAGTCCTTTTCGTTTGGTCATCGCAGCGGCCCTGATCTGATTGGCAGTACATCCATTCCTGTCAAGTATAGCGGTACACTTGTTCTATGTCAAATCGAAAGGGACAAGGCGCGCGCGCGACGCAATGTAGGGGCGATTTATCAAATCGCCCGCCAACAATTCGCCCGCCCTGTTGTATGCTGCGGTACACGGGCGACATGATATGTCGCCCCTACGCGGTGTGGACATCCGTAGGGGCGATTTATCAAATCGCCCGCCCTGTTGTGTCCTGCGGTACACGGGCGACATGATATGTTGCCCCTACGCGATGGTGCGGATATCTGTAGGGGCGATTTATCAAATCGCCCGCCAACAAATCGCCCGCCGAATCGTCCGCCAGGCCCGTCACCTGCGTGCCTTGCCTGCCGGTGGTATGCTTGCCCTGAAGCGGGCGGGAGCTTCGTATGCGCATCACCGGCGTTGAACCCCTTATCCTGCGCGCCCCGCTGGGTGCGGCGCGTTTCCTCTCTTCACAGAGCGCCTTTCCGGAACGCAACAGCCTGCTGCTGCGCATCGAGACCGACGAGGGTCTGGTCGGTTGGGGCGAGGGCGGCCAGTATGGCCCGCCGGAACCCGTGGCGGCCTGCATCCAGGCTGTGCTGGCGCCGCAAATCCTCGGGCGCGACCCGCGTCAGCCCGTGCGCATCCAGGAGTTGCTTTATGCCCTGACGCGCGACTTTGGCCAGAAGGGCGCTTACGTCGAGGCTATCAGCGCCATCGACATCGCGCTCTGGGACCTGACGGGTCAGGCGCTGGGTGAGCCGGTCCATCGCCTGCTGGGCGGCGCCTTTCGCGATCGCGTCCACGCCTACGCCACCGGCTGCTACTATCGTCCAGAACATCAGCATGACGCCGCCGGCCAGTTGCCCGCCCTCGCCGACGAGGCCCGCTCCTACGTCGACGCCGGTTTCGACACCATCAAAATGAAAGTCGGCCTGCTGGCCATCGCGGACGATGGCGCGCGCGTCGCCTGCGTGCGCGAGGCAATCGGAGCGCAGACACGCCTGCTGGCTGACGCCAACCACGCCTACAATGCCTACAGCGCCCTGCGTATGGGCCGCATTCTGGAAGCGCACGACGTCCTCTGGTTCGAGGAACCCGTCTTGCCCGAGGACCTGGACGGCTACCGTCTGCTGCGCCAGTCGCTGGACGTCGCCATCGCCGGCGGCGAATGCGAGTTCATGCGCTACGGCTTCCGCCGGCTCTTCGAACAGGGCTGCGTGGATATCGCCCAGCCGGACCTCTGCGCCGCCGGCGGCCTTTCCGAGTGGGTCAAGATTCACGCCCTCGCCTCCAGCTTCGGCATCGCCACCATTCCGCACGTCTGGGGCTCCGGGGTCGCCCTGGCGGCGGCCCTGCACGCCCTGGCCGCCACGCCGCCCTTTCCCTATACGGCGCTGCCGCAACCCCTGATGAACGAGCCGCTGATCGAATTCGACCGCAACCCCAACCCCCTGCGCGATGAGTTGCTGGTGACGCCGCCGCGCCTGGTGGATGGCTGCCTGCCCGTCCCGCGGGGGCCTGGCCTCGGCATCCAGGTGGATGAACAGACCCTGCAGCGCTACCGGCAGCCGGACCTGCTGCCAGGCTGAAGCGCGCCATGAAATCTCTCTACCGTACTCTTGAGGACAGCGAGCGCAGCCTGCTGCCCCTGCTGGCGCAGGTCTGGGGCGTGACGCAGGTCGATCTCGAGCCCGACGAACTGGTCACCGAACTGAACAGCGCCATGCGCGATGCGCAGCGGGTAGAGCGCGCCTGGACGGCGCTGGACGAGGGGCCGCGTGGCGCCCTGCAGCATTTGCTGGCCTCCGGCGGCCGCATGTCGGCCAATATGTTCACCCGTATTCATGGCGACATCCGGCAGGCCGGCGCCGGCCACGTCGCCGAAATCGCGCAGCAACCCGCCAGTTCTGCCGAGGCGCTTTTTTATCGCGGACTCATCGCCCTGGCCTTCGAGAGCGCGGACACCGGCCCGCGTCAGGTCGTCTATGTCCCCGAGGACCTGGTCGACGTCCTGCCCACGCATTTGACAGCCCTCGACGCCGGCTCGGCCGACGCTTCCCTGCCCGCAGTGGCAGCGCTCGACACGGTAGAGAATGCGCGGCCGGCGGACACCCGCATCGTCGATGACATGACTACCCTGCTCGCCTGGTTGCAGTTGCACACTGCCGCCCTGCAGGATGGCGAGCTCTCGCCGCCGGACTGCATCGCGCTGTCGCCATGGCTGCTGGTGCCAGAGCCAGCCCGCCTGCGTTTTCTGACGGGAACGGGCCTCGCTGCCGGCCTCTTTGGCGCGTCCAACGGGCGCGCCCACGTCAGCCGCGACGCGGCCCGCGCCTGGCTGGCCGAAGGGCGCAGTGCCCAGCTGCGTCACCTGGCCCGGGCATGGCGCGACAGCCAGAGCCTGCGGGACCTGTGGCAGGTGCCGGGGCTCGCGCCGGAAGAGGACAGTCTGGTCGGCCATGATCCCACCGTCGCGCGCGGCGCCGTGCTGAATTTCATCGGCGAACTGACGCCGGCGGAAGACTGGTGGTCGCTGACGGACCTTGTCGCGGCAGTCAAGCTGGCCGACCCTGACTTTCAGCGTCCGGGCGGCGATTACGACAGCTGGTATATCCGGGACGCGCGCGACGAGTATCTGCGGGGCTTTGACAGCTGGGACCTGGTCGAGGGTGCGCTCATTCGTTGGCTTGTCCAGGGGCCCCTGCACTGGCTCGGCATGACCGACCTCGCCGATGGCGCCGCGCGCCTGACCGCCTGGGGCCGCGCCTTCCTCGACATGGGCGCCTGGCCGGAGCTGGTGGAGCCGCAGTACGCCATTGAGGTTGGGCTTGACGGCGCCTTGCGCGTACCGCGACGTTTCTCGCGCCTGGACCGTTTCCAGATCGCGCGTTTTGCCTCCTGGAGCCGGGCGGGCGACCCCTACCTTTATCTTCTGGACGGGGCGGGCATCGCCCGGGCTGAAAACCAGGGCATTAACGCCGCCCAGATCCAGGCCTTCCTGCATCGCGTCTCAGGCGAACGTCCGCTGGCGCCCGGCGTCGCCCGCCTGCTGCAGAACTGGCTGGAAGGTCCCGTCGCACGGGTCACGCTCGAACGTCAGGTCCTGCTGCGCGCGGAATCGGCGGAGGCGCTGACGGAGATCTTCGAGACGCCGGCCCTGCGCCGCTATCTCGGCTCGCAACTGGGCCCCACCGCCGTCCTCGTGCGGCCGGAACAGTGGCCGGCCTTGCAGGCCGCCCTCGCGGAAGCCGGTACCCAGGTGCAATTGCGCCACCTGCAAGCGCCACCTGGTACAGGCAAGAGTGACGAGGCCTGAATCTTCGCATATTCGCGCTTGACAACCCCCTGCTCTGCCTTAGCATAGAACATGTGTTTAGTGATTCTCCGTGGCTGAAACAGACAACGAGGAGTACCATGTTCACCGTCACCAAATTCCCGCAGGGCACCTTCTCCTGGGCGGACTGCATGACCAGTGATGCGGCCGCCGGCAAGCAGTTCTACGCTGACCTCATGGGCTGGGACGTCGAGGCCATCCCCATGGGCGGGGACATGTTCTATTACATGTTCCAGCAGGAAGGGCACAACGTGGCCGCGCTCAGCGGCACGCCGCCGGAAATGGCCGGCGTTCCGCCCTCCTGGAACTGCTACATCTCCGTCGATGACGTCGACGCCACGGCGCCGCGCGTTGAAGAACTGGGCGGCAAGATCGTGGGCGGCCCCTGGGACGTCTTCGACAGCGGCCGCATGCTCACCCTGCAGAGCCCCGACGAAGCGCACGTTTCCCTGTGGCAGCCGAAGGAACATATCGGCGCCGGTCTGGTCAACACGCCGGGCGCGCTCTGCTGGAACGAGCTCTATACGAAGGACCCGGAGGTCTCAAAGGCTTTCTACGGCGCGCTGCTGGGCTGGACCTTTGTGCAGGACCCCAACACGCCCGCCTACCAGATGATCCAGAACAACGGCCGCATGAACGGCGGCATCTTCACCATGGACGAGGAGATGGCCGCCTGGATGCCGCCGGTATGGATGCCCTATTTCTCGGTGGCCGACGTCGACGCCCTGGCCGGGCGGATTGTGGAACTGGGCGGAACCGTGCAGATTGGCCCGCTTCCTGCCGGCGAGGTCGGCCGCTTCGTACTCTTCAGCGATCCCCAGGGCGCTCACTGTTACGTGATTCAACTGGCCCAGCCGGAAGCCTGGATCGAGCACACGTCCTGACCCGGTCAATTGCCCCCACGCCGTGCGGGCGCCATGGTATGGCGCCCCTACGGCGCAGGGCAACGGGCGCCATGGCATGGTCAGGACAGGGCCGATTTATCAAATCGCCCGCCAATTCGCCGGCGCCTCAATAATGAAGGCATTCCAAACCAGGGAGGCAAACATGTATACCGTCACCCGTTACCCCCATGGCGCGTTCTGCTGGGCGGACCTGAGCACCCATGGCGGCAGCGCTGCCGTGGACTTCTACAGCCAGCTGATGGGCTGGCAGGCGGAGACGAAGGACTCGGGATTCGGCATGAACTATTCGATGTTACGCCAGGACGGGCAGACCATCGCCGGGCTCGCCTGGCTGCCGCCGGAAATGAGCGAAATCCCCTCGGCCTGGTACAATTACGTCAACGTCGATGAAGTCGACGTCCTGATGCCAACCGTGACGGAAGGCGGCGGCCAGATCATCGAGCCGCCCTTCGACGTCCCCGACGGCGCGCGCATTGCACTGATCAGGGACCCGGAAGGAGCCGCCCTGTGTCTCTTTCAGGCGCGCGGCAACATCGGCGCCGGCCTGGTCAACACGCCCGGCGCGCTCTGCTGGAACGAACTGTGGACCGCGGACCTGCAGGCCTCGAAGACCTTTTACAGTGCCCTGTTGGGCTGGACTTTTGAAGCTGATCCCGACGTCCCGACATACACCACCATATTGAACAGGGGGCGCAGGAACGGCGGCATCCTGGCCATGGGCGAGGAGATGGCGGCGGAAACGCAGCCGACCTGGGTGCCGCACTTCTCGGTGGCGGACATTGAGGCTGCGGCCCGGCGCGTGGCGGAATTGGGCGGGACGCTGCAGGTCGGCCCGCGGGACGACGCCAACGCCAACCGATGGCTGCTCTTCGGTGATCTACAGGGCGCGCGCTGCTATCTATTGCAGTTGGACAGGCCCGACCCCTGGCTGGAACACGCGACCTGAAGCCCGACGACGGGCAACGCGCGCGGGCTACGGGGTTGGCGGGTGACATAATATGTCGCCCCTACGGCGCAGGGTGACTGGCGCGATAGTATGGTGCCCATGCGGCACAGGTAGGGGCGATTTATCAAATCGCCCAAAGACACGCGGCGGGCAACAGGGTTGGCGGGCGACATGATATGTCGCCCCTACGGCGCAGGGTGACGGGCGCGGTGGTATGTTGTCCCCCGGCACAGGTAGGGGCGATTTATCAAATCGCCCGTCACGCGCGGACCACAAATCGACCGCGCCTCATTTGCGAAGACATCCCAAACCCGGGAGGCAAACTTGTATACCGTCACCCGGTACCCGCATGGTGCGTTCTGCTGGGTGGACCTGAGCACCCATGGCGGCAGCGCTGCCGTGGACTTCTACAGTCAATTGATGGGCTGGCAGACGGAAACGAGGGACACGGTTTTCGGCATGCCCTACACCATTTTCCGCCAGCAAGGGCATGCCATCGCCGGCCTCTCCTGGTTGCCGCCGGAGGCGAGCGAGTTCCCTTCCGCCTGGAACAATTACGTCAACGTCGATGATGTTGACGCGCTGATGCCGGTCGTGACGGAAGGCGGCGGCCAGATCATTGAGCCGCCCTTTGACGACCCCGACGTCGCGCGCATGGCGTTGATCAAGGACCCCGCTGGCGCGGCCCTGTGCCTCTTTCAGGCGCGCGGCAACATCGGCGCCGGCCTGGTCAACTCGCCCGGCGCGCTCTGCTGGAACGAGCTCTATACGAAGGACGCGGAGGCCTCAAAGGCCTTTTACAGCAATCTTCTTGGCTGGGAACTGAAGGACCACCGCGAGGATCCGGACGGGCCGGGCTACATCTCGATCTACAATCGGGGACGGGCCAACGGCGGCATGCTGGTGATGGATGAGGGCATGGCCGCGAACGTGCCGCCCATGTGGCTGCCGTATTTCTCGGTCGCCGATATCGAAGCATCCGCGAAGCAGGTGAAGGCGCTGGGCGGAAAGATCATCATGGGCCCGCAGCAAGAGAGCGGGGTCGGACCCTGGCTGCTTTTCACAGACCCGCAGGGCGCCCACTGCTATCTCATGCAGTTAAACGAGCCTGAGCCCTGGCTGGAGCACAGCCCCTGACAGATGGCCCCTCTTTTTGCCCGCCGCTGCGGCGGACGACCGGTGAGGCCGGCGACATGATATGTCGCCCCTGCAACAACGCAGGGCAACGGGCGCGTTGGAAAGGTTAGGGTAGGGGCGATTTATCAAATCGCCCGCCCCCGTCATACGCCAGAACACCGTCGGGGGATTGATCAAATCCGCCTCCTGGGGCCGGTCATCATCTCCGTTTTTCGATTCCTTGTATCAACTTGCCTGGTGT
>JAGWBD010000039.1 GCA_021296065.1 Anaerolineae bacterium
GCAAGCAACAGCCGAAGCACCACGCGACTGATCCCCGTCAACACGAGCGTAAAAACGCCGACGTAGACCATCATCAGACGGCTGCTGACATAGCACTGGGTCACGAAGAAAAACGCCAGCAGGACCACGGCCGCAGTCGCTATGCCATTGGCGCTGTTGGTGACTTCCTCAATGAGGGAACGTCCCCTGACCAGTCGGTACAGGCCATTGCTGTGATGGGCGAAGTACAGCAGGACCGCGTAGAGCAGGGCGAAAGGAATGTAGGGTTCGAATGGCGCCTGGTTAATTTCAAGGACCGGCCGGATCAGATTCAACTGGTAGCGCGCGATGTAACCCAGCACGAAGGCCAGCAGGGCCAGCATGAAGTCGGCGATTGGCAATGTCCAGGCGGGCACGGGAGAACGCCGCGGACGTGGTGGCGGAAAACGCTCCGCCAGCGACATCGGATTTTCGCGTCGAGCCCTGTGGCGCCGGGGTTGATCTTTCAGGGCATCGGCTGATTCAGGGCACATGCATAGCTCCTGATCGTGCGGCCGGCTGTGGCGCGCCAACTAAAATCCCCGGCCCGTTGAAGGCCGCGACGTCTTTCCTGGTCGCGCCAGTTTTCGCTGAGAAGACTGTGTTGCAGGGCGTCCGCCCAGGCGTCGACATCCATGGGCGGCAAACAGGTGCCATCCACTCCGGCGACTTCTGGCAACGACGATGCGTCCGCGACGATGACCGGTGTGCCACAAGCCATGGCCTCAAGCACCGGCATGCCGAAACCCTCATACAGCGAGGGATAGACGAACACTTCCGCGCAATTGTACCAGAGTGCAAGTTCATCTGCCGGAAGAAAACCGGGAAAGTGGACCTCATCACTCAATCCCAGTCGCTCCACGGTCGCATAGGTCTCTGCGTAATCCCAGCCCTGTCCGCCGGCGATGACCAGTGGCAGTCGTGCCGGAAGACTGGCATATGCTCCCAGCAGTGTCAACAGATTCTTGCGCGGTTCCAGGGTACCGATGAACAGCCAAAATCGCTCCGGCAGGCCCTTGCGTTGCCGAAAGCAATCGATGGCGGCCTGTTTTAGCGGGCGAAAGCGGTCCACGTCGACACCAGGCAGGGCAATGTCTATTCGTTCTGGCGGAACATCCAGCAGATCGGCCAGGTCGGAGGCCGTACTTTGCGAAATGGCGATAACCCGGCGGGCCCTGTGGCAACTGTGACGGGTCAACAATTGCAGGTAGCGTCGCCGCGCCGGTGAGAGCAACTGCGGAAATCGTAGAAAACTGAGGTCGTACACGGTCACGACCATCGGCTTCATCCCCAACAGCGGGCCGACGAAAGCCGTCGCATGCAGGAGGTCGAATGGGCCGGTCTTAAAGGGTTGGGCCAGTTGCTCCCAAAGAATGCGCCGCAGCGGGTTGCGCGTGTCCATTTGTGAGCGACGCAATTGCAGGCCAGTGAAGTCGGCGGCGCTGTCTCGCCCGCACATCACGGTGAAGCGCCAGTCCGGCGGCGCTTCGTTAGCCATTTGCGACAGGGTGTGCCACAGATAGCCGTGAATCCCGGCGCTGCGAAAGCCGCTTTGGCCGGACAGCAAGTGGGCGTTGATGCCAACGTGAGGCATGGTGCGTGCCGCGTCCCTGTGCGGGTTTGAGTTGGTTCATTATAGTCCTGCTTCAGGCAGGAGACATGAGAGACTGTGAAACACAAGGAATCCTCCAGCTTCAACCTGACCTTGCAGGCAGAGGCCCGGCGCGGCTGGATCAGCGAACTCGTTTGGGCGCCCAACGGGCGGGCGCTGGCGCTCGCCGGGGCAACAGGGATCGCCCTCTTCGCCATCCGCCAGGGGCAACTGCAACTGCGCGCAGTGCTGGAGGACCATGAGGGGCCGGTCAAGGGCATCGCCGTCTCCCCGGATGGCACACTGCTGGCCTCGGCCGGCGCCGACCGGAGCATACGGCTTTGGGACCTGAAGCGCGGTGCCACTGTGCGGCAGTTAAGCGGTCATGAAGGGTCGGTTGAACGCGTGGCATTTAATACGAACGGCGCGTTGCTGGCATCCGCCGGGGCCGACAATTCACTGCGTGTACACGATGTCGCGACCGGTGTCGAGTTGAATGTGATTCACAGCCACGACGATGAGCTGCGCGCCCTGTGCTTGTGCGAAAGCGGCCGCCTGCTGGCAAGCGGCAGTCGTGACAGACGAGTCTGTGTGCACGACGCGGCCAGTGGCCGGCTTCTACGCAGCGAGCAACACGCGGACTGGTTGCGCGTACTGTTGGCCATGCCCGGCGATGACGGTCGCCTGCTGTCTGCCAGCCGCGATGGCGAAGTCCGGCTACGGTCCTGCCGTGACGGCAGCCGGCCTCTGTCGCTGGCCTGCGGGCATGGCGGGCTGGACTGTGCGGCCGTCACGCCGGACGGGGAAATACTGGCAACCGGCGGCCGGGATTGCCAGATACGACTGTGGCGTGTGGCGTCGGGCGCAGCGGTCAACGCCCTTGTGGCGCATGAACGCCCGGTGCTTACAATGGCCTTCAGTCCCGACGGGCGCTGGCTGGCGAGTGGCGGCGGCGACAATCGACTGCGCCTGTGGCGTCGGGCCGCGCATTGAGCGCCGTTCCTGGCTCTGCTATACTGCGGCGCCGGAGCCCCTGTAGCTCAGAGGACAGAGCAGAGGTTTCCTAAACCTTGTGCACAGGTTCGAGTCCTGTCAGGGGTACAGAGAACGGAGGCCCGGGACATGCGGGTCATTCTCGCTCATGGAGCGCTGGGCGTCTGGGACGAACTGATTTTCCTTGGCATCACGGTGGTATTCGCCCTCATCATGGTTTTCAGTTGGTTACGCAGTCGCAACCTGGCGGATGAGGACGTGGACGAGGGCAGGGAAGGGGACGGAGACCACTTCAGTCTTGACCAGGAGTAGCGTATTTTGTTGCCGCTGTCGCTGATAGGCCGGGCAGCGCGAATGCAGGCAAGGGGATAGACAAACAATCGTGCTGGTTGACGTCGTTCTGCCCAACCTGGGCTTCGGTATGGAAGAGGGGCAGCTGCTCGCCTGGCTGAAAGCGCCAGGGGAGGCCGTGCGCAAGGGCGAAGCCCTGGCGGAAATTGAGGGCGACAAAACGACTGTTGAACTGGAAGCCCTGGCGGATGGCGTGCTGGAAGAGCAACGGGTAGCGGCCGGGACGACAGTGCCGGTGGGCACCGTGCTGGCCCGTATCCGCAGGGAAGGGGCGGAGGACGCTTCCGCGCCGGCAAGGGCGGCTGATGCGTCCCCACCTCCAGCGTCACCGGAGCCGCAAGCGGCAAGGGAGGCAGCCCCGTCGCCGGAACCGGCGGGCAGATTGCGGGTGCCGCCCGCGCTGCGCCGTCTGGCGCGCGAACACGGTATCGACCTGGAAGACCTGGCCGCCAGCGCCCCCGAAGGTCGAATCACCAGAGAAATGCTGGAAGCCCGAATCGAGTCACAGGAAGCGACGCCGGAGACAGTGGCCGCAAGGGAGGCCGTGCCGCTCTCGACCATGCGGCAAGTCATTGCCCGGCGCCTGACTCAGGGCATGCAGGAGATGCCGCAATTCTTCGTACGCGCCGAACTGGACTTCGGTGCGGCCCTGCGCGCCCTGCCTGAGGGCGTTGGCGTCAATGCCCTGTTGTTGTGGCTAACGGTGCAGGCTCTGAAGGAGGTGCCGGAATTTAACGCCACCTTTGAGGAGCGCACGCTTTGGCGACACGCCGGCATCGATCTGGCGCAGGCGGTCGCGCTGCCGGACGGCCTGCTGACGCCGGTACTGCGCGACGCCGGCAACGAGACCATTGGAGGCCTGGCCGAACGGTCCCGCGACGTGGTGTCGCGGGCCCGCGCCGGTCGACTGAAGCCGGAAGAGATGCAGGGCGGCAGTTTCACACTCAGTAACCTGGGCGTCGTGCAACAGATTGACGATTTCACCGCCATTATCAATCCGCCGCAGATCGCCATACTGGCTGTCGGGGCCCTGCGCGAACGGCCGGTGGTCATCGAAGGCGGCCTGCACATCCGTCCAACGGCGCGTCTTACCCTGACCGCCGATCACCGCTTCGTGGACGGCATGCTGGCGGCAGATTTCCTGGCTGCCCTGGACCGCCATCTGCAGGCCTTTAGCGCCTGAGCGCAGACATAGAGGAAGGACGAGCAATGAGCACCTGCCTGGGCGCAGCAGTGCGCCACAAGATGCTGGCCAACATGCTCCTGGTGCGCCACACCGAAGAGCGCATTCAGGAGTTGTTTCTGGAAAACGTCATTCGCGGCACGACCCACCTCTGCATTGGTCAGGAGGCGGTCTCGGTGGCCATGGCCGAAGTCGTCGACGCGGCGCGCGGCGACACCGTGACCTGCACCTATCGCGGCCACGGCCACGCCCTCGCTTTGGGCATGCCGCTGGATTCGCTGATGGCCGAGATGATGGGCAAGGCCTCGGGCTGTTCAAAGGGCAAGGGCGGTTCGATGCACCTTGCGGACCTGGAGGTCGGACTGCTGGGCACCTTCGCCGTGGTGGGCGCCGGCCTGCCCGTCACCAACGGCGCGGCGCTGACCGCGCAGCTACGCGGCACGGGCGCCATTTCCATCTCAATCTTTGGCGACGGCACGCCCAACATTGGCGCCTGGCACGAGGCGGTCAATCTGGCGGCCGTCTGGAAATTGCCGGTAGTCTTCCTTTGCGAAAACAATCGATATGGCGAATACACGCCCTATGACGACACAGCGCCTGTCCCCAATGTTTCCGATCGCGCCGCCGCCTACGGCATCCCGAGCGCCATCGTTGACGGCCAGGACGCCGAGGCAGTCTACCCGGTCCTGCTGGAAGCGGCCGAAAAGGCGCGCGCCGGCGAAGGGCCCACGCTGGTGGAAGCGTTGACCTACCGCTACCGTGGGCATTCGCGCAGCGATCCGGCGACTTACCGGCCGGAAGGTGAACTGGAGCGCTGGATGGAGCGCGACCCGATCGACATACTGGCGCAACGCATGCAGGCCGATGGCCAGTTGACAGCGGCGGCATTTGAGTCATTGCGGGACCAGCAAAAGGCCGAGGTACAGCGCGTGACTGAATGGGCGATGAACGAGCCCTGGCCGGCGCTGGAGGAAACACTTGAGGATATCTGGGCGCCGTCTGGCGACAGCGCTGCGCAGCGGGAGGGTGCATAATGGCCGTCATAACCTGTCGTGACGCTGTCGTGCGCGCGCTGGATGAAGAAATGGCGCGCGACGAGGACGTCATTTTCTTCGGTGAGGACGTGGGCAAGGCCGGTGGGGTCTTCAAGGTCACGCCTGGCCTCTTCGAAAAATATGGCGAACGGCGCGTACGCGACACGCCGATATCAGAGAATGCCATCGTCGGCGCGGGCGTGGGGGCGGCGGTGACCGGCATGCGCCCTGTGATCGAGCTCATGTTCGCGGATTTCGCCGCGGTCACGCTGGACCAGATTGTCAACCAGGCGGCCAAGTTGCGTTACATGTCCGGCGGCCAGATACAGGTGCCCCTGACCATCCGCATGGCGCAGGGCAGCGCCGGCGGCTTCGGCTCACAGCATTCACAGTGCTGTGAGTCCTGGTTCATGCACGCGCCCGGCCTGAAGGTCTGCGTGCCAGGCAATCCGGCGGATATTCTTGGCCTGCTCAAGAGCGCCGTCCGTGACGACAACCCGGTGATATTCCTGGAACACAAGGGGCAATACGCCGAACGCGGCGAAGTGCCCGACCACGCCAACCACCTGGTGCCTATGGGTCAGGCGCGCATCGTGCGCGAGGGCGGCGACGTCACGATCGTGGCGGTGCAACATATGGTAGGCGTGGCGCTCAAGGCCGCCGACACCCTGGCGGAGCAGGGCGTGGAGTGCGAGGTGATCGACCCGCGCACACTGGTGCCGCTGGACATGGAGACCATCGCCCGCTCGGTGGAGAAGACCGGTCACCTGGTCACCGTCGAGGAAGCCGTGCGCGCCGGTGGCTGGGGCGCGGAAGTCGTGTCGCAGATCACCGAGAACAACATCTGGTCGCTGGAAGGGCCGGTCGTGCGCGTCACGCTGGGCGCCGGCATCATTCCCTTTAGCCAGCCGCTGGAGGAACATCTGCTGCCCGGTCCGGAGGACGTTGTCGCCGCGGTGCGGCGCTCGCTGGAGTCCTGAGCATGCAGACCGTGGTGCTGGAGCAGCCGGGCCGTCTTGAGCTTGCGGAGACGGAGCCGCCGGACAGCCCGCTGCCTGCGGACGAGGCCCTGGTGCGGGTGCAGCGCGTGGGCGTCTGCGGCAGCGACCTCAAGGCCTACCTGGGTGAGATGCCCTTCCTGAGTTACCCGCGCATTCTCGGCCACGAACTGGGCGTGGAAATCCTTGAGATCGGCCCCAACGAGGCGGGCCTGCGCGTGGGTGACCGCGCGGCGGTGGAGCCTTATCTGAATTGCGGCCATTGCATTGCCTGCCGACGCGGCCGCACGAACTGTTGCAGTTCCCTGCGCGTGCTGGGCGTTCACACGGATGGCGGCATGCGCGAATTCATCCGCGTCCCGTCCGACAAACTGCATCCCTCAACCCAACTGACAGCGGACCAGCTGGCGCTGGTGGAGACCCTGGTCATCGGGGCGCACGCCATCCGCCGTGGCGCGCCCCGGGAAGACGACCGCCTGCTGGTCATCGGTGTGGGCCCCATCGGGTTGACGGTCATTGCCTCGGCGGCGGCGATCGGCGTCGACATTATCGCGATGGACGTCAATCCGGCGCGTCTCGAGTTCGCCCAGGAGATGCCTGGCGTGAGCCACGTGGTCGATGCCCGCGACCAGCCGCTGGAACAGCTGGCAGAAATCACTGACGGCGACATGCCGACCCAGGTCTATGATGCCTCCGGCAGCGCGGCCGCCATGAACGCTTCGTTCGACACCCTGGCGATGGGTGGCACGCTGGTCTTTGTGGGTCTGGTGACGGACGACATCACCTTTCACGACCCCGAGTTTCACCGGCGTGAAATGACGGTTATGAGCAGCCGCAACGGCACCGCCGCGGACTTTCGCCAGGTCATCGATCTGGTGGAGTCGAGCGCCATTGACACCACGCCCTGGATTACGCATCGTGCCACGCCGGCGAAATTGATCAATGACCTGCCAACCTGGCTGGACCCGGCCAGTGGCTGCCTGAAAGCGATGATGCAATTCTGAGACGTCCCCGCGACAAACATCGTGAAATAATGTACAAATAGAGTCATGCTGGTGATATTCGTCCGCCTGGCGGACTGACTCCATTGATGCGGCTGCGCCGGGCCCTGCTGTGCGCCCTTGTTCTGTTGTCAGCGGCCCTGCCTGCAAATGCGCATGGATTCATCGTACGCGCCTGGCCGGAAGACCGCGCCGAGCTGGAGCACCCACCGACACGTTTGCAATACTGGTTCAGCGAGAGTCTGGAGCCTGCTTTCAGCACGCTCACGCTGCGCCGGCAGGATGGCAGCATCGTCGCGGAGGGTGGTACCGACGCCGACAACCCGCTGCAGATGAACCTGGCGCTGCCCGCCGGCCTGGAAGATGGCGTTTATCTGGTGGATTTGCGGCCGGCTTTCGCCAGCGACGGCCACGTGGTGGCCGAAACGCGCGTCTTTTTCGTGGGTCAGGCGGCCGACGCGACCTTCGGCGGCGATCGCGGTTATGAACTTGAGCCGCTGGAAGCGTTGTGGCGAGCCCTGCTCTATGGCTCCTGCCTGCTGCTTTTCGGTACGCACATGTTGTACGGGGCTGTATTGCTGCCGGCCTGGGGCACTCGCGCGCAACGGGCCGGCGGGTTGCCGCCGCGCCTGATGAATCGGCTGGGTCAACTTGCGCTGGCCGCGTTGGCGCTCGCTTTCGCCGCCAACCTGCTGGCCATGTTGCAACAAAGCATGGTCTTTTTCGGAACCGATGCCGCCGCTGTGCTGGTTCAGGGTCTGTGGCAGGTCGTGCGCATCGGCTCGCGCTTTGGCGACGTGTGGACTGTCCGCACGCTGTTGTTGCTGCTCTGCGGGGCGCTGGTGTTGCTGGCTATCCGCTGGCGCCAACATCATCCGGAACAGGTGAGGCCCCTGTGGGCGGCCAACCTTTGGCTGGTGGCCCTGTTGCTGGCTACCTTCAGCGTCAACAGCCACGCCGCAGGCTCGCTGCGCTTTCCCTGGCTGGCGCTGCTCGTGGACTGGTTGCACACTCTGGCTGCGGCTGCCTGGAGCGGCGCTTTGGTGGCTCTGGTGCTGCTGCTGCCCCTGGCGCTGCGGCCGCTTTCAGCACCGCAACGGGAAGCAGCGACGCATGCCGTTCTGCGGCGATTCACCTGGCTGGCACTGCGTGCGCTGGTCGTGTTGACCGCGAGTGGAGTCTTCAGCGCGCTCAACTGGCTGCAGCGTCCATCTGACCTGACGGGCACGGACTGGGGCCTGGCGTTGCTGGCCAAACTGGCGCTGGTGATGCTGTCGCTGCTGGTGGCGGCCGGGCAAACACAGGCATTTCGTCCTGCTCGCTGGCCGGGCCTGGCGGTACTGGCTGGTCTGCGTCTGGAGGCCGCACTGCTTTCGCTGGCGCTGGTCCCCCTGGCCCTGCTGGCCGCAGCTGCGGTGCCGCAGCCGGACTTTCGACCCTCGCTCGCTGTTCCAACCGCGACGCAGCATGTCGCGGAAAGCCGGGTCGACATCAGCCTGTCGCCAGGCGGGCCGGGCATCAACACCCTTGATCTGCGCATACCCGGCGCGCGGCAGGTACATGTACAAATTGCAGCGCCGCAGCGCGACTGGCGCAGCAACTGGCTGGAAGCTGTTGCGTTGGAAAACGACCTCTTCACGTTGAGCACGGATGTCATCGACAACGAAGGCCGCTGGCAGACCCTGGTGGACTTCCGGGATGAGTCCGGCCAGTTGCAACGGGCCGCCTTTGCCTGGGAGATTCAAGGGGAGGCTATGCTGGAAACGTCCCTGCCGACGGGCCCGCAACACTGGCTGGCGCTGCTGACGCTGGCCCTTGCCATCTGTTGGGCGATGCTTTCGCCGCTGCGACGTGCCTTGCGCTGGCTGGACTGGCGACCGGCGAGCCTGGCGACCGCCATCGGCGCGACTTTGGCCTTCGGTCTGATCGTCGGGCTTGGTGTGGCGCTGGTGGCGCGTAACGATGCCGCCTGGCGCGAGACCCTCTGGCCTCCGCCGTCGATCATAAACTCCGAACTCGCCGATGCGACCTCACTGGCGCGCGGTCGTTCGTTGTATGATGAACGCTGCGCATGGGAGGCCGCCGCGCTGGAGGAAATCATCACGCGTCTGCCGCGCCTGCGTGACGAGCAACTCTTCAGCATGACGCAGGAAGGCTGGCGCGCGCTGCCGCCCTGCACGGGCGACATTTCAGATAGCGAGCGCTGGCATCTGGTCAACCATATTCGAAGGCTGCGGAGAGGCCGATGATCGACATCATTCACCATCCCGCCGATTCCGGTTGGGCGCGACAGCTGAGGCAAGAATTGCCAATTGCGGATTCCGGAGCGACGCTGGTCCTGTTGTCCGCCGAGGCCGTGGACGACGGGCAGTTGCTGTCACAACTGGAACTGGCCCTGGATGAAGGCCGGCGACTCGTGCCGCTGCTGGCGGAGGGCGTCCGCCTGCCGACCCTGATCGAACATCTGGAACCGGCCGCGCCCGACGATCTGGACGAACTGGCCCGGCGCCTGGTCGGCCAGGAGGCTTCCCGGCCGCTGCGCGTGCATACCCGTTCCCTGCGCGCCAGCAACCGACGGGCGGCGCTGGTGGTGCTGCTGTTGGCAGGCGGCATGTTTCTGGCGGCGCTGTATGGCGTTGGCGTTCTGGGGATGCAGTACCCACATGATGACTACGATGAGGTGCATGAGCGGGTCGTGGCAACGCGCGATGCCTTCATTGAGCAGGCCCTGCCGCAAGGCACGGCAGAGGCGGCCGACTTCGCCGTCACGGCGGAAGCGGCGGCCACCGCCCTGCGTCCTCTGCTGATTGGCACCGCCACAGCGCGGGCGAGCAACTGACGGCATGGAGCAGCGCGACGAAGTGCTGGTCATTGGCGCCGGCCCGGCCGGGATCGCCTGCGCGCTGGCGCTGGAAGAAGCGGGTATCGATTATGTCGTCATGGACCGGGAAACGGTTGTCGGCTCCACCTGGGACCGCCTCTACCCGTCGCTGAAGCTGAACACGTCACGTTTTTATTCGCACATGCCGGGCAAGAGATTTCCGCTGCACTTCGGCATTTATGCTTCCGCGCGGCAGTACCATGACTATCTGCTGGACTACGTGAGCAAACATGATTTTAACATTCGCCACGGCGTGGAGGTACAGCGCGTGGCGCGCGCGCAAACCGGCTGGCTGGTGGACAGCAGCGAAGGCATTGGCATCTGGCGCGCGGTGATTCTGGCGACCGGGCGCTTCGGCAACCCCTGGACGGCGCGTCTGGCCGGTATCGAGCGTTTTGCCGGACAGGTGCTGCATTCCGCTGATTTTCGCGATGAGGCCGATTTTGGCGGGCAGCGAGTTATGGTGGTTGGCAACGGGCCGAGCGGAATGGACCTTGTGGTGGCGCTGGCTATGACAGCGCACAAACCGGTCTACCTGGCGCAACGAACGGGTATCGTGCTGAAACCGCGTTACCCCTGGGGCTTGCCCAAACATGGCTGGATGCTGTTGACCGAGAAGTGGCCCAATCGCCTTACGCGCTGGCTGGAACGCCGCATGCTGGCGCTTGAATACCGCGACGTGGCGGCCAGCGGCATCAAGGTGCCTGGCCCGGGCGAGATGACGGGTGCAGCCGGCACACGGGGGCCGGAATTGCTGCAAGCGGTGCGCAGCGGACGAGCGCAGGCCGTGGACGTCCCTGTCGACTTTACGAGGGATGCGGCAGTCATGCCGGATGGCCGCCATCTTCCGCTGGATACGCTTATTCTGGCGACGGGCTATCGCCCCGTGCTCGGTTATCTCGACGTCGACCATGATGTGGATGAGCAGGGGTTACCGCTACGGGAGGCGCGCGATTTTCCCGTCTATGAAGGTTATCTGCCGCACACCGGCTATCAACTGCGGGGGCAGCCCGGACTGTATGTCACGGGGATTTTCTACAAGGGGCGCGGCGCAATGTACAATTTCGTGGTCGAGGCCCGCATCATCGCGCAGCAAATTGAAGAACAATTCAGAGAGCGGGCGCCGGCCGAAACATTTGCCGACCTGACGCCCGCGCTCTGATTCGAGTCGCTAGGCTTCGGTTTCGGTTTCGGCGTCCAGTACAAGGTCCACGTTGCGGGCGTGAACGCCGGTGGCGCCGCTGGGACGTGTACCGCGCGTGCTTTCGATTTGCGGCTCGCCCTCGCCATCCACACTGCGCACCTCTATGCGATGGCGGCCCTCGCTGAAGGGCATGTCAAAGCGCCAGAGTACCCAGGTCTTGTCCGAGAGGGGATCGCGCAACTGCGCTTCCTGCCAGTCGCCGTTGTCCATGCGCAGTTCGACCTTTGAGATGGAGCGGTCGCCGGCGTGGGCGATGCCACCCACCGGGACGTAGGTCATGCCGTCGCTATTGAAGGCCTGGTCGGTAGCCACAATGTCGATCACGGACGTGGTCTGCATCAGGGCTTCCTCGTCCCAGCCGCGGGTGACCCAGTAGCCCTGGGCGTAGTCTTCCACGACCTCAATGCCGGTGATCCACTTGGGCTGTTTCATACCATAGCGATCAGGGATGTAAATGCGCAGCGGGAAGCCGTTGCGCTCCGGCAGGGGCTGGTCGTCCCAGGCGTAGGCCAGCATGATGCGATCGTCTTCATTGATCAGGTCAATGTCGACCGTCTCGTGAAAGCCGTCCCCGCCAAAAATGCGCAGAAACTGTGCGCCTTCCTGAACTTTCGCGCGCGTCAGCAGGTCCTGCAGGCTGAAGCCGGTCCATTTCTGTGTGCCGATCAGGTCGCCACCGATACGATTGGAGATGCAGGACAGGGTCAGGTACTGGTCCATCGATCGGAAGTCGCTGCGCAAGTCCGCCAGTGTCAAATCAAGTGGAGTTTCCACCATCCCGGTGACGGGCAGTGTCCAGGTTTCCTCCTCGAAAACCGGCGGGCGCGAACTAATGTCGATGCGATAATGCTTGTCGACCGGCGTCAGTTCCGGCCGGGTGCCGGGCACCGGCTGCACCGATGCGTCCGCGTTGGGCAGGACGCCTCCGGTCGAGCTGGCGTAGCTCACGGTCGTGGCGCTGCCGCCGCCTTCGCGCAACAGCGCGCCGACACCGGCGCCTACGACGGTGATGGTGGCCGCGGCGCCGCCCATGCGCACAAGGAAACTGCGACGGTCGAGTGTCTCGACCGAAGCCTGCGTGGCCGGTGTTTCGTCTGGCGCGGGGCTGGCCAGCAATTTGTTGTACATGGCGACCAAAGCAAGGCCCCATCCGGCAAAGGCGACCAGGATCCAGAGGAAATTGACGACGGGCATGGTCAGGGCCGAGAAGTTGACGTCGTTGCTCAAAAGGGCCACCGGCAAACCCAACACCAGGCCAGGAATCAGACCCGCCTGAAAGCTGAGTCGTTCTGCGTTGCGGCGACGGGCCAGGTGGTAGAAGATGGCGCCGATAACCACGCCGGTGATGACCATGCCGGCGATGCCCATGAGTTGCTCGGCTGCCTTGGCCGCGGTAGAAGTTTCGCCCAGTTGCAGTGCAGTGATGATGGTCACCATGGTATCAATGGCGAAAGTAATGAGACCGCCCGGCATGTTGCGCGCGGCCCAGTCGAGTACGTCAAAGGGTACGAATGGCGTACCCAGAAAAGCGTCGGCAAGCCAGAAGATGGCCACCAGCGGGACCGTCAGCAGCAGGCCTGCCAGCGCGCCGTAGCCGAGGGCCCTGCCGCCCCCTGCAGTTCCCGTCATGGTTCTTTCTTTGCTCATAGCCACATCCCGTTTAGCGTGAACCCAGTATACAACACATTATCCACGGCCATCTTGCGAAACCCTTACGCGTGGCGTTGGCGTGGACAAGCGCATACAATTCAGACGATCCCGTCGGCGGAGAACTTACCCATGCTCATTGTGGATGCACACCAGGACATTGCCTTCAACTGGCTGGCGAGCGGACGGGACTGGCGGCAAGGCGCGCTGGACATCCGGCGCGCGGAGGCGGGACAGGAGGACAAGAGGCGGGCCGGTCTTGCCAGCATCGGTTTGCAGGAGTCACTGGCCGGGGGCGTGGCTGTGATATGCGCCACGCTGTTTACCGCGCCGCGCAGCCGTCATGCCAGCGCCTGGGACAGCCTCAGCTACAGCGACGCGCAGGAAGCCTACGCGCTGGCTTCGAGCCAGCTGGACTATTATGAGCGCCTGGCGGACGAACACGATCAGATCACTCTGGTTTTGGAAAGAGAACAGCTGGACGCGGTATTGGCGACCTGGGAGGAAGGCAGACCGGAAACGGAGCGAGAGGTCGGCCTGGTTTTGCTGATGGAGAATGCCGACTCGATCATCGAGCCCGAACAGTTTGAGGAGTGGTATGAGCGCGGCGTGCGCATCGTTGGTCCAGCCTGGACGGCCTCGCGCTACTGCGGCGGTACCGGACAACCGGGACCTCTGACGGACTTGGGTCGCGAACTGCTGGAAATCATGGCTGAGTATGGTGCCTTGCTCGATCTGTCGCACATGGCGGAAGAAGCCTGCCGCGAAGCGCTGGACCGTTATGAAGGGCCTGCATTTGCCAGCCACAGCAATCCGCGCCGCTTTTGCGACACGGACCGTCACCTTGATGATGACATGCTTCGCCAGCTGGCGGAGCGTGACGGTGTTAGTGGCGCCGTGCTGTTCAATCGTTTCCTCAATAACCACTGGAGCGGACCGCAGCGTCTGCCGCTGGACGTGGTGTTGCAGGTCATCGACCACGTATGCCAGTTGACCGGCAGTGCCGCGCACGTGGGAATCGGCAGCGACCTTGACGGCGGATTCGGCGCAGAAAGCGCTCCAATCGGCATCGACACCGTGGCCGACCTCAATATCATTGGCAGCGGCCTTGCAAGACGCGGTTACCAGCCGGATGAAATTGCGGCGATAATGGGTGGCAACATGTTGCGCATGCTGAAGGCGGCGCTGCCGGAAGGCTGATCCTGTGGAACGGATCGAACAGATCGGGATGCTGTTGGGAACAGCCGGCGTTGTGCTGGCGGTGACGGGCCTGTTCCCGAGTCTCACCGGCCAGCCGGTGATGGCCGGCATTGGCGCCGTCCAACTGGTGGCCATGCTGGCCGGGTTGAGCCTCCTGATTTTTGGCGCCCTGCTCTATGTCAAGGCAGCCTTCTATCCTCGTACCCAGGCGACCTTCATTCAGCAGATCGCCATGCGCCTTTCGCTTACCGCCCTGCTCATCGCCGCCATGGCATCCGTGGCGGACGTCCTCGGTTTTGGTTCCAATGTGCGGGCCCTGTACGCAGAAGACATTTTTTTCGGGCCGCTGCAGGCGGCCGGTCTGATCGGCGGCTTCGCCGTGGCCGCCTCGGCTATCCTGCTCTATGCGCTGGGCGGTTCCCGCAGCCAGGACAATGAGAGGCAAGGAGACCGCCATTCGTCCAAATGATTTGCCTCAGGCGCGGACAAGGCGGTAAATGACACCCGCGTAATCGAGGACGTAGAGTTCGCCATCCTCGTCTTCGCCGAAGGACGTGATTTGCATCACGGTGTCGGCGAAAAGCATGTTTTGCCAGTCGCCCGCAGCGTCACGCCAGGCAGCCCACACATTGCCGCTGCACCAGTCGCCGTAGAAATACAGCCCCTGCAGTTCCGGCAGGGCGAAACCCCGATAAACGTAGCCGCCCGTGATGGAACAGCCGTCCGCCCGCCCGTATTCGAGTGCCGGGGTCTGCATGTCGGCCGTGATGGCCTCGCCGCTGTAAGGCAGACTGCCTTCCATCGGGCGCCAGCCATAATTGATTCCGCCCGGGCTGTCGGCGGGCTGGACGTTGATTTCCTCCAGTCGGTTCTGGCCGACGTCGGCGATGTAAAGCTCACCAGTGACGCGGTCAAAGCTGAAGCGCCAGGGATTGCGCAGGCCCCAGGCCCAGATTTGATTTGAGAGCAACAGGTTGCGCGTCAGGCCGGGATTGTCCGGCGGGATACCGTATCCGCCTTCCACGTCGACGTCGAGACGCAGAATTGTGCCCAGCAAGGTGGCCGGGTTTTGGCCGCTGTTTAGCGGGTCGCCGGCGGAGCCGCCGTCGCCCAGGCCCATGTAGAGATAACCGTCCGGTCCGAATTCAATCTGTCCGCCATTGTGATTGCTGTAGGGTTGTTCCACTTTGAGAATCGGCAGACGACTTCCCGTGTCGACTCCAGGTGAATCGCCTGGTCGCAGGCTGTAGCGTTCCAGCACGGAATTGCCGCCGTGGTCACTGTAGTGCACAAAGAAGCGACCGTTTTCCTCGAATTCCGGATGAAAGGCCAGGCCCAGCAGGCCGCGCTCGGAAAACTGGCGCATCGAGTCCCTGCTGACGAGCGCCGTCAGGTCCAGCCAGGGTTCCGGCTGCAAGACGTCATCAACCAGCAGACGAATGCGGCCGTTTTGTTCCAGCACGAAAAGGCGGTCGCTGCCGTCGCCGGCGTGCGTCAGATAGATCGGGCGATAGAGGCCGGAAGCAATCGGGTGCCAACGATAGCGAGTGGGATCGGGGCGGGTTGGCGGCGGCGGCACGGGTGTCGGCGTTTCAGGTAACGCCTCCTGAGCGCCTGCCGGCAACAAGAAAAGGGCCAAAAGTAGCGCAACCATGATTGAGGCCATGTTGGAGATCCTGATTTCGGCCAGATCGGGCCTCCGGCGATGCGGCTGACCCTGACGGCCACCGATTGGCGTATTCATCCGCCGGATTGTTGGTCTACACCCTGCATGTAGGGCGAGCCGACCGCCAAATAGCGGTAGCCCTTTTGCAGCAGGTCCTGATAGTCAGGGATCATGCGGCGTCCGTCCACGATGAGCGCTGGCGGCGCCAGATGCCGCTCTATGCTGCCGGAAAGGCCGCGAAACTCTTCCCAGTCGGTTGAAATGAACAGGCAATCGCTGCCGCACAGGGCTTCCTCCGCGCTCTCGCTATAGCGAATACGGGCGAATAGCGGATTGCGCGCGGGATCAAGGGCCTGGCTGGCTTCAACCATGGCCAGCGGATCGTAAGCGTGCAGCGCGCGCGCGCCGGCCTGCAGCAGCGCCTCTGCGACGGACAGCGAAGACGAATCCCGCACGTCGTTGGTCTTCTTCTTGAAGGCCAGTCCCAGCAGGGCGACGGCCTTGCCGCTGAAGTCGTAGCCCGCTTCCTGGCGAGCGCGTTCGATCAGGTAGACCTTCTGGAATTCGTTGATGTGGTACACCGCCTCCAGCAAGGCGGTGTTCTGCCCGGCGCCTTCCAACTGGTAGACCAGCGACTGAATGTCCTTGCCAAAGCAGGAGCCGCCGGCGCCGTTGGACACGTAGGAACCCCAGGTGCTGATGCGTTGATCGGAGGTGACGCCGCGTTTGAGGTCTTCCATATGGACGTTTGGGAAGGTCTCGGCAAGGCGCGCGCCGACCCCGTTCCAGAAGGAAATGTAGGTCAGCAATAGCGTATTGCTGACGTACTTGATGGCCTCGGCGGTCTCGGGCGTGGTCTCAATGTACTGGATACGCACGTGATTGCGGAACTGGGAATAGAGGCGGCGAATGCATTCAAAGTCTTGCTGGCTGTCTGCACCCACCACCACGCGGTCCGGGTGACGCGAGCGGGCGACGGCCTCGCCTTCGGGCAGAAACTCCGGGTTGGAGGCGATGCCAAAGTTGCGGACG
>JAGWBD010000040.1 GCA_021296065.1 Anaerolineae bacterium
AGGTTACGACCTGCATTTCAAAATCGTCTGGCGGTGAGTGACGGACAGGAGTGGCGCGATGGAAGCGTTGGTACTGGAACGTAAGGATGAACTGAAGCTGCGCGACATTGCGCTGGTTGAAAACCTCGGTCCGCAGGACGTGCGCATTGCCATCCGCACGGTAGGCGTTTGCGGCAGTGACGTGCATTACTACACCCATGGTGGCATTGGCCCCTTCATCGTGCGCAACCCGATGATTCTGGGACATGAAGCCTCCGGCACTGTCATAGAGACTGGCGCTGAAGTTGAGCATCTGTGTGTTGGCGACCGCGTCTGCATGGAGCCCGGCGTACCGGAACCCGACAGCCGCGAAACACGGCTCGGTATGTACAACCTGGACCCGAAGGTGCGTTTTTGGGCCACGCCGCCGGATCACGGCGTGCTGCGGCCATCCGTCGTCCATCCGGCGGCTTTCACTTTTAAAATGCCGGACAACGTGACCTTTGCCGAAGGCGCCATGATTGAGCCACTTGCGGTAGGCATGCACGCCGTCACGAAGGCCGGTGTCAAGCCGGGTGACGTGGCCGCGGTCAGCGGCGCCGGGCCTATCGGCATGCTCACCGCACTGGCGGCGCTTGCCGGCGGTTGCAGCCACGTTTTCATCACCGACGTCATTCAGCAAAAGCTGGACCTGGCGGCCGGTTTGGGGCCCATTACCCCGGTCAACGTACGTGAACAGGACCTTTCGGAAACAGTCGGGGAACTGACAGGCGGCGCCGGTGCGGATATCGTCTTTGAGGCCAGCGGCAACCCCCTCGCCGCTGCGGCAGTATTCGAACCGCTCGCGCCGGGTGGCACGGTCGTTTACATCGGTTGTCCGGTGGAACCGGTGGCGCTGGAGATCGTGGCGGCCCAGGCGAAAGAGGCGCGCATTCTGACGATCTTTCGCTACGCGCACATCTTTCCGCGGGCGCTGGGGCTAATCAGCAGCAAAGCGATCGACGTCAAGCCGCTGATCACGGACGACTTCAGCTTTGCGGACAGCGTGGCCGCCTTCGATTACGCCGTGCACATGCCGCCCGCGTCGGTGAAAGTGCAGATTAATCTGCCAGTCTGAGCCGAACTAGCTGTCCAGGCGGACCTCGCGTCCGCTCTGCTGGCTTCTGTAAATCCCGTCAAGGATCGTCAGCACCTGCAGCGACTGCTCGGCCGGAACGGGTGAAGGGGCGCCTTCAGCCACGGCGCGCGCGAATTCCACACATTCCAGCGCATGCGGCTCCATGCTGTCCTGCGTCCGCCTGAGGGCGACGTTGTAGTGCTGCTGCGTCTCGTAGTTGGTTGAGTAAATCTCGCATTTGGGCCAGTGACTGCCTCCACGCGTACCGTAGAGCCACATTTGCATATCCTCGCCTGTGACGTCGTGATGCAGCAGCCAGCTGACTTCCAGCACCAGAGTGGCGCCGTTGTCGAATCGCACCAGGGCCAGCGCCAGTTCCTCCACGTCCATTTCCGGTGGGACGGCGGTGCCGGTCCAGGCGCTGAACGCGCCAGGGATGCCGGCCAGTTCAGAACGCGCCACACCGTTGACGGCCAGCGGTTGCGGATTGCCCATCATCCACAAGGTGAGATCAAGAATGTGTACGCCGATGTCGATGGTTGCGCCGCCGCCGCTGTGTTGTTTGAGCACGAAACCTGGACCGGGAATGAGCCCGGCACGGCGCAACATCCAGCCGCGGGCGTGATAGATGTCTCCCAGCGCGCCGCGGTCGATTTCCGCCTTGAGGGCCCGGGCCGTTCCTGTGAAACGGAAGTGTTGGGCCGTCATCAGCAGTTTGCCGGAGGCGTCACGGGCCGCGATCATGTCGCGGATCTCGGCAGGCGTGGGCGCCAGCGGTTTCTCGCAAATGACATGTTTGCCCGCTTCCAGCGCGGCAATACTGAGCGGCGCGTGATAGCGATTCGGCGTGCATACGTCGATGACGTCGATGTCCGGATCGCTGAAGAGGGCGGCCGGATCGGTCTCGAGCCGGGCCACGCCGTTGTCTTCGCCCCATGCGCGCAGGGCAGCTTCACTGATGTCGCTGCCGGCCACCACCTCCGCATGTTCCGAGGCAGCCCAGCCGGGCATGTGCGTGCGGGCGATGCCGCCAACGCCGATTACGCCTACCTTTAGTGTCATGTCAATTCCTGTTACTGGTCCAGACGCACTTCGGCGCCACTGGCCTGACTGCGGTAGATGCCGTCGAGAATCGTCAGCACCTGCAGCGACTGTTCGGCGGGCACGGGTGAAGGCGCGCCTGCCATCACCGCGCGCGCAAATTCCACGCATTCCAGCGCGTGCGGCTCCATGAGGTCGCGGGTCCGCTTGAGCGCGATGTTGTAGTGTTGCTGGCTTTCATAGTTGGTGGAGTAGATCTCGCATTTTGGCCAGTGGGAGCCGCCGCGCGTGCCGTAAAGCCACATCTGCATGTCCTCGCCGACGGAGTCATGGTGCAGCAGCCAGCTGATTTCGATGACTAGGGTGGCGCCGTTTTCGAAACGCACGAAGGCTGCGGAGAACTCTTCCACGTCGGTCTCGGGCGGCACATTCCCCCAAAGTCCGAAAGCGCCTTCCAGATGGGCCAGGTCCGCGCGTGCCACGCCGCTGACGGCGATCGGCTGCGGGTTGCCCATAAACCACAGGGTGAGGTCGAGGATGTGGACGCCAATGTCGATCGTCGCTCCACCGCCGCTGTGCTGTTTCAGCACGAAGCCGGGCCGGGCAGGGAGGCCGGCGCGTCGCAGCATCCAGCTACGGGCATGATAGATGTCCCCCAGCGTGCCCTGGTCAATCTCGGCCTTCATCGCCCTTGCGCTGCCGCCGAAACGGAAGTGCTGGGCGGTCATCAGTAATTTTCCCGAGGCATCGCGGGCGGCGATCATGTCACGGATTTCAGCAGGCGTCGGCGCCAGCGGTTTTTCGCAGATGACGTGCTTGCCGGCCTGGAGGGCTGCAATACTGAGCGGCGCATGGTAGCGATTTGGCGTGGAAACGTCGATGATGTCGATTTCCGGGTCATTGAACAGGGCGGCCGGATCGGTTTCCAGTCGGGAAACGCCATTGTCCTGGCCCCAGGCCTGCAGGGCAGCCTCGCTGATGTCACTGCCGGCGATCACTTCGGCGTCCTCCGAAGCGGCCCAGCCTGGCATGTGCGCCCTCGCAATGCCGCCAACCCCGATGACTCCCACTTTCAAGCTCATGCTTTTGCTCCTGTTTCAGCCAGATTTGCTGGTGATGAATGAATCAAGTTACCGGATGCGGTTCGGCCTTCAGCCCCTGATATCGATCCACTTGCGCTGGCCGGCGGCCTGGTAAAGCGCTTCCATAATCGTGCTGCGGGCAGCGGCCTCGGCCGGGCTGACCAGCATGCCGCTTTCGTCACCGGCCAGGTGGTTGAGGAAAAGGTCGAAGGCGTGGGGCCAGGCGTCCGGCAGGTCCGTCCAGGGCGATTTTCCGTCGGCGCCGTCCACATGTTGGCTGTTGAAAAACAACTCGCCATTGCGCACCAGGGCGTGTCCTTCGGTGCCGCTGAGAATGACGCTGACCGGATGTTCGACGTCCAGCCAACCTGCGCCCAGACCGCCAATGACGCCACTGCTGAATTGCAGCAGGGCTTCACCGGTCTCATCGAGTTCGCCGTAGTTTCCTGTGTGGCTGGCAAAGGTCGCGGTGACGGCGTCGACGTCGCCCATCAGCCAGAGCATGATGTCGAGGGAATGTGTGCCGAGATCGCCAAAGCCGCCGATGCCGCTTTCGTCGAGGCGTGTCATCCAGAGGTAATTCGGGGTGAAAATGTCGCGCAATGCGCCGGCATGGAAGTTTGTATGGCGCAGGCGGGTGATCTGCCCGAAGCTGCCGGCCTGCACCTGTTCACGCAAGAATTGATGAACCGGCATGCCGCGCATGAAATAACCGGTCTGGAAGAGAACACCGGCAGCCTCGATGGCGTGTGCCATGTTGCCGGCGTCCTGACGGCCCATTCCCAGCGGTTTCTCGACGAACATGTGTTTGCCGGCGGAGGCCGCCGCCAGCACCAGGTCCTCATGCAGGTTGGTCTCGGCGCAGATGACGACGGCGTCTATGTCGGCGTCAGCCCATATGGCGCCGGCATCTGCGACCGTCGGCGCTTTCAGGTCGCTGGCGCACTTTGACGCACGTGCCGGGTCATGGTCCCACACGGCGCGGACTGCAACGTCCGCGCGGTCGTTCAGACGCCGGACAAAACCAGGGGTATGTATGTGCGCGCATCCGACCAGGGCAAGCTGTGGCATGGTGTTCTCCTGAAAGAGACAGGTCATGGCAGAAACGACAGCGGCGCATTGTAATTCGCTACCAACCGTTGCGCTATACCAACTGGCGACTGAATCGCGTCTGGACTTGCATTATCCTGCGTCTTGTGGAAGAATGCCTGTCGCAAGCGCAGAAGTGGCGTCAATGAACAATCAAGCAGTGTACAAGGCGGAGAAGCGCAGCCAGTCTGGAAGGTGATCCGGAGATTGCGCCCGCCTGTTTGGCCTGCCCGGAGCGCCGGAGCAGGCTTTTTTGTTTCACAAATACTGGTGACCAGGTAGCGAAGACGGTACAGCATGCAGGCAGTGTCCTTTAGCAAATTCAACGTGATCGAATCCACCCTGCGCGAAGGTGAGCAGTTCGAAGGTTGTCACTTTTCGCTGGATGACAAAATTGAGATTGCAGCAGTGCTGGATGCCTTTGGCGTGGAGTACATGGAATTGACCACGCCTTTGGCCAGCCCTCAGAGTGAGGCCACGCTGCGCGCCGTTGCCCGGCTGCCTCGAGGCTTTCGATTGTTAACGCACATCCGCGCGCGCATGGACGAAGCCCGTGTGGCGGGGGACTGTGGCGTCGAGGGTGTGGACATCTATATCGGCACCACGGCCTACATGCGACAATTCAGCCACGGCCGCAGTCTGCAGGAAATAATCGACAGCAGCAGCGAAATCGTCGCCTGGTTGAAGGGCCAGGGAATCGAGACGCGCTTCAGCACCGAGGACACCTTTCGCAGCAATCTGGCGGACGTTTTCACTGTTTATCGCGCTATGGATCTGGCTGGAGTGGACCGCGTTGGCGTCGCCGATACCGTCGGAATCGCGGACCCCCTGCGCACACATAGCCTGATCAGCAGTTTGCGTCAGGTGGTGAATTGCGACATCGAGTTTCATGGCCATGATGACAGCGGCTGCGCAGTCGCCAACGCCTGGTGCGCGTTGCAGGCCGGCGCGACGCACGTCGATACGACGGTGCTGGGAATCGGTGAACGCAACGGCATCACGGCGCTGGGCGGCCTTGTCGCGCGGCTTTACACATTCAATCCGGAACTGGTGCGCAAATATAACCTGCCCTTACTGCGTGACATCGAGGAAATGGTGGCGCGCAGGGTTGGCATCGACGTGCCCTTCAACACGCCAATCACCGGCCGCACCGCCTTTCACCACAAGGCCGGCGTGAACACCAACGCAGTGCTGCAGAACCCAACCAGCTACGAAGCAATCAATCCCGAAGACTTTGCCATTGTGGGCAACATCGATATCGCCCATCGCCTGGTGGGCTGGAATGCCGTGCGGGACAGAGCGGCCACGCTGGGCATGGCGCTGGACGAGCCGAAACTGCGCGCCGCCACGCTGCGCATCAAGGCTCTGGCGGATGAACGCCGCATCTCGCTTGCCGACGTGGACCAGGTCTTGCAGGATGCGGTCACGGAGCCTGGCTGATGGGCGCGAGCTTTAGCCAGAAGGTGTTGGCGCGTAACGTTGGTCGCGCGCAGGTGCAGCCTGGCGAGGTACTCGACGTCACCCCCGACGTGGTCCTCAGCCACGACAACAGCGCCGCGATCATCCGGATATTCCGGCAGTTGCCTCAAAAGGAATTGCGCTATCCGGAGCGACTGGCCATTACGCTGGACCACGCCGTACCACCGCCCACGCCGCAGCACGCGCAGAATCACGCGGAAATACGACGCTTCGTCGCTGAGCAGGGCATTCAACAATTCTTCGAGATGGGGCGCGGCATTTGCCATCAGGTGCATTGCGAAGAAGGCGTGGTCGGGCCCGGCATGATTCTGTTGGGCGCGGACAGTCACAGTCCGCATTGCGGCTGGCTCGGGGCCTTTGGCGCCGGCGTGGGCCGCACGGAAGTCGCGGCGCTGTGGGCCACCGGTCAATTGTGGCTGCGGGTACCGGAAACCTTGCGCATCACATTGACCGGGCGACTGGCGCCGGGGGTCATGTCCAAGGACCTTGCGCTGCAACTCATCGGCCGCCTGGGTGCGGATGGCGCAAATTACATGGCCGTCGAGTTCGACGGTCCCGGCACAGTGACCCTCTCTGCGGACATGCGCGCAGCACTGGTCAACATGATGGCGGAGATGGGCGCCAAGAACGCCTTCATCGCGCCTGATGACCTGACCTGGCGCTGGCTGGAAACTCAGTTGCAGCGCTCGCGCCCGGATGACTGGCAGGAGCGTCTGTCCATGTTCCGCGAGCAGGCCATCCTGCCGGATGCGGACGCCGTTGGTACGCAACAGCTGGACATGGCGCTTGATGACGTCGTCCCGGTCGTTTCCTGCCCACACCGGGTAGACAATACGGAGCCGGTGACGGCGTTGACCGGCACGCGCGTCGACCTGGCATTTATCGGCACCTGCACCAATGGTCGCCTGGAAGATCTGGCGGCGGCGGCTGAAGTCGTGCGCGGTCACAGGCTGCGCGCCCGCTTGCTGGTCATCCCTGCTTCGTCGCAGGTGCTTGCTGACGCTCTCGCCGCCGGTTATCTGGCCGACCTGATTGAGGCCGGCGCCAGCATTGGCACGCCCGGTTGCGGGCCCTGCATGGGCGTACACGCCGGCGTGCTGGCGCCTGGCGAGGTCTGCATCAGCAGCGCCAACCGCAATTTTCGCGGGCGCATGGGCCAGCGCGAGGCCGAAATCTACCTGGCCAATCCGGCGGTGGTCGCCGCCAGCGCAGTGGCAGGCGAAATCGTGCATCCTGCCGATCTGCTGGCCTGGGAGTGAAGGGGATGCGCAGCAGGCATCGCATTTGGGCCTACGGCGATCACGTCAACACGGACGTGATCTTTCCGGGCAAATTCACCTACAGCGTGCAACACGATCCGGCGGCGCTGGCCAGTCACGCCCTCGAGGACCTTGACCCGACCTTCGCCTCCAGTGTGCGACTCGGCGACGTGATCGTGGCCGGCCGCAACTGGGGCAATGGCAGCAGCCGCGAACAGGCGGTGACCTGTCTGCTGGCCTGTGGACTGCGAGCCATCATCGCGGAGTCCTTCGCCCGCATTTACTATCGCAACGCCATCAACAACGGTCTGCTGGCGCTGACCTGTCCGGGGGTATCAGTTCTGGCCCAAACCGGTCTGGAACTGGCGCTGGACCTGGAGGCGGGCGAACTGGAGATCGGCGGGCAGACTCTGCAATTCGCCCCGCTGCCGCCTTCCGTGCGTCACATCGTGGCGGCGGGTGGGTTGATCAGTTATCTGCAAGCCGGAGCGGGGAAACAGGAGGGCGGAGGTTAATCCGCCCTCGTTGCGACTTCAGTCTTCGTAGCGAATGTCGACCTGACGGCCGGTACTGGCGGATTCTTCGATGGCATCGGTGATGACGTTGTTGCGATAGCCATCGACGAAGGTGGCGCCCCAGGGCGCGACGTCCCTGTCATTGACGATGCAATCGAAGAAGTGGTGAAACTCATGGATGAAGGTGTGCTCCCAGCCAATTATGTGGCCGGGCGGCCACCAGTGTTCCCAGTAGGGATGGTGCCCCTCGCTGATCAGCACGTTGGTGAAGCCGAGGGTCTCCTGACGACCGTCATTCCAGTAAACGTCCAGTTCGTTCAGCCGCTCGAGGTTGAATCGAATGCTGCCGTTTTCGCCGTTGACTTCCCACTTGTTGCCATTGCGATTACCAATGGCAAATCGCGTGGCCTCGATGGTCCCCAGCGCGCCATTTTCGAATTCGAGCAGGGCGGTGACGGCGTCGTCAACGTCGACTGTGGCGCGGCCGCCCTGACCATCGGGGCGCTCGTCAATAAAGGTCTTCTTCATACCCATGACGCGATTGGGCTCGCCAACGAGGAAGCGCCCGATATCAAGGATGTGAGAGGCGAGATCGCCCAGTGAGCCACTGCCGGCCACTTCCTTGCTGAAGCGCCAGGTCATCGGAAACTCGGGGTCGACGATCCAGTCCTGCAAATAGGCGGCGCGGAAATGATAGATGCGTCCCAACGCGCCGCTCTGGATCAACTTGCGCGCCTGGATGATGGCAGGCACAAAGCGGTAGTTGTAGGCCACCATGTGCTTGACGCCGGCCTTGACGGCGGCGTCGAGCATGCCCTTCGCCTCTTCGGCTGTGCGCGCCAGCGGCTTTTCGCAGAAGACGTGCCTGCCTGCCTCGGCCGCGGCGATGCAGGGCTCGGCATGGACGTTGTTGGGGCCGCCGTTGTCGAAGACCTGGACGGCGTCGTTTTCCAGCATGTCCTGCCAACGCGTGTAACGATGTTGGTAGCCGTACCGATCGGCGGCGGCGTTGAGGTTGGCCTCGTTGCGGCCGGAGAGCGCCACCAGGCGCGGAAAGGCGACCGGCGGATACATGTTGTGGGGAATGCTCAGGAAGGCGTTGGTGTGGGCATTGCACATAAAGGCGGTGCCCAGCAGACCGATGCCCAGTTCCGGGGCTTCCACGTCGCCACCGGCCACCGCTCCCATACGGGAGATGCCACCTGCTTCGCTCATGGTCTCTTCTCCTTACTCGGCAAAGGATGCATCGAAGGCGCGGCCGGACTTTTCGAAGTCGACGCTGCGCACGAAGTCGACCGACTCGGCCGCACCGTGTTCACGGTCCATACCGCTGTCTTCCCACTCGACCGAGAGTGGGCCCTCGTAGCCGATGCGATTCAGGGCGCGAATAATGCCCTCAAAATCGACGTCACCGCGACCAGGCGAGACGAAGTCCCAGCCGCGTCGGTGATCGCCAAACTGCAAATGCGATGAAAGGATGCCGTTGGCGCCGTTGAGGGTGATGCGCGAGTCCTTGACGTGCACGTGATAAATGCGGTCCTCGAAACGATCGATGAATTGCACCGGATCAAACATCTGGTGAATGAAGTGACTGGGGTCAAAGTTGAAGCCGAAGGCCGGGCGTCGGTCGATTGCCGCCAGAGCCAGTTCCGAGGTGTGGATGTCGTAGGCGATTTCCGTGGGGTGCACTTCCAGGCCGAAGCGGACGCCAACGTCGTCGAAGACGTCCAGAATCGGGTTCCAGCGCTCGGCGAATTCACGGTAACCGGCATCGATGAGATCCGGGGAGGTCGGTGGAAAATGGTAAATCAGGTGCCACACGGAACTGCCGGTGAAACCGTTGACGACGTCCACGCCAAAAGCGCGCGCGGCACGGGCTGTGTTGCCGATCTCTTCGGCAGCGCGTTCGTTGACGCCTTCGGGGTCGCCATTGCCCCAGACGTAGGGCGGGACGATCTCCTGGTGGCGCGCGTCGATGCGATCGCATACGGCCTGGCCGACCAGGTGGTTGGAGATCGAGAAACACTGCAGACCGTGTTTGGCCAGGATGTCATGTCGGGTCTGAAGGTACCCGTCTTCTTCAAGCGCCCGGTTTACCTCAAAGTGATCGCCCCAGCAGGCAAGCTCAAGGCCGTCATAGCCCCATTCGGCGGCTTTTTGCGCCAGGGTATCCAGCGTCAGATCCGCCCATTGTCCGGTAAACAGCGTTACTGGTCGTGCCATGGAATCCCCTCCCGCGGCATATTGCTATCATCGCGGGCAGTGTAGCGCGGCAATCGCGCTGTTGCCATGACCGGCAGGGTGGAAAGCGGTGCTCCAGACCTTCAGTCACTTGCCGCGGCGGAGGCTTCGATCAGCCCGCGCATATAACCAACCGCGAATATCTTGCCAAGCAGCATGTAGCCCGGATGCTCGTTGCTTTCGCCCTCCAGCGTGGGCGCGTGATCGGGGCGCACTGGACCCTGGAAGCCGATATCAAGGTAGGCGCGCATGCAGGCCAGCATGTCCGTCGGCCCTTCGTCATGAAAGACCTCGTCGAAATCGGGCACCTTGCTGCTGACATCACGAAAATGCGCGAAAAAGATTTTCTCGCGCCCGCCGAACTCGCGGATGGCGGCCGGCACATCCGTCACGTCAGACATGGCGGCGAAGTTTCCCTGGCAGAAAGTCAAGCCGTTGTAGGGCGAGGGCGCCAGCTCAATGACACGGCGGAAGGCAGCGGCGCTGCGCATAATGCGGGCGATGCCCCGAATTGGAGAGATGGGCGGATCGTCAGGGTGCAGGGCCAGTTTGACGCCGGCCCGCTCGGCGACGGGCAGCACGCGCTTCAGGAAATACTCGAAGTTCTGCCAAAGGCGCTCTTCGCTGACCTCGCCGTATTCGGTGTGCGGCGCGTGTCGCATGAGTTCGTGGCGGTAGCTGCTGACCAGCGCGCCGCCGCGGCCACGATCGGCCAGCGAGGTGCGCAGCCAGCCGAAGGCTGTCATGAAATTGTAACAAAGTAGCGGGATGCCGGCTGCGCCCACGTTGGCCAGCGACTCGCAGAAGTGATTGAGATCTTCATCCCGGCCGGGCAAGCCCAGCTTGATGTTGTCACTGACAGGTATGCTCTCGATGACGCTGAGGCGCAAACCGGCCGCCTCAATGCGCTGGCGCAGCTGCAGGAGGGAGAGATAGTCCCAGACCGGATCGCAGTCCCCTGCCGGACGGCCGCAGACAATGTCGCTCACGCCAATCTGGGCGGCCAGTCTCAGGGCGCTGTCGTCGGGTGGTACGGGCATGAGCGCGATGCGCATGGCGACAATCTCCACATTTGCCAGGATTGTAGCGTCGTAGCGGCCTGGCGACCCCTTGCGAGAATCGGACCGCGTTTCGCCTGTGGCACGCGGCGGGACTTCACCGCATGCTATACTGCCGCCCAGTGCAACGCCGGGACGGAAAGGGACGCCTGTGTTTCGCTGGGGAATCATCAGTACGGGGCGAATTGCCAATGACTTTGCGCAGGGCGTGGCGGCATTGCCAGACGCCACAGTATGGGCAATCGGCTCGCGCACACAGCAGGCGGCCGAGGAGTTTGGCGACCGCCATGGCGCGGAGCGTCGCTACGCCTCTTACGAGGCCCTGGCCGCCGACCCCGACCTGGACGCGATTTACGTTGCCACGCCGCACCCTTTCCATGCGCCAAACTGCATCCTGTGTCTTGAGGCCGGCAAGGCCGTACTATGCGAAAAGCCATTCACAATAAACGCCGCCGAGCTGGAACAGGTGATCAACCTGGCGCGGGAGAAGCAACTCTTCCTGATGGAGGGCATGTGGTCGCGTTTCATGCCGGCCACGGTGAAATTGCGCGAACTGCTGGCGTCCGGCGTCATTGGCGACATCAACATCGTGGATATCGACTTCGGTTTCCGTGCGCCCTTCAATCCGCAGCACCGACTGTTCGCACCGGCGCTGGGCGGGGGCGCCTTGCTGGACATTGGCATATACTCGCTCTCCTTTGCGTCCATGGTGCTGGGCAAACCGCGGCGGATCGCGAGCATGGCGCATCTGGGCGAAAGTGGCGTTGACGAAAACGCGGCGATCATCCTGGGCTATGAGAGTGGCGCCCTGGCGACGATCAGCACGGCCATCCGCACGTCGACGCCGCATCAGGCTGTCATCAATGGCACGCTGGGTCGCATCACGATGCACCCGCAGTACTGGTTCCCGGAGCGCATCACGCTTGAGGTTTACGGGAAAGAGACCACCGTGATGGACATACCGATGAACGGCAACGGCTTCAATCACGAGGCGGCCGAGGTCGCCCGTTGCATGCGGGCCGGCAAGCTGGAAAGCGACATCATGCCGCTTGACGAGTCTTTGGAACTGATGCGAACGATGGACGAGATTCGCGCCCGGTGGGGTCTGGGTTACCCGATGGAGGCAGCACGATGAAATACGGCAACATTGAAGGCGTGCCCAAACCTGTTTCGCGAATCGTTCAGGGAACGGCTTTTTCCGGTAGAGATTCAAATGACGACGACTACATGCTGAGTCTTTTCGACGACGCCTTCGAGATGGGCGTGACGACCTTCGACATGGCGCACAATTACGGTGGTGGAGAGGTCGAGCGCACTTTTGGCCACTGGCTCAGGACGCGCGCTGTGCGGGACGAGGTCGTCATCCTTACCAAGGGGGCGCATCACTCGCAGGACCGCAAAAGAGTAACTCCCTTCGACATCGAATCCGACATCCACGATTCGCTGGCGCGTCTGGGAACCGATTTTCTCGACATCTACTTGTTGCATCGAGACGACGAATCGCAGGCGATCGGTCCGATCGTGGCCAAACTGAACGAGTATCACGAGAAGGGCGTGATCGGCATCTACGGCGGTTCCAACTGGTCGATCGAGCGCATTCAGGAAGCCAACGCCTGGGCAGCGGCCAACGGCGCCGATGCCTTCCGCGCCAGCAGCCCCAACTTCAGCCTGGCGGACCAGATCGCCGTGCCCTGGGAAGGTTGCATGAGCATCAGCGGTCCTGGCAATCACGATGAGCGCGCCTGGTACCAGGAGGCGCAGTTGCCGCTCTTCACCTGGTCAAGTTTGGCGGGCGGTTTCTTCAGCGGCCGCTTCCGTCCGGACAATCTGGATAGCTTCAAGGACTACTACGATCGTGTGGTGGTCGACTTCTACTGCAGTGAGGACAACTTTGAACGTCTGGCGCGGGCGCAGATCCTGGCGCTTGAGAAGAGTTTGACCGTGGCGCAGATCGCGGTGGCCTTCATCTTCAATTCTCCGTTGGACATCTACCCACTCATCGCCAGCCGCAGCAGCGAGGAGTTGCGACAAAACATAGAAGCGATGGAGCTGCCGCTCAGTCCCGCCGAAATGGCCTGGCTCGATTTGCTGAGCGATACGCGCTAGACCATGAGCGTTCCGCTGCGGATACGCAACGGTCGCATACTCACGCCGGACAGAGTTCTTCACGGCCATGATCTGTTCCTTGACGACGGACGAATTCAGGCCCTGAAACGGTCAGACGAAACTGACGCAAATGCAATAGATGCGCGCGGACTTTGGGTCGCTCCCGGCCTGATTGACCTTCACGTTCATGGTGCGTTGGGCTGTGACGTCATGGATGCCACGCCAGCGGCGCTGTCGACCATGGCCCGCTTCTTCGCCCAACATGGCGTCACCAGCTGGCTGCCCACCACGATGAGCGCGTCACGGGATGCCATTGCGGCGGCCATCGCGAACGTTGCATCCTGCCCGCGACCGGAAGATGGCGCGCAAAATCTGGGCGTCCACGTGGAAGGGCCCTTTCTTGGTGAGGAATATCGCGGCGCCCAGGCTTTGGCCGACCTGCGCCTGCCGGACCCGGATGAATATGGACGTTGGTTCGAGTGCGGGGTGGTCAGGCTGGTCACGCTGGCGCCGGAGCTGCCCGGGGCCGACCGGATGATTGATGCCGGCAGGCAACGCGGCATTGAGTTTGCCATCGGCCACAGCGGCGCGGACTACGAGACTGTGCTGAAGGCGGCGGACCGCGGGTTGCGCCAGGCGACCCACACTTTCAACGGTATGGGCGGCTTGCATCATCGCCAGCCGGGCACGCTGGGCGCTGTGCTGGATGACCAGCGCATTTTCGCGCAACTCATCGGCGACGGAATCCACGTCCATCCGGCCGTGATGCGCTTGTTGCTGCGGGCCAAGGGGCTCGACAGGGTCCTGCTGATCAGTGACGCGATGCGCGCCACCGGCCTGGGCGATGGCGACTACGATCTCGGCGGTCAGGCTGTGACGGTGCAGGCCGGCATTGCGCGAAGTCCGGACGGGGCCCTTGCCGGCAGCACCGTGAGTTTGGACGAAGTCATACGACGCGTCATGCGTTTCACCGGCCTGTCACTTTCCCAGGCCTTGCCAATGGCCTCGACGGTGCCGGCAGCCGCCATGGGATTGACGGGTCGCAAGGGAACCCTGCAGGTCGGCGCAGACGCCGACCTCATCCTGCTGGACGATGATGCCCAGGTGCAGCTGACCATGATCGGGGGCCAGGTGGTATTTGATCGGCAAGGGTTCATGAATTCGTAAGGAATCTGCTGTAGGATTAAAGCAGGTTTACAAGGAAAGGACGAAGAATGGCGAGGATTGAGCAGGCAACCCTGGGTGGCGGGTGCTTCTGGTGCCTGGAGGCGGTCTACCAGCAACTGAATGGCGTCCAGCAGGTCGTTTCCGGATATGCCGGCGGCCACGTGGCCTTTCCGGACTATCGTTCCGTCTGCAGTGGCAACACCGGCCACAACGAGGTTGTTCAGATCAGTTATGACGCGGACGTCATCAGTTTCCGTGATCTGCTGGACGTCTTCTTCACAATTCACGATCCCACCACTCTCAACCGCCAGGGGGCCGACGTCGGCACGCAGTACCGCTCGGGCATTTACACGCATTCAGAGGAGCAGGCCGAAGCCGCCGGAGAAGTGATTTCGGAGGTCAGCGAGGCCGGCCTCTGGAAGAATCCGATTGTGACCGAGGTGGAAGCGCTGGAGCGCTTTTGGCCGGCGGAGGACTACCACCAGAATTACTGGAACAACAACCCGAACCAGGGCTATTGTCGGATTGTCATTGCGCCGAAAGTGGCGAAATTCCGCAAGCAACACCTGCAGCGACTGGCAGCAGTCAGCTGATTCACAAACCAGCAAAACCAATGCGGCTTGCAAGGCCAGGCTGACCTGTAAGCCGCATTCTGTTCCCCTTGCGGGGCGACGGTCATCTATCTGTCCCGCCAGTTGCCTGGCGGGATCAAGCGACCTACCCGGCGCTGCCTGCGGGGCGGGCCACCCCTCTGCGCCTGAATGGTCTTGCTCCCGGTGGGGTTTGCCTGGCCGCCGACATCACTGCCGACGCCGGTGGTCTCTTGCACCACCTTTTCACCCTCACCCCCGAAAGGGGGCAATCCGTTCTCTGTTGCACTTGCCGTCGCGTTTCCGCGCCTGGCCGTTAGCCAGCACCGCGCCCTGTGGAGTGCGGACTTTCCTCCGGCCCGAAGACCGGCGACCGTCCGGTCAGCCTGGCAAACGAATTATACCCGCTCCGGCGCTCCGGATGGAGTGCTATACTGCCTCCCTGATGGTGAGTGCAAGCCTCGGGAATCGGCAGAAAAGCATGAAGGCCGTTGCATCTGCGACCAGCCGAAAGGCCCCCTCTTGAAGAGCAGCGCTCTCCTGCCAGTGCTTGTGCCGGCGCTGCTGCTGGTCGCTGCCAGCCGTCTGCTGCGCCTTGACGACCTCACCATGAACATGGACGAAGTGTGGTCCATTTGGCAGACCTTTGGCAGCTTCGGGGACATCCTGCGCCGGACGCCATACGACTGGCCACCGTTGTACTTCCTGACCCTTGGCGCCTGGAGCCAGCTCGCAGGCATCCAGCCACTGGCCCTGCGCGCCCTGTCTGCACTGGCCTTCCTGCCAGGGGCGGCTATTGCCTTTCGCCTGTTGGATCACTGGCGCGGCTGGCGCGCGGGACTGCTTGCCCTGCTGGTCTGGTCCGGGCTCGGTATGGCGGTCCAGCTCAGCATGGAAGTGCGCGGTTATGCCTTGCAGTTGCCCCTGACCATGCTTGCGCTCTGGATGGCCGTTCGCCATTTCGAGCGGCCGGGCTGGCGTCGTGCGCTGCCATTGACTCTGACGATGGCTGCCCTGTTCTGGCTTTCCTATACGGGCGGGATGGTCATTTTCCTGACGATCGCGTTTGGCCTTCTCGTTTACCGTCCCCGTCTGCGGAGCTGGCTGCTGCCAGGCCTGCTGACCGGTTTGCTGGTATTGCCCGAGCTACTTCGTATCTCTGAACTTCTTGTCAGACGAGTGGACAACACGAGCAGGATCAGCCTGCCCCCCGTCCTTTCGGCCATTGTTGAGCTCTACATCGACTTCCTCGGCAGCGCCTGGCCGGTTACAGCAAGCCTGGCTGCTGCCGCGCTTTGGTTGGTCCTGCGGCGAGGCAGACATCGGAAAGTGTTGACTCTGGCCCTGGCCTTTCACGCGCTGGGCATGCCGCTGTTGATGTATCTGTTGAATCACGTACTGGGGCTGTTTCACGGACGCTATGCCTGGTGGATCATGCCGGGCATTGCCCTGCTGATTGCCTTCGGGCTCTCGTGGCTGCCGCGCAGGGGAACGAACATGGCTTCGATACTGCTGGCGGCGGTCCTGTTTGCGCCGGTGCCGGATGAAAGCCCCTACCAGATATTTGACCGGCTTTCGCCACTGGAGGACAACTTCCGCTGGTTGCGCGACCAAATGCAGTGGGGCGATGAGTTACTGGTAGCTCCGGATGTCCGGAACAGCTGTGGGGCAGCCGAGGAATGGGTCTATCAAAGACGCGCCTGGCTGCCCAACGGGCTGGAATTCATCAGTGAACCTGCAGGCCAGCCGCGCATCTGGGTATTGAATCCCGATTTTCAGTCACCGGAATTGCGCGCGCATCTGGAGCAGGAGCGCATTCCGGGACGCTTTGTTGGGCCATATGGTTGCCTGTTCAGACTCTATGAAGCGCCCCCCGACCCTGCAGGCATCCCGTACGCCAACGGCATGCGTTTTCACGGGGCCGAACTGTTGCCGGGTTCATGGCCCGCCAGCGACCGTCCGCTCCTGCATGAAGGAGATACATTTCAGTTTCGTCTCTGGTGGTCTGTGGATGAAGCGCCGACACTGGATTACAGTCTGCATACCTGG
>JAGWBD010000041.1:0-1337 GCA_021296065.1 Anaerolineae bacterium
CCCTGGAAGAGCTGCAGAATGCCATGCCGTCGACGCCCTGGTCAACACGATCCGCGACAACCCGGGAATCGTGCTGGTCACGCTGGGGCCGCTGACCAACGTCGCCCTGGCGTTGGCGCGTGCACCGAAGATTGCCACTTTGGTCAGCCGCTGCGTGGTTATGGGGGGCACGGCCTGGTCGGTCGGCAATGTTTCGCCCGCCGCCGAATTTAACGTCTGGCACGATCCTGAAGCCGCCCGCATGGTCTTTCTTTCCGGCCTGCCTGTCGAAATGGTTGGCTGGGAACTGAGTCGTTTTGACGCCGCGCTTTCCCAGGCGGATATCGCTCACGTGCGCAGTCTGGATACGCCACTGGCGCACTTCAGTATCGATTGCAATCGCAGCGCCTTGGAAGCCATTCAGATCCAGTCCGGCGAAGACAACCTGGACTTACCGGACCCGGTCGCCATGGCCATCGCGCTGGAACCGGACATTTGCACCCGCAAGAGTCAACATGCTGTGGAAGTTGAGACTCAAAGCGAATTGTCGCGCGGCATCACCATTGTCGACCAGCTGGACAACGCTGGCGACGTGCGCAATCGGGACACCTGGGCGCAGGCGCTGGCTGCCAACGTGACGGTCTGTTGGGAGATCGACGTGCCACGCTGGAAACAGCTGCTTTACCGTTCGCTGGTCTGAGCCGAATCCCGGGCGACGGCCATTTGCAGCAACTGGTCACGCAGTTTCACAGCCGGGCCGTGGCTCGCATTCAAATCAAGCAAGTCGTCCAGCGCTGACAGTGCTTCGACATTTCGCCCCTGCTGCGCCAGCCAGTCCGCCAGGGTCCACAGGCGCTTCACGGCCTTGCGCGGATTCCCCGCCTCCAGCCACTGCGCCGCCAGTTGACGCTGTGCGTCCAGCAAAGACGGGTCCAGCTTCAAGGCCCGTTCCTGCAGCAGCAGCGAGCGGTCCCTGTCACCGCGTATCCCGTGCAGCGCTGCTGCGCGCAGCAACCAGTCGGCTGCCTCTTGCGGACGATCCAGACGCAGCAGGGTGCGGCTGATTCTCTCCGGCGGCGCGGCGTCCCCGGGGTTGAGTTCATGCGCCCGTTGCCAGCGCTCAAGTTGCTCTTCAGGAGACACCCTGCGCTGCTGCGTCGGCGCTTGCGTTCCGTCGCCATTGTGTCGGGTCATGGCCGCTTCGGTTCCGAATTGCAGCCAGGTCTCCACCGCGTCGGCGGCGCGCCCCACCATCTCCTGCGCCTGGATAAGGTCATCGCCACGCAGGGGTTTCAACACCCAGGCGGCCGGCTCCATCCGACCTGGCGGCCGCCCGATTCCCAGGCGCAGGCGGCTGA
>JAGWBD010000041.1:1346-18051 GCA_021296065.1 Anaerolineae bacterium
CCTGCAAGCCCCGCTGCCCGCCCGCGCCGCCGGTCGTCCGAATGCGCAGGTTCCCTGCCGGTTGGTCAAGGTCGTCAAGCACAACCAGCAGCCGCTCCGTTCCGAGTCGCCAATAGCGCAGCACGCTGCTAACCGGCTGGCCGCTGCGGTTCATATAGCCTTGCGGTTTGGCCAGAATGACGGAGCGCCCCAGGACATTGCCTTCCGCCAGGCGCGCGCCATGGGCATTGCGGCTGAACTGCAAACTGTGCCGCCTGGCCAGTTCGTCCAGCACAAACCAGCCAACGTTGTGACGCGTTTGCTGGTACTTGCGGCCCGGGTTACCCAACCCGACGATCAGCCAACGTTCGCTCATGTCGGGCTGCCCGGCATGGTTTCATTTTCGGGTCGAAACTGAGTCTCGTAGAGTTGCCGGTAAAGGCCGCCGTCGGCCAGCAGAGTCTGGTGTGTGCCGCGCTCCACGACACGGCCCCGGTCCAGCACCAGAATCAGGTCGGCGGCCAAAATAGTGCTGAGCCGGTGCGCAATCACCAGCGACGTGCGGCCCTGCATGACGGTCTTCAGCGCTTCCTGGATCAGGGCTTCGGACTGACTGTCCAGATGACTGGTGGCCTCGTCAAGCACCAGAATGCGCGGGTCCTTCAAAATGACCCGCGCGATGGCGATGCGCTGCTTCTCGCCGCCGCTGAGCCGGTAGCCCCGCTCGCCCACCAGCGTGTCATAGCCCTTTTCGAGATCGACGATAAAACTGTGAATGTTGGCCGCGCGACAGGCGCTTTCCATCTCATCGTCGCTGGCATCCAGCCTGGCATAACGCAGGTTGCTGCGAATGCTGTCGTGAAACAGGTAGGTCTCCTGTGTCACCATGCCAATCTGTCGTACAAGCGACTTCAGCGATACGTCGCGCAAATCTGTGCCATCTATGAGGATGCGCCCCTGGTCCGGGTCATAGAGACGCGGGATGAGCCAGGTCATGGTGGATTTCCCTGCGCCGCTGGGCCCCACCAACGCCACCAGTTGCCCCGGCTGCATGGTAAAACTGATGTCCTCCAGGGCCTTTTCGCGCGCCTGACTTGTCGTGGCGTTGGCATTTGCACGGGGGCGCTTTAATCGTTCCTCTCGCTGCGAAACGCCGGAAAATACAGTGAAGTCTTCCATTCGCCCGTGCCGCATGACGTCCTTGAGCAGGCTGCTGCCGCTTTCCCGATAGGTGAAGCTGACGTTTTCGAAGGCCAGTTCGCCGCGGGGACCTAGGATTTCGACCGGATTCTCCCGTTCGGCAATTTCCAGCGGCAGATCAAGCACTTCGAACACCCGCTCGAAACTGACCATCGACTGGGCGAAAGCGACCGGCGCATTGGTCAGCATCTGCAGCGGTCCGTAGAGCTGGGTCAGATAGACGCTGAAAGCGACGATGGTGCCGATCGTGAACACTTGCTCGATGACCAGCAGTCCACCCACCCAGTAGACCAGTGCCGTCCCGACCGCACTCACCAGACCGATGAGTATGAAGAACTGGCCGCTGGTCACCGCCTGTTCCACACCCGTTTCACGCAATGCGCCGGCGCGTTCACCAAAGCGCTCAATTTCGCTGTCGATTTGCCCAAACAGCTTGACGAGCAGCGCACCGCTGATGTTCAGGGTTTCGTTGATCGTGGCGTTCATGCTGGCGTTCTGGTTCATTTGCCGCCGGGCGATTACCCGCAGCCGTTTGGCAATCCGGCGCGCGACCAGAGCGAACAGCGGCAGTACCGCCACGCCCAGCAGGGTCAAACGCCACTACAGGGTCAGCATCACCGCCAGCGTAGCGACGGCGGTGACGAGATTGGACAGAATGTCAACGATGGTGTTGCTGATTGCGGTCTGCGCGCCGATGACGTCATTGTTGAGGCGGCTCATCAGTTCGCCGGTCTGGGTGTGGGTGAAGAAGCGCAGTGACATGCGTTGCAAATGCTCGAACAGCTTGACTCGCAGTTCGAAAATCAGTTCCTCGGCGACCCGCGCGCTGAGCTTGCGCTGCCACAGACGCAGGGCACCAATCGCCAGGGGCACGGCGATCAGCAGCAGCGACAAGAGGTGCAATTGCTGCACGTCGCGGGAAGGCAGGGCGTCGTCAATCAGGTCGCGAAAGATGAGTGGCGTCAGTAACCCCAGCCCTGCCGAGAGCAGGATGGTCAGCAACATAAGCAGCAGAGGCCAGCGCCAGGGCCAGGCGTAGCCCAGCACGCGACGCAACAGCGACCAGGTCACATCGGCCCGATGCTCCTCCACGTTGCGCATGAGGCGCCAGTAGCCGCCGCGAAATCCCATGACTCTCAGCCCTCTTCTGCCATTCAGCATACACCAGGCGCGAGAGCCCAGTCCAGCACATTGCCGCCTGAAGGGGGCTCGTGTATCATGCGCAGCCTGACGCGAGGTCCCACAAATGCATTCGGAATTGACATGTGTACTGGTTGGCTGCGGCAGCATCAGCGATGCCTGGCGCCGCACTGCGGCTGATTTGCCTGGTCTGACAATGACGGGTTTCGTCGACCTCAACCTGGAGGCCGCGCATGGCAGCGCTGCCGCATGGAATGCTCCGACCGCGCTTGTCAGTGATGATCTGGATGCCACCCTGCAACGCCTGCGGCCGGATGTCGTCTTCAATTGCACCGTGCCGGAAGCGCATCACGACGTCACCTTGACCGCGCTGGCGCATGGCGCGCACGTTCTCGGTGAAAAACCCCTGGCCGACAACATGGCGCAGGCGCGGCGTATGGTCAGGGCCGCAGAGGATGCCAACCGCCTCTTCGTCGTCATTCAGAATCGCCGTTACAACAGCAACATTCGCCGCCTGCGCGCCTTCCTCGCCAGCGGCGCTCTCGGCCGGTTGACCACGGTAAACAGCGATTTCTACATCGGCGCCCACTTTGGGGGTTTCCGCGATCGCATGCCGCACGTCCTGCTAGCCGATATGGCCATTCATACTTTTGATGCCGCCCGCTACGTCACGGGCGCGGAGGCGCAATCGGTCTACTGCCACGAGTGGAACCCGGCCGGCTCCTGGTACGAAGGCGACGCGTCGGCGGTAGCAATCTTCCAGATGAGCGATGGCATCGTGTACACCTACCGCGGCAGCTGGTGCAGCGAAGGGCTGCATACCTCCTGGGAGTGCGCCTGGCGCATCGTGGGAACCAGGGGCAGCGTCTCCTGGGATGGCGAAACGGGCTTTCGCGCCCAGGTAACTGCAGGCGACGAGGGCTTTATGCGTCCGCTGGCCGACGTGACCCTGCCTGAATTCACGGTACCGCCGGACAGGACCGGCAGCCATGGCGGCCTGATCCGCGATTTTCTGCGTGCGGTCCGCGAAGGCGGAAGCGTCGAGACCATCGCCAGCGACAACATCAACAGCCTTGCGATGGTACACGCCGCCATCGACAGCGCTACGCGCAAGATGCCGGTCACTGTCCATGCCTGACGCGCCGACTTTTGCGCTTCCCGGCCGGATACATTGAGCATGACTGAATTGACCGGACTGTTCCCGGTTTTGCGCAGCAACCCTGCGTGGCACGGTCTTCGGCAACAATTGCAACAGACAGCGCCCCTGCCGGACCTGCAGGTGATCAGCGCGGCGCGGCCCTTTGTGCTGGCTGCGCTGGCGCGGGAGTGGGATGGTCCGATTGTATTCATCACGGCACGCGTGGACCGCGCATGGGACGTCGCCGGCCAGTTACCGGTCTGGCTGCCCGACAGACCCGTACACCGTTTTGCTGAACCCGTGCCGCACTTTTACGAACGGGCGCCCTGGGGTGATTCCGCCGTTCGCAGCCGCATTGCGGCGCTGGCGGCCCTGCACGCGGTCGACACTATGCAGGGCACGCCGATCATTGTTTGTCCGGCCCGCGCCCTGATGCAGCGCAGCATGTCGGCGGAGGAATTCGCGACGGAGACTCTTACCCTGCGGCCCGGCATGCGTCTGCCGCCCGATGCCTTGCTGGCACATTGCCTGCGACTGGGTTACGCCTCCAGCACCCTGGCGCTCGCGCCCGGCACCTTCAGCCGTCGCGGTGGACTCATAGACATCTTTCCACAGGCGGCACGAACGCCCCTGCGCGTCGACTATTTCGACGACGAAATTGAGCAACTTCGTCGTTTTGACCCCGCCAGCCAGCGCTCTCTGGAGCGTCTTGACGAAGCGAAGGTCACGCCCGTCCGCGAAATCCTGCCCCATCGGGCGCCAGGCATTGCCGACAGTCTGACTGACTGGTTTAACAGTCTGCAGGATGGCGACAGCTCTGGCCCGCGCGCAGACCGCGAAGCGCTGGAACAGGAAGCCCCCTTCCCCACTCTGGAGCAATACCTCCCCTGGCTGGACGAGCGGCCGTCCAGCCTGCTGGACCACGCGCCCGCCAACGCACTGATCGTTGTCGAGGACTGGTCGACCTTGCGCGAGACCGTCAACGGCCTGGAGGAGAATGCGCTAAAGCAAAGGGAAGAAAGCACTTCAGCGCAGCAGATCCCGCCGGACCTGCCCCTGCCCTACCTCACCTGGGACGCCCTTGTCGAGGCGATTGAGGAACGGCGGCCCCTGCATCTGGGCCGACCGCCGGGTGGCGATGAAGCGTCCGGGTTGTCGCTGCGTGAATGTTTCGCGCCGGGTCCGCGCTTTGGCGGCCAGTTGCGATTGATGCTGGATGGCCTGCGCCAGCTGCAGCGGCAACAGCAGGAACGCATCGTTGTCGTCACAGCCCAGGCGCCGCGCCTTGCCGAACTCTGGCGCGAGCAGGAGAGCTTCATTCCCACGCTGAATTCGCTGGAGGTCGAGCCGCAGGCGGGGTCGCTGTGCTTTGTCAATGGCGCCCTGAAGGAAGGCTGGCGTCTGCGCGCGGACGAAGGCGATCTGCTGCTGCTTAGTGACCAGGAGATCTTTGGCTGGAGTCGGCCGGAACCCCGCCGCAGCCAGACCGCAGCCCGTCCGCGCGCGCCCGACAGGAGCTACAGCGACCTGCACGAGGGCGACATTGTCGTACACGTGGATTACGGCATCGGCCGCTTCGCCGGTCTGCGCCGCCGCACCCTGGGTGGCACCGAACGGGAATATCTGCTGGTGGAGTATGAGGGCACGGACATGGTCTTCGTGCCCATCCACCAGGCGGACCGCCTGACGCGATACATCGGCGCCGACAACCGGACACCGACGCTCAACAGACTGGGGCGGCCCGACTGGGACCGCGTCCGCAGCAAGACGCGCAAGGCCATCCAGGAGGAAGCCAAAGAGCTGCTGGAACTCTACGCGCAACGCGCGCGGGCGCGGCGCGCCGGCTTCAACACCGACAACGCCTGGCAGCATGAACTGGAAGCCAGTTTTCCGTTCATTGAAACCGAAGACCAGTTGCGCGCTGTCAGAGACGTCAAGGCCGACATGGAGCGCGACTTCCCGATGGACCGCCTCATTTGCGGCGACGTTGGCTATGGCAAGACGGAGGTCGCCCTGCGCGCCGCCTTCAAGGCCGTGATGGATGGACGGCAGGTCGCCATGCTGGTTCCCACGACCGTGCTGGCGCAGCAACACCTGGAGAGCTTCAGTCGGCGTCTGGCGCCTTTCCCCGTCAAGGTGGAAATGCTCTCACGCTTTCGCACCCGCGAAGAGCAGGCGGAATTGCTGCCAAAAGTCACCAGCGGCGAAATCGACATTCTCATCGGTACCCATCGCCTGCTGGGGGCTGACGTGGTCTTTCGTGACCTGGGGTTGCTCATCATCGACGAGGAGCAACGCTTCGGCGTCACCCACAAGGAACACTTCAAGCGGCTGCGCACCCAGGTGGACGTCCTGACCCTGACGGCCACGCCCATTCCCCGCACACTCTACATGAGCCTGACCGGCGTGCGTGACATCAGCATGATCCAGACGCCCCCCGAAGAGCGCCTGCCGGTCATCACCCACACCGGTCATTTTGACGAGCATATGACGCGCCAGGCCATCCTGCGCGAACTGGAACGCGGCGGTCAGGTCTTTTACGTGCATAACCGCGTGCGTTCCATCGACATGGTGCGCGGCAGGCTGGAGCGCCTGGTGCCGGAAGCGCGTTGCATCGTGGGCCACGGGCAGATGCACGAGCGTACGCTGGAAAACGTGATGCGCACCTTTGCCCGCGGCGAGCATGACGTGCTGGTCAGTACCTCCATCGTTGAGAACGGCCTGGACATTCCCAACGTCAACACACTGATCGTCGACCGGGCGGACCGCTTCGGCATGGCCCAGCTGTATCAGATGCGCGGCCGTGTCGGACGTGGCGCGCGCCAGGCGTGGGCCTACTTCTTTCATGGCGGGACCGGCGACCCCGGCGAAGAAGCGCTGGCGCGTCTGGACATCCTTGCTGAAAACAGTGATCTTGGCGCCGGCCTGCAAATCGCCATGCGAGACCTGGAATTGCGCGGTGCCGGTGACATCCTCAGCCACCGGCAGACGGGACAGGTGACCGCCGTTGGCCTGCAACTCTACACGCGCATGCTCGCCGATGCAGTACGCGGGTTGAAAGAAGGCCCGCAGCGCGGCGATTCAGTTGGAGACGCCCGTCTCGCCATCGACCTGCCCTTGCCGGCCTATTTGCCTTCCGCCTGGATCCATGAAATGGAATTGCGCCTGCAAATCTATCGGCGCATTGCGGGACTGACGCGCGAGGAAGAAGTCGCCGAGATTCGTGAGGAATTGCGCGACCGCTTTGGCGCGTTGCCCGCGGCAGTGGTCAACCTGCTTTATCAGATTGAGCTCAAGTTGCTGGGACAGTCAGCCGGGGCGACGGCCATCACCTTGCGCAACAATGAACTGGGGATTCGCCTGCCCTGGCTGCCCACAATCAACCGTGAGCAATTGCAGCGGGCCCTGGGAGGACCTTTTCGTGTAACGCGCACGTCTGTCGAAGGAGATGTTGACGTAGGGCACGTGGACTGGCAGCCCTTGCTAAAGCAAACGCTGGACAGGCTGGCCCGACTCAGGCCTGCTGACACTGATTAGCGTTCAGGACCGCCGTTGCGCCCGGCGCTGAAACGCGTCTGCAGGGCGATAGTGACGCGCGCTCGGGTGGTCCGCGCTGATCAGACTGAGCAGTACCCGTTGCTGACCGTCCCGCAGGAAATAAACCAGGCAATTCTGACCGGAGCGAACACGCGGCATCTGGGCCAGACGCCGGTGAAAGCGCACCTCCTCGCCGTTCGCGGCCCGCATGACCAGCGGCCGCCAAAAAAACAAGCCGGCAACAGGATTGCTGTCGGCATTCAGCTCGGCGAATTCCAGCGGGGCGCGCGCATAGCGTCTGGCCCGCCAGATGGCCGGCAATAGCAAGAGGACCAGCACCAGCAACCCAACCAGGGCGAAACCGCGCAGGGTAAACACCGCCAGGCGCGGTCCCAATATGACGACCAGTGGCGCCATCAGGACCAACAGGCCGGTGAGCGGTTGCGTAACAGTGGCAAGCCATTGCGCGCCCGCCAGACGACCTTGCCGGTTGCGTTCCAGACGCTTGCGCATGGCGCCCGGCAGTCGCTGTTGACTCACTGTTTTGCCTCACTCTCAGGCATGGGCCGAGGATCTGACCAGATCACGCTTTCCACCTTCCCGCATGAACAAAATGCTGAGCACTATCAGAATGCCTCCCGGCACTTGCAAGGGTTGAATGATCTCGCCCAGCAACAGGAAGGCAATCAGGGCTGTAAGGACCGGTTCACTGGTGCTCAAAATCGCGGCGCGCGATGCCCCCAGTCGTTGAATGCCGGCCATGAACAGGAATGCGGGCGTCACGGTGCTGAACAGTGCAAGTGCTGCCAGCAGGGCCCAGGTCCGCAGGTCTGCGGGAATGGTGACCGTGGCCAGCAGGCTAAAAGGAACGACCACCACCAGCGCGCCGGTCATGGCCCATGCCGTGGCCCGCTGCAGGGAGCTGTGGCCGCGCATGACGCGTCTGTTGACAAGAAAATACAGGGCGATGAAGGAGGCGTTGACGAAGGCCACCAGCGTCCCTTCCACGCCAATGCCGGCAAAGCCACCCTCTACGCCCTGGAGCGTCAACAGAATGCCGATCGTTGTCATCAGCAGGGCCAGCCAACTCCGCCGCGACAGGCGCTCGCCCAGCAGAAAACTGATGACCGTCACCTGGGCCGGATAGCTGTAGATCAACAGTCCGTAAGTGGGCACGGGCATCATTCTGACACCAATGTAGGAAATCAGGGCCGTACATGCCAGGATCACCCCCACCAGCAGCAATCCCCGGTAAGGCAGGGTTCTCTCCGGCGGCTTTGGCGCCAGCAAGGCAATGGAAACCCAGGCAGCAGGCGCGGCAATCAGAAAACTCCAGAATGTCAGGTCCAGCGGAGAGAGACCCGTCGGCTCCAGCCAACGCACCCAGACCGGCAACAAGGCATAGCCCAGCGTTCCGACAAGAACACAGAAAAAGCCGCTACGCGACAGTGTACGTATGACAACCCGCGAGCGTCTGAGGCGTGTGCCGGCGGCCGGCCAGGAAAACAGGATGCGCTGCGAGCTCATGGGCCTGGGTCGCGATCAGGCACTGGCAACGCCACCTGTTTCCGCAGTCCGGGGGCTGGCGCGCAGCAACAAGATGCTAAGAATAATCAGCGCGCCACCCGGTATCTGCAGGGGTTGCAAGGCCTCGCCCAGTAGCAAGAGGGCGATCATTGCCGTAAGCACAGGTTCGCTGGTGCTCAGGATTGCCGCACGCGACGAACCCAGGCGCTGAATGCCGGTCATGTACATAAAGATCGGCATCACCGTGCTCCATACGGCCAGGCAGGTCAACAGCAGCCAGGTCACCATGTCCTTCGGGATTGTAACCCGCGCCAGCAGGCTGAACGGGAGAATGACAATCAACGCACCGGTCGTGGCCCAGGCCGCGGCGTGCTGAATGCCCTCCTTGCCCCGCATAACCCGACTGTTGACCAGAAAATAAAGTGCAATAAACAGGGCATTCAAAAAGGCGACGGTCGCGCCCGCCAGGCCAATGCCGGCGAAGCCGCCTTCGACGCCATAGAGGGTCAACAGGATGCCGGAACTGGTCGCCAGAAGCGCCAGCCAGCTGCGCCGCGAGAGACGTTCACCAAGAAGATAATTGAGAACGGCGACCTGGGCCGGATAGCTGTAAATCAACAGGGCGTAGGTTGGCACCGGCATCAGTTGCAGACCGATAAAGGCGCTCAGGGCGGTGCTGGCCAGAATCACGCCCAACACCAGCAAACCGCGCCAGGGCAAGGCTTTCGTTGGCGCCGGCGTTCCCAACAGGGCCAACGTTCCCCATACCGCCGGCACGGCCAGCATATAGCGCCAAAAGGTCATGTCCAGCGCCGTCAATCCGCTGGGTTCCAGCCAGCGGACCCACACCGGCAACAGGGCATAACCGAGGGAACCCGTCAGGATGTAGAAGACACCGCCACGCCGCAATACGCGCGCACTCGCGCGCATTCGTCTGCGCCGGACCGGGAACATCAGCATGTGCGACCTGCGCTCAGCCGCCAACCAGTGTCGTCGACACCACCCTTGTCAGGTCAATCATCAGAAACGGGAAAATACCGGGCAAGAGGGTCCCGGCAAAAGTCAGGTAGACAGCGCCATTGACCAACCTGGTCCCACCCGCAGCCGGGTCACCTTCCCCGTCACGCAGGAACATGCGCACAATAATGCCGATGTAATAGTAGGCGCTGACGACGCTGGTCAACACACCGAGGATGGCGAGCGGTACCAGACCGGCCTCGATGGTCACCTGAAAGATGAGCCATTTGCCGATGAAACCGGCCGTTAGCGGAATGCCGGTCAGACTGAGCATAAAGAAGGCCATGATGCCGGCCAGCAAGGGCCGGCTGCGTCCAAGACCGACAAAGGCCTCCAGGTCGGAGCCACTGCCATCGCCCTTTTCTATGGCGATGGCCACAGCGAATGCGCCCAGATTGGTAAACATGTAGGCCAGCATGTATACCAGAGCGGCGCGCGTCGCCTGTTCTCCAAATCCGGCGTGGCCGGCGGCCGCCAGGGCCATCATGATGTAGCCGGCGTGCGCGATTGAGGAATAGGCCAGCAGGCGTTTGACGTTCTGCTGCGCGATGGCAACCACGTTGCCAAGGATGAGCGTGGCCGCGGCGATCAGCGACACAACCTGCTGCCAGGCGCTGGCTTCAATCGCCCCGGTGCTAAGCACCGGCAGCGCGAAGACCAGAATGCGCAGCAGGGCGGCAAACCCGCCAACCTTGGCCCCTACACTCATAAAGGCCGTGACCGGCGTTGGCGCGCCTTCATAGACGTCCGGCGTCCACATGTGGAAGGGCACCACCGCCACCTTGAAACCCAGGCCCACCAGCACGAGACCCGTGCCGACCAGCAGCAGCAGTTCCGGCGCGCCACCGGCGGCGAATCCGCGGGCCACCACTTCAAAGATGTGCGGCAGGCTGGTGCTGCCCGTTGCACCATAGATCAGGGCCGCGCCGAATACAAAGAAAGCGCTGGCGAAGGCGCCCAGCACCAGGTACTTCATGCCGCTCTCGCTGGATTTCACGTCCGGGTAGCGGAAGGCGGCAAGAATGTATAGCGGGATGCTCAGCAGCTCCAGCGAGACAAAGACCACCACCAGGTCGTTGGCGTGGCCCATCAACATCACGCCGGCTGTCGTGAACAGGATGAGAGCGTAAAATTCGCCACGTTGCATCCCGCTGCGCTGCAGATAGTCCACGCTGAGCAGAATGCTGATGAAGGCCGTCGTCAACGCGATTAGATTGAGGAAAGCGCTGAAGGGGTCCACAACGAACATGCCGAAGAAGGCGCTGTCCGTTTCTGTGAATGCCGCCAGATTCAGCAGGAACGAGACCAGCAGGATGGCAAGCGCCAGCCAGGCCGTTTGCCGCTTCCTTTCCTTTGGAATGAAAAGGTCCGCGACCAGCAGCAGGGTGGCGCCAAGGCCCAGCCCGACGACCGGCCAGGTCCAGGCGAGGTTGAGGTCAGCAAGAACCGGTATATCGGTCATTTCGTGCCCTGTGCGCCAACAACCAGTACCGGACTTTCACCTTGCGGCAGGGCGGCTACTGTCTCTTCACCGCGGGGAATGAACTCACCTACGTCCGCGACCAGGTTGTCCACCGTAGCGGTCATGGTGTCGAAGAAGGGCCCAGGCTGCAGGCCAATCAGCAGAATGACCAGCAGGATGGGGACCAGAACCGCGATCTCCTGCCAGTGCAAACGGGGCAGGTTACGGTTCTCTTCCTTGTCGACGTCCCCCATGAACACTTTCTGGAACATGTAAAGCATGTAAACGGCCGCGAGAATGATGCCCAGCGCAGCGAACATGGTGAAAAAGAAGCCCAGCACCTCGCTGCCCATGGAACCCAGCAGGATGGTGAACTCACCCACGAATCCGTTTAGCCCCGGCAGACCCATACTGCTCAGCACCACCACCAGGCCGGCCGCGCCGAAGAAGGGCATCACCTTCCAGATACCGCCGAAGGCATCCAGCGCCTTGGTGTGGCGACGTTCGTAAAGCATCCCGACCAGAAGGAAGAGCCCGCCCGTGCTAATACCATGGTTGACCATTTGCAGCAAGCCGCCCTCGATGCCCTGGGCGTTCAACGCGAAAATGCCCAGCACGACAAAGCCCAGGTGGCTGACCGAGGAGTAGGCCACCAGTTTCTTGACGTCCGTTTGCGCGTAGCTGACCCAGGCGCCATAGAGGATGCCGATGACAGCCAGCACGGCGATGGCGGGCGCCCAGGCGACGCTGGCCTCCGGAAACAGCGGCAAATTGAAACGTACCAAACCGTAAGTGCCCATCTTTAGCAGCACGCCCGCCAGAATCACCGAGCCGGCCGTGGGCGCCTGAACGTGGGCGTCCGGCAACCAGCTGTGCAGCGGCCAGATCGGCACCTTGATGGCAAAGGCGATGAAGAAACCGAGGAAAAGGAAGGACTGGACACTGCCGGCGCCCAGCAACCCCGTAAAGGGAAGTTCCAGCGCGCCGCTTTCGACCATGGCGATCAGTTCCGGCAGGGCAAAACTGCCACCGCGGCTGCCAAGGAACAGAATGGCCAGAAGCATCAGGATGGAGCCGGCCATGGTGTAAAGCAAGAACTTGACGGCCGCGTAAATGCGTTCTTCTGCGCCCCAGATGCCGATCAGGAAGTACATCGGCACCAGCGTCACTTCCCAGAAGATGTAGAACAGGAAAAGGTCCTGGGCGACAAACACGCCGATCATCGCCCATTCCAGCAGGAGCATGAACAAGTAGTACAGACGGATGCGGCCGCGCTCTTCAAAGATCTGGCTGCGGAAGGAACTGAGGATGGCGAGGGGCACGATGAAGCCCGTCAACACCACCAATAGCAGGCTCAGCCCGTCAACGCCCACGTAGTAGCTGATGCCGTACTGCGGCAGCCAGTCCACGCGCTGAACCATTTGCAGACCGCTTGCGCTGCTGTCAAAGGCCAGCCACAGCAGCAGCGTCCCGAAGAAGGTCGCCATGCTGAAGCCGAATGCCGTCCACTTGATGTGTCCGGCCTGTTCCTCGCGCAGGAAGAGCAGCACGAGTGCGCCCAGCAGCGGCAGGAACAGTACGGTTGTCAGTAGGGAAAGTCCAGCAGATTCCATGGAAATACGGTCTCCAGGTCAGGTCTGCAGCAGCGGCAGCAACAAGAGCAGGATTACAAATACGACGCCCAGCAACAGGCTGATGGCATACATGCGCACGTAGCCGCTTTGCACGCGGCGAAGGCGGCCGCTCAACCACACAGTAAGGCGGCCAACGCCATTCACTGTGCCGTCGACCAGCCCAAGGTCCACAGGCCGGCCGAGAAACTCGCCAAGGCTGTTGAAGCCGCGCAAAAACACGCTGTTGTGCACGTAGTCGTGCCAGAACTTCCAGTCCAGTTCATCGGCCAGAAAAGCGCCGAACCGGTTGAAGGGATTCTCGAAAAAGCGAAAGTTGATTTCGTCCAGATAAAGCCGGGCATTGGCCAGACGCCAGATGGCCCCGGTCGAAGGCCTGGTCGCAAGGGGATCGCCACCGCCACTGCTCAGGGCCTTGCCATCGCCATAAATCATGCGCGCCAGACGAATGCCGCTGAGGCCCAGCGCCAGCGCGATGATGGCAATCACCGGATTGAAGACACCACCTTCGGGCAACCAGGGATGTACGTTGGCCAGCGACCATTCCAGAAAATGCGTCAGGGAGGAATTGCCCAGTACGTCGCCCAAACCAAGGAAGGCCTTCGGCGTGTTGACGAAGCCAATAAATACACTGAAAAGGGCCAGCACCAACAAGGGCACCGTCATCGATGCCACGCTTTCCGGCGCATGGTCGGCAGCAGGGCTGCGCGTGCGACCGTAGAAGACCAGCTCCATCTGCCGCCACATGTAAAAGGCTGTGAAGGCCGCGGCCAGCAGCAGCAGGGCCAGCGCGATGTAGCCGCCGAATTGCTGGTAGAGGTCCTTGCCGTGCAGGCCCGCCAGCCAGGAGTCCGCCAGAATCTCGTCCTTGGACCAGAAGCCGGCGAAGGGGATGATGCCCGCCAGCGCCAGGGTGCCGATCAGATAGGTAAACCAGGTGATCGGCATGCGGCGCCGCAGACCGCCCATGTGGCGCATATCCTGCGGGTCAAAGGGTTCTTCCTCATGCGCGTGGCCATGGTCATGATCGACATGATGGTGGCCGTGCTCCATGCCATGGATCACCGAGCCGCTGCCCAGGAAAAGCAGCGCCTTGAAGAAGGCATGCGTGACCATGTGGAACATGGCCGCGCCATAGGCCCCGACCCCGACCGCCGCCACCATAAAGCCCAGCTGGCTGATCGTGCTGTAGGCCAGCACGCGCTTGATGTCCCACTGGCCCATGGCGATATACCCGGCCAGCAGCGCCGTCAGGGCGCCGACCACGGTGACGACGAAGGAAGTCAACGGCGCGTTGGCGAAAAACACGTTGGAACGCACCATCATGTAGACGCCTGCGGTGACCATGGTGGCCGCGTGGATCAAGGCACTCACCGGCGTTGGGCCGGCCATGGCATCCGGCAACCACACGAAGAGCGGAATCTGCGCCGACTTGCCCGCCGCGCCCAGCTGCAGGAACAGCGTGATCAGCACCAGAACGGTCTCGATCGGCAGCGAGAAGTTGCCAAAGTGCACTTCAGTGCCGGCCGCCAGCAAGCGTTCGGACTGGCCGAACACTCCCAGCGCCCGGGTATCCATGTGCTCGTTGTCCAGGTGCGCCGGCGGGAAGACCGCCCCGTCACCCTTGTCTTCGGCAGCGGGAAGTGAGGTCAAAATCAGGCTGCCGTGCGTGTCTTCGTCCTGGCTCTCGCCGGCCTGTTCCTCGCCAGCGGCAGCGGCGTGCTCAAGTTCGTATTCATGCACGGCCTTCTCAAGGATGTGCACGTTGGGGATTTCTCCCGGACGATAATAGTCCAGCGTGCCGAAGGTCCAGAACATCAACAAGATGCCCATTATCATGCCGAAATCGCCAATTCTGTTGGCAATCATGGCCTTTTTGGCCGCATTGGAGTTGCGCCAGCCCTCTCCCCCCGGCTTGTCAAACCAAAAGCCGATGAGCAGGAAGGAACAAACGCCCACGCCCTCCCAGCCGACAAACATCATCAGGAAGTTGTTGCCCGTCACCAGCACGAACATGAAGGCGAGAAACATGTTGATGTAGGCGAAGAAACGCGCGTAACGCGGATCGCCATGCATGTAGCCGACGGCGTAGATGTGAATCAAGGTGCCGACGAAGGACACGAAGAGCATCATCGTCACACTGAGCGTGTCGACGCGCATCTGCCAGGGAATGGAGACGCTTTCGCCGATACGGATCCAGCCGTCCAGCAGTGGCGGGTCCACCACCGACGCCTGGCCGTGTGCAGCATTCAGGCCGGCGTAAAGCGACAAGGCGATGACAAAGGTCAGCGCCGACGCCAGAATGGCGAACCGGCTGGCCCAGGTCTCGCCCAGGCGCGCGCCCCAGAAATAGTTGAGCAAGGCGCCCAGCGTGGGTATGAGGATGATCAGCGGTACCAGTTGGGCATAACCTGCCATGGATTCGTTCCGGTCCTTATCCCTGCAACTGATTCAATTCATCGATGTTGATGTTGCGGCGCGTACGGAATATCGCCACGATCAGCGCCAGCCCCACTGCCACCTCCGCGGCGGCCACCGTGATGACGAAAAAGACAAAAAGGTGGCCGTCACTGTTGCCCCACTGCCGCGCAAAGGCCACCAGGGCCAGGTTGGCCGCGTTTAGCATCAGTTCCACCGACATGAACACCAGGATGGCGTTACGGCGTAACATCACGCCCATCGCGCCCAGCACAAAGAGCACCATGCTCAGCATGACATAGGCATCGGTTTGCAGCATGTCAGCGCTCCTGTGGCCCCGCCGGAGGCAGGGCTGCGGTGTCGGATTCCTGGCCGCTGCCACCCTGGCCCAGCTGCGAGGCAATGGCACTGGTCAGGGGCCGGCTTACACGGCGGCGACCCAGGCGGGCGCGTTCCAGTTCCGGCGCCACTTTGGGCCGGTGTGTGAGGACAATGGCGCCCACCATCGCCACCAGGAGTAGCAAGGCGACGATCTGCATCGGCAGCAAGTACTGGTTGAACAATTTGAGGCCGATATCCGCCGGACTGCCAAAACTCGCCTGTGAAGGTGTCACCAACAGGTCGACAGTGGCTTCCAGCGTCCCTTCAAAGCGGCGCAGCGGCGACAGCACCAGCAGGGCGCTCTCGCCATCACCCGCGTTGAAGGTCATGCCGGCGCCCATACGGGCCAGCACCTCGTCGAGTGCGTTAACCAGCGCCTGGTTGCTGAAGTCCGCGTCGTCGGCGACCGCAAGGGGGTCCGACAGGGCGCCGGGCGCGACGTCGCCCAACAGGACCACAGTATCTTCATCACTCAGTTCGGATGCGAAGTCCACCAGAAAGACCGCTTCGCCCCAGCCATTGAAAACGCGCAGACTGCCTGCTTCGGCCAGGTCCGGCAACAAGCTCAACGCCGGCGCGCCTGTGCCGTGAAAAAGCGCCGTGTAGCGTTGCCCGGCTTCCAGTGCAACGCTGCTGGTCAGCAAGGTCCTGTCGTCCAGCGCGCGCAACTCCAGTTCATACTCTCCAGGAGGCAAGGCCTCGTAGTCCCGCACCCTTCCCTGGGCCAGGTTGTCGCCTACGCTGGAACCGTTGAGACGTAACTCAAGCGGTCCCGCGTCCGCCGCCAGATTGGCCACGCGCAGTTGTGGATGCGCGGGTGGCGCCTGCAGGTCGCTGATGCCCCCCTGGGAGAGGGCGAGAGCAACGGTCACCAGGAAAATCAGCGCCAGTACGACGGCGCCGGGCGCCAGCCAGCCATAAGGCGATCTGCCGCCTGGCCGCTCTGCGCCGAGCAACATGATGACGAAGAGGAACAACACCATGATGGCGCCGGCGTACACCGCCAGTTGCACCATCGCCAGAAATGCTGCGTTCAGCAACAGGAAGAGGAAGGCGATGCAGCCCATGTTGATGATCAGGAACAGGGCGGCGTGTACTGCGTTTTGACTGAGCAGCAACATCACCGCCGCAACGACGGCGATGGCGCCCACCAGGATGAAAAGCCAGACTTCCGTTGCCATGAATCTCCTGTCGTTCCCCCGCCTGTCGCCGGACCCTACTCGGGGTCTTCCATATCGGGTATCGAGCGATCGAATGAACCTGGCTCCACCTGCT
>JAGWBD010000042.1 GCA_021296065.1 Anaerolineae bacterium
CGCTGCACCCCCCGGACGATCTGGAAGACGTGTTGCACCTGGAATACGACCTGCGCTGTTACCTGAAAATCGCATTCGTCAACCCCCTTGGTGTCAAGCATAAGTTCCAGACCCTGGTCCGCTGGAGCCGCGGTCGCTTTGCGCCAGGCTACGAAGCTGACGTCCTGTTTCCGGCGACTGAGCCGGGCAGGCAAGGGGCCATCATTCGCGAGGCCCGCTTCCTGCTGGCGGGACACCTGTTGCTGCTGGCTATTGCGCTGCTTACCGGGCAGTGGATGCTGATTGTGCTGGTCACCCTCGCCAATTTCTACGGCGACTGGCTGCTCTATCTGCTAAACAACACCCAGCACGTGGGACTGATGGACAACGTGCCGGACTTTCGTCTTTGCACCCGGACTTTCCACGTCAATCCATTTTTTCGCTTTCTTTACTGGCACATGAACTACCACATCGAGCATCACATGTATGCCGCGGTGCCCTGTTACAACCTGCGTCGGCTGCACGAAGCCGTCCGCCACGACCTGCCGCCCGTCTCCGACGGACTGGTGGCCACCTGGCGCGAGATCATCGACATTATGCGCCGGCAGCATGAGGACCCGACCTGGCAGTATCGTGTGACCCTGCCGGAAAGCGCCAACCCGCCCCGTGAATTCCTGCCGCGGCCCGACTACAGACCGGATCCATTGCCTGCATGAACAGCACTCGCCAGTCACTACTCTCACCGAAGTGGGGTGAAGCGCTGACGGGCTATCTGTTTATTCTGCCTACTTTTATCGGCTTCGTACTCTTCATTCTTTACCCCATCGTCGAATCCATTCGCATCAGCTTCATGGATTACAGCATCCTGAGGGGTTCCGAGTATATCGGCCTTGAGAATTACGTTGAAATCCTGAGCGACCGGCGCATTCGCACCGTATACGGCAACACCGTGATTTTCACGCTTTTCGCCGTCTTCTTCAACGCCGCTGTCGGGCTGCTGCTGGCGGTCGCGCTCAACCGGCGCATGTCCACCTTCATTCGCAACCTGTATCGCTCTATCTTCTTCTTCCCGCTGCTGGTTGCGCATACCTACATCGCCGTAATCTGGCGCTTCCTCTACCAGAAGGACACCGGCGTCATCAACTATTACCTGGGACAAATTGGCATTGCGCCCGTTCCCTGGCTGAGCCAGGCCGGCTGGTCCATGGCCGCTATCATCATCCTTGACGTCTGGAAAAACACCGGCTTTGCCATGCTGGTCTTCCTCGCCGGCCTGCAGAACATTCCCGCCGAATTTTACGAATCTGCCCAGCTGGACGGCGCCAACGAGCGCCAGATATTCTTCCGCATCACCCTGCCGCTGCTCAGCCCGACAATCTTTTTCATCCTCGTCATTTTCATGATCGGTGCGCTGCAGGTCTTCGACACCATCATGGTGTTGACCGAAGGAGGCCCTGGCGACTCCACCCGTACCGTCGTCATGTATATCTTCGAGAAGGCCTTCCAACGCTTTGACATGGGTTACGCCGCCGCCATTTCGATGACGCTCTTCGCCATTATCCTGGTGCTTACCCTAATTCAGTTCCGTATCAGCCGGCGCTGGGTCCACTACGAATGAACGACAGGAACGAGGCATGACCACACACTCCAGAGGAATCGCCGGATTTCAGACACTGACGGAGCGACGACCGCCGCGCCGGCGGGTGAAGACCGGTGACCTGGTCACGCTTTTCATGCTGACCTTCGCCGCCATCCTCGTGCTCATGCCGCTGCTGTGGATGTTCTCCACCTCTCTGCGCCCGACCGCGGATAGTTACAAGTTGCCGCCAGCCTGGTTGCCCACCCAGTTTCGTGTGGAGAACTACCTCAAGCCCTTCGAGTCCAGCGTGCCCTTTATCCAGCTGTTTGTGAACAGCCTGAGAATCACGCTGGCAGTGACCCTCGGGCAACTCGTCACCTGTTCCCTGGCCGGTTATGCCTTCGCGCGTTTGCGTTTCCCCGGCAACAACACCTTGTTCCTGATCCTGCTGGCCTCGCTGATGGTGCCCAACCAGGTGACCATCATTCCTATCTACCTCAGCATGGTCTCCTGGGGCTTCATGAACAATCCCCTCGCGATCATTCTGCCCGGCATTATCAGCGCCTTCGGAGTCTTCCTGATGCGTCAATTCTTCAAGACCTTGCCGCAGGAGCTACTGGATGCGGCGCGCGTGGATGGCGCCGGGCAACTGCGCGTCTTTCTGCAAATCGCCGTGCCGCTCTCCGGCGCATCTCTTGCCACCCTGGCCATCATCACCTTCAATTCCGTTTGGAACAGTTATTTCCTGCCGCTCATCTTCCTGAAATCCTGGGACAACATGACCCTGCCGCAGGGGATTGCCTTGCTCACCGGCTACATGGGTTCCGGCAACCCATCGGTCGTGATGGCCGCGGTCACCATGGCCATCCTGCCGGTCCTGATCGTCTTCATCATCGCCCAACGCTGGATAATCGAGGCGCTGACGCGCACCGGCATCAAGGGCTAAAGCGACCTCTACACACCTGGAGAAAAGATGAGCGCAGCAAAGGAAAACAACTGGCCTGTCCTGACCCGCTACGAAAGTAATCATCTGCGCCGCATTGCCCTGCCCCTCGGCGGCATCGGTACCGGCACAGTGTCGCTCGGCGGGCGTGGCAACCTGCAGGACTGGGAAATCGTCAACCGGCCGGCCAAGGGCTTCCAGCTGGACAAGACTTTCTTCGCGCTCTTCACGCGCGACGCAGAGGGCAATACCTGTACGCGCGCGCTGGAAGGCGCAATTCCCGTCGAGGACTTCGAGGGCGCAACCGGCTCGCTGATCACCAATCATGGTCTGCCGCGCTTTCGCAACTGTCGCTTCGAGGCTGCCTATCCCTTCGGCCAGGTCCTGCTGGATGACGGGGACGTGCCGCTGCAGGTGCGCCTGCAGGCCTTCAATCCGCTGGTGCCCGGCGATGCAGCCGCCAGCGAGTTGCCCGTTGCCGTGATGCGCTTCGAGTTGACCAACCCTGGCGACCAGCCGGTGGCGGCCAGCGTCTGCGGCAGCCTGCTCAACTTCATCGGCACAGATGGCAGCCAGGGCGAAGCAAGGGGAAATGTCAACGAGTACCGTAATGGCTCGCTTCGTGGCCTCTTCATGCGTTCGGAAGGCATTGATTCCGGAGCAGAGCAGTATGGCACGCTGGCCCTGGCGAGTACACCTGGTGCGGACGTCAGCTGGCGCACCGCCTGGCAGACCTTTGACAGCCGCCCCTGGGGCGATGCGCTGCTGGACTTCTGGGATGACTTCAGCGATGACGGGCGGCTGGAAGAACGTGACCGGGGCGGAGAACAGGCACCGGTTGGTTCGCTGGCCGTCAGCACGACGGTCGCTCCCGGCAGCAGCGAGACCATCACCTTCCTGCTGTGCTGGCACTTCCCCAATCGCCTGGCATGGCCACACGGCTGGCACCAGCCCGAGGCCGGCCCGGACAACGGCGTGGTTATCGGCAACCACTACACGTCGCGTTTCGCCGACGCCTGGGAAGCGGCCGATTTCTGCGCCGCCAACCTTGACCAACTGGAGAACGACACCTTGCTCTTCGTAAACAGCTTCCTCGCCAGTGATTTGCCCGAGGTCGTCAAGGAAAGCGCGCTTTACAACGTCAGCACCCTGCGCTCGCAGACGACCTTCCGCACGCCGGACGGCTACACCTTCGGCTGGGAAGGCTGCCATGACAATGCGGGTTGCTGCTTCGGCTCCTGCACCCACGTCTGGAACTATGAACAAGCCACCGCGTTTCTCTTTGGCGAACTGGCCAGTGGCATGCGCGAGGTCGAGTTCCTCTACGCTACGCGCGACGACGGCGGCATGAGCTTCCGCGTGCATCTGCCGCTGGAACTGGCGACAAGTTGGTCGGTCGCCGCGGCCGACGGCCAGATGGGCTGCATCATGAAGATTCATCGCGACTGGCAGCTCAAGGGCGACGACGACTGGCTGCGCAAGCTCTGGCCGGGCGTGCGCCGCGCGCTGGAATTCTGCTGGTTGCCCGGTGGCTGGGACGCGGACCAGGATGGCGTCATGGAAGGTTGCCAGCACAACACCATGGACGTCGAGTACTACGGTCCCAATCCCCAGATGGGCATCTGGTACCTGGGCGCCTTGCGTTCCGGTGAGGAGATGGCGCGGCATCTGGGAGAAACAGAGTTTGCAGACAGGTGCCACTCGCTCTTTGAGCAGGGCCGCGCCTGGCTGGACGCCAACCTCTTCAACGGGGAGTATTACGAGCACGAAATCCGCGCGGCCAACAACCCGTTGGACATTCGCAATATGCTCACAAGTGACATGGGCGCGCCTGATCCGGGCGAGCCCGTACTGCAGCTGGGGCCCGGCTGCCTTGTTGACCAGCTGGTCGGCCAGTTCCAGGCGCACGTCAACGGTCTCGGCTACCTCGTTGACCCGGCGAATGTGCGCAGCACGTTGGACAGCATCATGCGCTACAACTTCCGCGAGAGTTTCTACGGCCACTTCAACCACATGCGCTCCTACGTCCTCAATGACGAGTCGGCGCTGCTGATGGCCAGCTACCCGCGCGGCGGTCGGTCCAAACGGCCCTTCCCCTACTTCAACGAAGTGATGACCGGCTTTGAATACACCGCCGCCATCGGCATGCTCTACGAAGGTCAGATGGAAAATGGCTTGCGCTGCATTCAGGCCGTGCGTGATCGTTACGACGGCAAGCGCCGCAGCCCCTTCAACGAGGCCGAGTGCGGCCACCACTATGCACGCGCCATGGCCAGCTGGGCCGCCGTGCCGGCATTGACCGGTTTCCGCTATTCCGGTGTCACGCAGTCCATGGCCTTCGCCCCGAGCGAAGGCCCGTCGCAACAGTTTTGGTCAAACGGCTACGCCTGGGGCCTGTGCCGCCAGACGCCAGGGGCGGACGGCGTGCAGGTCGAACTGGACGTCTTGTATGGTGAACTTTCGCTGCGCGAATTTGAACTGACGGGCTTTGGTTCAGTCGCGTTTGAGGAAACTGAACGCCTCGGCAAGGGGGCCCAATGGCGAACTCTTGTACGCTTGTCCTGAACCGTCAGGCGGGCCCGGTAAACGGGCAATCAATGGCAACGCGACAATGGATGCGATGATCGCCAGGGTAAAGGCCGCGTCCAGCCCGAAACGCTCGCCGACCATGCCCAGCACCAGGGCATTCACAGAGCGCGTAAGAAAGGCATAGAGAATAAAAAGTCCGCTGGCTGTGGCGCGGTTATCGGGAAACTGGTCCTGAACGACGGCCTGCAGCACGGGCGTTATCGAGAGCGTCACAAAGCCCAGCGGAACCAGGGCGATGGGGACCCATGCCACGTTGGTCTTGACCACAAAAAGGAAAACAGCCAGCAGCACCCCGCCCAGCACTGTGGCGATGAACACTGTGCTCCTGCGACCGTAACGATCGCTCAGCATGCCGCCGGCCAGCGCGCCGCCCACGCCCGCCAGTTCGAAGAGCGCCAGCATCAGGGCTGCATGGTCCAGTTGCAGGCCGATGTCCACATTAAGATAGTAGACCATGTAGAAAGAGAGTGAAGAGACCAGCATGCCGCGCATGATCATCACGCCCAGCAGCGGGATGAACACGCGTCGCATGTGCGGCATGACGCTGCGCAGGTCCATGGTTTTGCGTGAACGCGAAGGGATGCCCGCTGGACAGCCATCCAAAGACCGCCACGCGCCAGATGCCTTCAACGCCCCACTCGGCCAACGCGAAGGCCACCAGCAAGGGGCCGATGGAACGACCCAGTTCACCGGAGGCCATGAAAAAGCCCATGCCCTTGCCCAGTTGACGACCGGAAATGCGGGCGACCATGGCCGGCGCCGGCGCGTGAAAGGCCGCGACGCTCAGACCGGTGATGAAGAGCAGCGCGACCATCGCCGCATAGCTCTGCATCAGGCCGGTCAGGGTGACCAGGGTTGCAGTAACGGCGGGCATGAAAATGACAAGGTAACGCACGCTGAAACGGTCACCCAGCCAACCCACCAGGACGCTGAACAATGAGGGGATCGACATGGCCAGTTGCAAGGTGCCGGCCAGCCCCAGTGGAATCGCCAGTTTTTCCAGAATTACCGGTAACAGTGCGGGAATGAAGGCCGGGTACATGTCGTGCACGAAGTGCCCGCTAACAATTGTGAGGATGTTTCTGGTCTGGAAAGTTTCGGAGGTATCCGGTGCGACGTCGCGGACGGGCTCGGCAACAGCAGTCATGAACGGGCTTTCACTGGCAGGATTCCCTGGCGAGTATAGTGCAGCAGCAGCCTGTGTCAAAATGCGGACGTTGGCTGTCTGCCTGCGCTATACTAAACTCGATCCCGGCCAAAACATTCAGGCGCAGCATGTCTACCAAGGACCGTTTTGTCATCATTGATGGACACGCCCTGGCCTACCGCCAGTATTTCGCCCTGCCGGTGCAGGCCTTTCGCACACGCGCCGGCGAACCCACCAACGCCACCTACGGCTTCACCCGCACCCTGCTGGATATTTTGCAGCAGGAAAGGCCGGACTATCTGGCCGTCAGCTTTGACCGCGGCCTCAGCGGCCGCGAGGAACTCTACGGCGACTACAAGGGCACGCGCGAGAAGATGCCCGACGACCTGCGTTCGCAAATTGAGCGCATTGAGGAAGTTGTGCAGGCTTTCAACATCCCTGTGCTGGCCCGCGAAGGCTATGAGGCCGATGATGTCATCGGCACCGTGGTCAGCCAGGTGGCCGGAGACGAACTCGACGTCCGCATCATCACCGGCGACCGCGACATCCTGCAGTTGCTGTCAGAGCGCGTCAGCGTGCAATTGCCGGGACGTCGCGGCCAGAAAGACGTCATCTGGGACTTGCAGGCCTTCCGCGATCATTACGAACTGGAGCCCTGGCAACTGGTCGAGCTGAAAGGCCTGATGGGTGACAGTTCCGACAACATCCCCGGGGTTAAGGGAATCGGCGAAAAGTCGGGCACCACCCTTCTGAAACAATTCAAGTCGATTGCCGGCGTGTATGAGAATCTGGATGAAGTTCGCGGCGCCATGCGCAAGAGGCTGGAAGCGGGCGCCGATATGGCGCGGCTCAGTCGCGAACTGGCACAAATCCAACGGGATGTACCGCTGTCTTTTTCGCTGGATTACTGCGTCGCGCACGATTTTGACCTGAACCAGGTGCAGGAGTTGCTGCGCACGCTGGAGTTTCGCAGCCTCGGCGAGCGCCTCAAGGATTTCAGGCAGATCGGCATGTTTGCCGAAGAAGAGACTGACGTTTCGCCGGCGGTCCTGCAGGCCGTGGACGACGTCGAGACCGTTCTGGTGAACGATGAGCAAGGCCTGAACGACCTTGTAACTGTGTTGACGTCCGCAAAGGGCATCGTCTGGGACGTCGAGACCACCAGCGTCGACCAGATGTCCTGTGATCTGGTCGGCATTGCCCTGGCGGTGGACGGCGACCGCGGCTGGTACGTCCCGGTCGGGCATCAGCGCGGACAGCAGCTGCACTTGCAGCAGGTGCTGGAGGCCCTGCGCGGCCCCTTGACGGACCCCGCCATCCCCAAATATGCGCACAATGCCGCTTACGACCTGGTCGTGCTGCAACGCTATGGCATCGACGTGACGCCGGTCGCCTTCGACACCATGCTGGCGCAATGGCTTTTCGATACCTCGTCCAAATTCCTGGGTCTGAAGAACTTCGCCCGCTTCGTCCTTGAGCCGCCGGTCGAAATGACCGAAATCAGTGAGCTGCTGGGCACGGGACGCAAGCAGATCAGTATGGCCGAAGTGGAAATCGACAGGGCGGCGCCTTACGCCGCGGCCGACGGCGCCATCACCTGGCGCGCCGTCGACTACCTGCAGCCGCGCATGCAGGCGGACGAGGCGTTGAACAAGGTGTTCACGACCCTGGAGTTGCCCCTGGTGCCCGTGATTGCCGACCTCGAACGCGCCGGCGTCGTGCTGGATACGCAACACCTGCAACAACTGTCGGCTACGCTGGGTGACCGCCTGGCGGAACTTGAGGAAACCATTTACGGCCTGTCCGGTGGCTACGGCGCTTTCAACATCAACAGCCCGCGCCAGCTCAACGACGTGCTTTTCGGCAAGCTGGGCCTGCCGACGACCAATCTGCGCCGCACCACACACGGCTTCTCCACCAATGCCGAGACGCTGGAAAAACTGCGCCCGCACCATGAAATCATCGGCCACATCAGCGAGCACCGCGAACTCGGCAAACTCAAGGGCACCTACGTCGATTCCCTGCCCGATCTCATCAATCACCATACCGGCCGCCTGCACACCAGCTACAACCAGACCGGCACCAGCACCGGCCGCATCAGCAGCAACAATCCCAATTTGCAAAATATCCCCATTCGCACCGAACCAGGCCGGGAAGTTCGCCGCGCCTTCGTGCCGCAGGACGGGACTCAGCTGCTGTCGGTCGATTACAACCAGATTGAACTGCGCGTCATGGCGCACTTCTGCGAAGACCCCACCCTGCTGGAGGCCTTTCAACAGGAACAGGACATTCACTCGGTCACGGCCGCGACCGTTTTTGGCATCCCGCTGGATGAAGTCAGTTACAAGGAACGTGACTTCGCCAAACGCGTCAACTTCGGACTGATTTACGGCATGGGCGCCTATGGCCTGGCCAGCGACAGCGACCTCTCCCTGACCGAGGCGCGACAGTTCATCGACGACTACTTCGGCCGTATGCCCCGCATCCGTGAGTGGATGGACGCCACCAGGGCCAGGGCGCGCAAGGAAGCGCTGACCACGCTCTTCGGGCGCCGGCACGAGTTTCCCGTATTGCTGAACAGCGGACGCAGCAATCCCGTCGCCGTCAAGCGCGCCGAACGCGTCGCCATCAACCTGCCCATTCAGGGCAGCGCCGCCGAGATCATGAAACGCGCCATGCTTGACGTGCACGCGGCCCTGACCAGCAACCGTCTGGACGCGCGCATGATTCTGCAAGTGCACGATGAGCTGGTGCTGGAAGTCCCCAACGAGCAACTGGCCGAGACCGGACAACTCGTCGTGGAGGTCATGGAGGGGGCGGTCGAACTGAAGGCCCCGCTGCGCGCCAACGCGGAAGTCGGCCTCAACTGGCGCGATATGCAGCCCCTGTCGCCCCAGGCCCGCCGCCTGGCAGGGCAGTAGGCTGCCGCTATACTAGAATCGTAAACTCAGGCTGCAACCAGGGACTTTCCTGCCATGCCCCGAAACTTTCTCGACCTTGCTGATTGGACCTCTGTTGATCTGCAGGGGCTGCTTCAGCTGGCGCAACAACTCAAGTGCGAATGGCGCGACGGTGGCAACCGGCCATTGTTGGCGGGTCAGACCCTGGGCATGATCTTCCAGAAGGCCTCACTGCGAACACGGGTCTCCTTTGAGGTCGGTATGAAACACCTTGGCGGGCACGCCATCATGCTCGGCGCGGACGAGGTCGGCCTCGGGCAGCGTGAGAGCGTGGCGGACGTGGCGCGCGTCCTTTCCGGCATGGTGCAGGGGATTATGGCCCGCGTTTACGCGCATTCGGACGTCGTTGAACTGGCGCACTGGGCCAGCGTCCCGGTCATCAACGGGCTAAGCGACGACCGCCATCCCTGCCAGGCGCTCTCCGACATGTTGACCATCAACGAGCATTTTGGCAGAACGGACGGCCTGCGCCTTTGCTATCTGGGTGACGGCAACAACATCGCCGCCTCGCTGGCGCTGGCCTGCGCCCACTTCGGGCTGCACTTCACCGTCAGTTCGCCGGAGGGCTATGCCCTGGATGAGGAAGTGCTGGCCGGCGCGGAAAAAATAAACGCCCGCATTGACATTGGCCTGCAGTCCGATCCAGCTCTTGCCGTCGCGGGCGCGGACATACTCTATACCGACACCTGGGTCAGCATGGGTCAGGAGGCGGAAACAGAAGAACGCAGGCAGGTCTTCCGCCCCTGGCAACTCAATGCCGCGTTGCTTGGCAAGGCCCCTTCACAGGCCGTGGTTATGCACGATCTGCCCGCCTACCGCGGCAAGGAAATCACCGATGACGTGGCCGATGGCGACCGGTCTCTTATCTTCCCCCAGGCGGCCAATCGCCTGCACGCCCAAAAGGCCATTTTGGTCGAGTTAATGGGAAAGCGCTGCGGCGCCTGAGGCCAGTTCAATAGCGGCGAACGCCGTCCAGGAAAGTCGACCATGCAGGAATTGCTCTGGGTCTTCGACAATCTGAATGCAAGCGCCCTGGTGGACATCCTGCTGGTTGGCCTGGTGTTCTTCACACTCAGTTTTTTCTTCCGCGCCACCGCCGTCGCCCTGTTGCGGGGTGTCGCCTTTGTCGTTCTTGCCATGTTGCTGGTCACCCGCGTGCTGGACCTGACAGCCCTGAGCTGGCTGATTGGCCTCGGTCTGCCCCTGCTGGCTATTGCCTTGCCGGTCGTCTTTCAGCCGGAGTTGCGCCGTGGACTGGAGCAACTCGGCCGCGCCGGCATTTTCAGTCGAGGTCGGCACAGCAGCGCTTCCTTCCGACATCACATCATCGACGAGATCAGCGTCGCAGCGGATCTGCTGGCCGAGCGTCGTCATGGCGGGCTCATCGTGCTGCAACGTGACAGCAACCTCGACGAATACGTGCGAACTGGCATCCAGCTGGACAGCGAGTTGACGTCCCAGTTGTTGCTGACCCTGTTCTGGCCCCGCACCGAATTGCATGACGGCGCCGTCATCGTCGACAAACGTGGTCGCATTGCCGCCGCCGCCGTCGTTTTGCCGCTCTCGGCCAGTCGCAACCTCAATAACCCCACGCTTGGCATGCGGCATCGCGCGGCCCTAGGCATCAGTGAGGTCAGCGATGCCATCACGGTCGTCATATCGGAGGAAACCGGCCGTATTACCGTGACGGATGGCGGGCGCATCTCCGGACGTATGGACGGCCATCGCCTCAACACGGTGCTGGGCGCCATCTACGCTACGAACCAACCCGTGACACGCCAGCTGCCGGAATGGCTTGGCGCGCGCCTGCCTTCACCCGGCTGGCCCCGACGAACACAGCGTGAAAGCCCCTCATGAGTCAGACGCCTGCGCCCGCGCGGGCGACAACAGGCCGCAACCTCGTGTGGTTGCTGGCCTCCCTCTTTCTGGCTTTCTGCGTCTGGTTCATCGCCACTCTGGAGCGCGATCCGGTCAGCGAACGCATCTTTCGCAACGTGCCGATTCTCTTCACGGAAACCGACGGCTTAATCCTCACCAGTCAGAGCCGGGAGTCGGCAACCGTGACGGTTCGCGCTCCGCAGACCACGCTTTCGCGCCTGGTGCTGGATGACATTCTGGTCCAGGCAAACCTGCATGGCCTGGGGCCGGGCGAACACAGCGTGACGCTGCAAAGCAGTGTGACCCGCAACGCCATTCCGGATACGGCTCCCAGGTCCATTTTCGTCCATCTTGAGCCCTTGCTGGAACGGGATGTGCCGGTCAGCGTTGAGGTGACCCTGCCCCTGCCGCGCGGCTTCGAAATCGGAAGCGCGGGACCGCAGCCACTGGAAAGCAGCGTCAGGGTCAGTGGGCCACAGCACCTTGTGGAAGAAGTGGTAGCGGCCCGCTTGCCCCTCAACCTTTCCCAGCGGCGCAACGACTTTCGCGATGAGTTGCGCCTGCAAGCGGTCAACGCAGATGGCAACAATGTCACCGGAGTCACTTTGGCGCCGGCCATGATGCAGGTGGATGTGCCGGTCCGTACTCGCTCCGACATCCGCCAGATCAGCGTCCAGCCCAACATCCTGGCCGACACCCTGCCGGAGGGCTATACCCTGAGTTCAGTCACCTACAACCCGCAGGTCGTCCTGGTCAGCGGGGCGCCGGAAGCGCTGGACAAGGCACCGGACACGCTCTTCACCGAGGCGATTAGCCTGGAAGGACGCAACAGCAGCTTTGAAGTGCAGACCCACGTCATTACCGGCGAAGAAGACCTGTTTGTTTTCGGCGGCCAGGGGATCTCGGTCTCCATAGGCATCACCCCCCTGCTTACCAGTCGCCAGTTTGATCAGACCGCCGTTGAGTACATCGGCCTGGCGGAAGACCGTGTCGTCAGTCTGTCGCCCGAGACGGTAACGGTGTTGATCACCGGCGCGCTGAATGCGCTGGGAGACATGAGCGCGTCGGACCTGCATGTGCTGGTCGATCTGCAGGAACTGGCTGAAGGCAGCCATTCCGTCATCCCGGACGTCAGCCACAGCCTCGACACCGACGACATTGAGAATATCTCCATCCTGCCTTCCGGGATCGACGTCACCATCAGCGCCGCTAACCCCGGGTCAGGGGCCGGCGCGGATGTCGGGGACGGCGCTTGACAGCCCGCATCGCTTCTGTTGTTATCCTGGATATTCGCTGACACAGCAGGAACGCCATGGCGCACAAGCCGCTGGTTGCACTGGTTGGTCGACCCAACACCGGCAAAAGCACACTCTTTAATCGTCTCGTTGGCGAGCGCATGGCAGTCATCGATGACATTCCCGGCACAACGCGCGACCGTATTCAGGGCAACTGTGAATGGACGGGCCTGCCCTTCACCGTCGTCGACACCGGCGGCATTGAGGTCTGGCAACCCAAAGGCGGTCGAGACACCCGCCCCCTGGCCGAAGGCAGTGTGGATTTCATTCCACAGATCGAGGGACAGGCATTGCTGGCCGCCAGAGATGCCGACGTCGTCCTCATGGTCGTTGACAGTGAGCAGGGCGTCACCGCCGCGGATGAACACATCGCCCAGGTGTTGCGCGAAAACTGCGCCGGACGCCCGGTGCTGGTTGTCGCCAACAAGGCCGACAATGACGCACGTCGTGACGACGCCACGGAGTTCTACGGTCTTGGCTTCGCGCATATGTATCCCATCAGCGCTTACCACAACCTGGGCGTTGGTGAACTGCTGGATGCCGTGGTTGCGTCGATGGGCGGGAACGCGGCGTCACAAGAAGACGACGATGACGACATACTCAAGATTGCCATTGCAGGACGCCCCAATGTGGGCAAGAGCAGCCTGCTCAACCGTTTGCTGGGTGAGGAGCGGGCCATTGTCAGCCCCCTGGCCGGCACCACCCGCGACGCCATTGACACGCACATTCTCTGGCATGGCGCGCCCGTAACCCTTATCGACACGGCCGGCATGCGGCGCAGGGGCAAGATTGAGCGGGGCGTGGAAAAATACAGCGTCCTGCGCGCCATCCGTGCCATACAGCGGGCGGACGTCGCCCTGCTGGTGATCGATGCCCTCGACGGGGTGACAGAACAGGACCAGCACATTGCCGGAGCCATTCTGGAAGCGCACTGCAGCGTCGTCGTCGTCGTCAACAAATGGGACGCCCTGGCAAAAGATGCGCACACCATGCCGTCCTGGCTGGAGTCCATGCGCGAGAAATTCAATTTTCTGCCCGACGCGCCGGTCCTGTTCATCAGTGCCCTGACCGGACAGCGCATTCACCAGGTGCTGGAAGCGGCCAATCGAGTCTATGAGGCGCGTAGCCTGCGCCTGCCCACCTCGGCGCTGAACCGACTGTTGCGCGAGGCCCTGCACGCCCATCCGCCGCCCCGTCGCGGCACGCGGCAATTGCGCATCTTCTATGCTTCCCAGGTCGACGTTGACCCTCCGGTCTTTCTCTTTCACGTCAATGACACGCGCCTGGTGCACTTCAGCTACAAGCGCTATCTGGAAAACCGCATCCGCGCTGCCTGGTCCTTTGAGGGCACGCCGCTGGTGCTCAGCTTCCGGCCACGCGACGGGCAACTGTAGCCTTTTGCATTGCCAGACCCGCGGTCGATCGTTAAACTGAAGCGCGACCCAGGTTCACAGGAAAGCGCTGCAATTGGCATTTGAATACCCGCCTCGCCCGCGCCTGCACCGACGCAGCCTGCTTTATGATCTGGCTGAATCGCTCGTCCTTATGCTCATGATCTATGCGCTGGTTGACATGGCCTCCGTGCGTTTTTACGTGGACGGGCCGAGCATGGAGCCCACCCTTTTCACCGACCAGCGCGTCATCGTTTCTCGCGTACACTACTTCCTGCCCGAACCCCGGCGCGGTCAGATTGCCGTGTTTCAGTCGCCGGACCGGCCTGGAATCGATCCTCCGCTCATCAAACGGATAATCGGCCTGCCAGGGGAAACCGTTACCCTGAGTAGCGGGCAGTTCCTGATAGACGGGCAGGCGCTAACCGAGCCTTACGTCACCAGCGACTGCCTTCCCAATCGCTGCCCGGACAAGGAATGGGTGCTGTCCGGCACCGAGTACTTCCTCGTCGGCGACAATCGCAACCGCAGCCGTGACTCACGCAGCTTTGGTCCCATCGATCGTTCCATGCTGGTGGGCGAAGCCGTGTTTCGTTACTGGCCGCCAAACGATCTGGCCTTTTTGTCCAGCTTTCGCTTCCCGGCAGAGCCCTTTGGCTAAAGTCGCGTCTCTGGCGCCAGCCGGGCAGCAAGGTGTTGATCTGCTGTTGTTGCTACCGGTTCAACCGGGGCCATGCTATAGTCGCTTGCGAGACAGTCGTCGGCTGGCGGCAAGCGGGCCGCCTGTACGCCAGGTCTCCGCCACAAACGACCCGCTTTTCCCTTGATCGCAGGGCTGCGCAAAGGGTCGCCGCCTACGCCAGAGGGATTCAGTCCAGTTCACTCCAGGAGATCATCATGAGACTGGTAATCCTCTTGCTGGCAATGCTACTGGTTTCTTCCCCGCTACATGCGCAGGAGGAACTTCCGCCGGGCTGCAACACCGCTGCGATGGGAACCATTTTTTCCTCGCTGGCTTCCGCCCTGTCGCAGCAAACCTTGCCGCTTGACCAGGCAATCTACGTCATCGACGTGTTGCAGGACACCCTGTCCGCCCTGCGCGCGGCCTGTGAGGGCGAAACCTGGTCCGACCCGGCAGCGCCAGACTACGCCGACATTCCCCAATTGCGCGGCGAGGACGGCGCTTTCATCCTTGGTGATCCGGACGCGCCCGTCACCATCATCGAGTTTTCGGACTTTCTCTGCCCCGCCTGCCAGCGTTACCATGAGACCCTGCGGCAGTTGATCAATGACTACGTCGTTACCGGCCAGGCACGCTTCGAATACCGTATGTTTCCGGTCATCGACGCAGTCGCCTCGCCACTGGTGGCCTCGCTCGTCGAATGTTCGGAGGAACAGTTGCCGGGCAGTTTCTGGCATGCGCACGATCTCATGTTCGAACTTGTCAGCGCAGGCTTCCACGGCCTGACGCACTTCACCTTTGCCTCCCGCGCCGGCCTGGACTACGAGGAACTGGGAGTCTGCGTCAACGAGACGGCCGGCCAGGTGGTGGTCGACAGCGAACTGGCGCAGGAACTCGGCGTTTCCAGTACGCCGACCCTGATGTTGCGCTATGGCGATGGCGACATGGAATTCATTCGCGACCAGGATGGCAACGTGGCCCGGGGCGGTCTGCCCTACTTTATTCTGGAAAACATTGTCAGGGAAGCCAACGCGGAATGAACGAAAGCGAACTGCGCGAGCAAATCTGCCACATCGGACGTCTGCTGTATCAGAACAACCTGATTGACAGCGGCAGCGGCAACATCAGCGCGCGTTTGTCACCCGGGCGCGTCCTCTGTACGCCCAGCGGCCTCGCCAAGGGGTTCATGCGACCCGAACAACTCATCATCGTCAATCTGGATGGCGAGCGCGTTGACACGCCCAACGAGGCCAACGCCGACCTGGGGCCAACCTCGGAGTTGCCCATGCATCTCGAGTGTTACCGCCAGCGGGCGGATGTACAGGGCGTCGTGCATGCCCATCCACCCAACGCAGTTGCCCTCACGCTGACCGGCCATGGTTTCAGCGAGTGCGTCATCCCCGAAGCGATCGTGTTGCTGGGTGTCATTCCGGTCACGCCCTACGCGACCCCTTCCGGGCCTGAAGACCGCGATGCCATCAGCCCGCTGGTGCGCCAACACGACGCGATCATGCTGGCCTACCACGGCTCCCTGACCGTCGCCGACAACCTGTGGGAAGCCTATTTGCTGCTGGAAACCCTGGAGCACACGGCCAAAATCCTGGCGACGGCGCGCAGCATCGGCCCTATCGTGCCCCTGCCTTCGCACCAGGTGGGCAAGCTCTTCGCGCTGCGCAAAAAGCTGGGCAAGTACCGCCAGGGAGACGAAATGCGCTTCGAGGCCGCCTGGGGGCCGGGCGTCATTTCCTGCGACGAGATGAACGCAGTGGCCGAGGGCTCCTGACGACCCCTCACGCTTGACAGTTGTATCCCCGCTCGCTACACTGACGCGCGCTTGGGGCCCCATCGTCTAGTGGCCCAGGATGTCACCCTTTCAAGGTGAAGACACGGGTTCGAGTCCCGTTGGGGCTACACGAAAGACCGCCGCCAGGGCGGTCTTTTGTGTAAATTGCGGGTATGTTCCATCTTTGATCCCCTCAATTGGAGGCGTCAAGGAATTATGAATGACAAACCGGTTCTGAAGGGCGTCATTCCGCCGATCATCACGCCACTAAACGCCGACGGCGACGTCGATGAAGAGGCCGTGGAACGCCTGATTGACTTTCAGTTACGCAGCGGTGTTTCCGGCATTTTCATCATGGGCAGCAGCGGCGAAGGCCCCTGGTTGGATACGGCCCAACGGGAGACCCTGCTGCGCGCCAGCGTTCGCGCCATTGACGGGCGTGTGCCTCTGCTGGCAGGCGCAATGGAGCCGGTTGCCTCACGTGTGCGCGAACGCCTGCCGCAATTGCAGGAAATGGGCGCGGACGCCGCCGTCGTGGCCACGCCCTACTACTTCCAGGCCGACGAGTCCGTCCAGTGCGCCCACTTTGCCGCCGTCGCCGCCGCCAGCCCCCTGCCCATCGTGCTCTACAACATTCCCTCCATGACGCATAACGTCATTGCCGTGGAAGCCGTAGGGCATGCCCTGCAACACGAGTCGGTCGTTGGCATCAAGGACAGCGGGGGCGACCCGGTCCTCTTCTCCGGGCTACTTGCCCTGCGCGAAATACGTCCGGACTTTCAGGTGTTGCAAGGCGCGGAAGCGCAGTCTGCATGGGCGCTGCGCGAAGGCGCTGACGGACTGGTACCCGGCTTCGCCAATCTCATCCCCGGCCCCTACCGCCGCCTTTACGAAGACCCGCAGAACGGCGCCATGCAACAACTGGCCATCGACCTGGGCGCGATGCGCCGGCACGGTTTCTTTCTGAACACGCTGAAATACGCCATGGCGCTCTGCGGCTTTGGCTGCGGTCGCTGCGTCTGTCGGCCGGATGCCCTCAGCCGGTCCGCCAAGACTGATATTCAGCGCATGGTTGCGACCCATGCGCCCGAGGCCATGGCCTGCGCCCCCTTCTGAGAAAGGACCCGCATGTACATCGCTCCACGTTCGGTCGCTGGCAAGGTCTTCGAAATCTGGCGCAGCCCGGGCCGCTTCACCAAGAATCCGGACCTGATTGCACTGCCCTCCGGCCGTCTGATGCTGGTCTACGCCGACACCGACGCGCACTGGTCCATGCAAAACCAGGTCTTGAACCTGCTCGCCAGCTACGACGGGGGCCGCACCTGGTTCAAACACCGCGAAATCGACGAGGCGGACCTGACCTGTGGCGACGAACGTCTGGTGACCCCACGTCTCAGCCTGCTGAACGACGGACGCCTGGTGGTCATTTGCGACCACGATGACGACGGTCACTTCCATGAGGAGCAGCCGCCCGGAAACTGGCTTTACTGGAGCGAGAACCAGGGCGACACCTGGCGCGCGCAGCGCGACAACGGCATCGGCGGCTTCGAGCCCGACCGCATCCTCGATCTGCCGGATGGCAGCCTTGGCGTGGTCTCGCACCTGATGCGCGGCAAATACCAGGAGTTTGCCGAGCTGCTGTGGGTTTCCACCGATGGCGGCGACACCTGGAATGAGCGCGCCACCGTCGCCTGTGACGGCTACCATCGCTTCTGTGAGGGCGCGATCGTGCTGTTGCATGGCGGTCAGCGCCTGGCCTGCGTGTTGCGCGAGAACCATTCCGGCGGCATTCCCGGCTTCGTGACCTTCTCCGACGACAACGGCCACAGCTGGTCCCCGCCGCAGAAAGTGCCTTTCGCCCTCCATCGTCCCTACGCCAAACAACTGGCGGACGGACGCGTGATGGTCACGGGCCGCAACGTCAACGGCGGCCTTGGCACCTACGCCTGGGTGGGCGACCTTGAAGCCGTCGCCGGGCAGCACGTCACCGGCGGACCGCGCCGCAAATACAGCGCGCGCCTGGAAGAAGGAACGCTGGTCATCCAAAACAGGCCCGAAAACGAGTGTCGTTACACCTTGCTGCCGCCGGAGTCGAGTTTCAGCGACGTCGATTTCGAGGCCGAACTGCGTGTCGAGGCCTCCGGCGAGGCCGAGGTGGCTTTTCTCTCCGTCTCGCGGCTGGGCGTCCTCGTCACGGTGACACCGGACAGCGTTCGCATGCAACGCGGCCGGCATCAGCTGCGGCACCGTGCCGACATGCGCCAGTGGCGTCGCCTGCGCCTGCATCACCGTCGCGGCTGGTTGCGCGTTCTGGTGGATGACGAGGCAGTCTTTCACCGCAGCATCTATCGGGAAGAATGGCCCGCCAGCGACTTCCACGGCGGCAACCCGCTGACCCGCACACAGTTTGGCCAGTACGGTGACAGCGGTCGCAGCCACTGGCGCAGCATCCGCTATCAGCTGGGCAACCCCAAACTTGACGATTACGAATGGCGTTGGGACGCTGCAGACGGTCACTTACCCGACCAGTACCAGCGTGATCATCTCATCCAGATCCATGGCAACCATCCCGCGCAGCAGCCCATGCCCGATCACGGCTATTCTTCGTGGTACCAACGCGAGGACGGAAACGTCCTGCTGGTCGATTACAGCAACTGCGGCGACGTACCCAATACGTCTCATCTTGTCGGTGTTTACCTGGACCCGGAGGACCTCTCCTGATGACGCCCAACATCTTGTGGATCTGTACCGACCAGCAACGTTACGACACCATCCACGCGCTTGGCAACGAATACATCCATACACCCAACATCGATCGCCTGGTGCAGGAGGGCGTGGCCTTTACCCATGCCTTTTGCCAGAGCCCGATATGTACGCCCAGTCGCGCCAGCTTCCTGACCGGCATGTACCCTGGAAGCGTGCACGGCTGCATGAATGGCAACGAACGCTGGGCTGAGGGGGCGCCGCTGGTCACCAAATTGCTGGCTGACGCCGGCGTCGACTGCGGCCTGGCCGGCAAGCTGCACCTGGCCGGCGCCCAGGGCCGCGTCGAGCCGCGCCCGCGCGATGACGGTTATCGCGTCTTTCACTGGAGCCACGGGTCAAGCACGGAGTGGGAGCCCGGGCAGCACGCCTGGGGCGACTGGTTGCGCAGCCAGGGGCATGAGCAGCGCGAGTTCCTGGAAGACCCGGGCAGTTTCCCGCCCGAACTGCACCAGACCACCTGGTGCGCGGACCGCGCCATCGATCACATAGAGAGCGCCAGCAAGCCCTGGTTGATGAGTGTCAACATATTTGATCCGCACGTGCCCTTCAACCCGCCGTCGCCCTACATGCAGCGCTACGACCCGGCGGCCCTGCCCGGCCCGCTTTTCCGGGACAGCGATTTGCAGGCCCAGACCGCCCTCGCCGGCGTCGACTTCCAGAGTCTCGTGCGGCGGCCGGAGGAATTCAACGCCCGTCACATCAAGGCCGCCTACTACGCCATGATCGAGCTCATCGACGACAACGTGGGCCGCGTGCTGGACGCGCTTGAACGGACGGGCCAGCGCGAAAACACGCTCATCATTTTCACGAGCGATCATGGCGAAATGCTGGGCGATCACGGCCTTGTGGCCAAGGGCTGCCGATTCTACGAGGGCCTCGTGCGCGTGCCCCTGATCTTCTCCTGGCCCGGTCACATCCAGTCGGGTCTGGTCAGTGACGCGCTGGTCGAGTTGCTGGATATCGCTCCCACGCTGCTGGAAATCCACGGTCTGCCGGCGCCGGCGCGCATGCAGGGCCGTTCACTTTTGCCCATCCTGCGCGCTGAAGCGGACCCGACGCAGCATCGCGACTTCGTGCGATGCGAGTTTTACAGCGCGGTCAACTCCATTGAGCGCGACCAGTTTTCCTGCTCCTGGGCCACCATGCTGCGCGACCGACGCTACAAACTGGTCGTCTACCATGGTTACGAACCGGGCGAACTCTTCGATCTGGAGCAGGACCCGGGCGAATTCAACAACCTCTGGGATGACGTCAACTACCGCGACCTGCGGCACGAGTTGATGAAACGCAGCTTCGATGCCCTGGCTCTGGCCGTCGACGTCGGCACGCCCCAGGTCGCCCGTTACTAGACACAATGGTCAGCCCGATGGACGTTGTTTAAAGCGATCAGGCCGGGCACGTCGTCCCGGCCTGTGAACGCATTGCGGGTCTGGCTTTAGCCCATGTCCTCCATCGCTTCGGCGATGATTTCATTGGCCTCGGCCTCGGCGGCGGCGGCGGCTTCCATGACATCCATACCGCCGGTTGTCACGTTGGCGATCAGCTCCTGGACCACCGGCCCGACCCGGTCCGAACCGACCAGCACCGGCTCCGACCACAGGATGGTCGAACTGTCCAGCAGCACCTCCCGCACGCTGTTGAATTGCGGGTTGGCCGTCAGGAATTCCTCACTCAAACCTTCCAGACCGGCCCGCGTATAGGGCTGGTACTGGGCGTATTCGGTCCACAGCACCTGCGAATCCGGCGAAGCCAGATGCTTCAGGAAGAGCCAGGTCGCCAGCTGTTCCTCGGGCGAACTGACGTACAAACCCATGCTCCGCTGGTAGACCTGCAGCGTGCGGTTGTCGCCGCTCCAGGGCACGGTCGTGTTGACCCAGGTGATGTCGCTGCCGCTGGCCTCGATGTCCTTACTGATAAAGGGCACGCCTACGCTGCTGCCGACGGCCATCGGATTCAGGCCGAAGGCGAAGTCCGCCGTGTTGACGTAGGGGCCATCCGGGATATAGGCGCAACCATCGCTGTAGAGGTCCTGGAAGAACTGCAAGACCTCGATGGCCTTTTCGTTGGTGAAATCGTAGCCGCCTGACATCTCGTCGTAGATGTAACCGCCGTTGGCGACGATGAAGGAGTACATGTCGTTGTCATTGGTGCGCAGCGGGAAGCCCTGTACGTCTTCGCCCGCAGGCCCGGTCAGTTCGTTGGCCGCGCAGGCCACCTCGCGGAAGCCGGCCATGTCTGTCGGCGGGCCGTCAAGGCCCAGACCCTCCAGCATGCCCAGGTTGACCGACAGGACGTTGGCCGACATGCCAACCGGCCAGGCGAGCAGTTGATCGTTGAAGGGCTCAAATGGCACACGGTTGATGGCCAGCAGGCTGTGATTAAGGTTGTCCATCCCCATGTCGTCGAAGCCCCAGACCGGATGCTCCATATAGGCGTCCAGCGGGACCAGTACGCCATCCAGGTAGTAACCCATGGCGTTGTTGGTGAAGACCGCGCCGCTCAGGTTGGGCAGTTCGCCGCTGACGATGCCCGTGCTCAGCTGGTCGATGAGGCCACCGGTATTGCCCTGGTAGACCTGCTCGACCGTGATGCCCCACTCATTGTTGCCGTTGAAGGCGTCAATGATCTGCGTCATGGCGTCCGCCTGGGCGCCATCCCACTCATGCCAGTAATCGATGGTCAGGCCCATGGGCAATTCATCGGGGATGTTGATGTCCGCGCCGGCAATCCCGACAGCCAAAAGCATCCCGACCAGGGCGACAAGAATCGCTGTGAATTTCATGATGACATTTCTCCCTGTATTCGAACAATTTCCGGCATTGAGATCGGCCACTAAGGTCAAACAGCCAGTGGTCGATATTATCCCCTCGTGCCGGTCGTGGCAATGCCGACGGTGAATTGCTTTTGCGCGAAAAAGTACAGCAGCAGAATAGGAAGGATCATGACGACCCAC
>JAGWBD010000154.1 GCA_021296065.1 Anaerolineae bacterium
CGCGCCTGCGTTGCGCAGTGCATCGATCTTGCTGGCTGCCGTGCCTTCACTGCCCTCAATGATGGCACCGGCATGCCCCATGCGAGTGCCCTCTGGCGCGCTGGCACCGGCAATGACCGCTGCGACCGGCTTGGTCATGTGTTCCCGAATGTAGTCCGCCGCGTCAATTTCTGCGCGCCAGCCAATTTCACCAAGAATGGCGACCTTTTCTGTTTGCGGGTCTTCTTCAAACAGCCGCAGCACATCAACAAAACTTGTGCCAATGACCGGGTCGCCGCCTATTCCGATGCAGGTCGTCTGACCCATTCCGGCCTGGGAAAGTGCGTAAACAACTTCATAAGTCAGGGTCCCGCTGCGGGAGACCACGCCCACGTTGCCAGGCGAAGCGATGAAACCCGGCATGATGCCAATCTTGGCGATCCGTGGAGAAAGCACCCGCGGGCAATTGGGCCCAATTAGTCGGCAGGCCGTGTGTTTGACGTGGTGCATGACCCTCATCATGTCCCCACACGACAAGCCGCACGCCCGCAAAGGCGGCTTCACAAATAGCATCCGGGGCAAATGCCGCCGGCACAGCGACCAGACTGACGTCGGCGCCAGTCACTCTTACCGCGCTATCGACCGTATCGAATACAGGTTTGCCTTCAAACCATTCGCCACCCTTGCCTGGCGTAACTCCACCGGCTACGGCAGTGCCGTACTCGATCATTTTGCGGGTGTGGAAACCGCCTTCACGGCCGGTGATGCCCTGGACGATGACGCTGCTGTTTTTGTCAACAAGAATACTCATGTCAAGGGGCCTTCCCCGCTGCGTCCACCGCCATGCGAGCCGCTTCAGTCAGGGTTCCGGCCGCGTAAATTCCGGACAGACCTGCGTCGTTAATGATGGCGCTGCCTTCTTCCGCATTGGTCCCCTGCAGTCGAATGATCATGGGTACACCAAGCTTGACTTCCTCACAGGCTGTGAGAATGCCGCGGGCGACTTCATCCCCGCGGGTAATGCCACCGAAAATGTTGCAAAGCACAACCTTCACGTTCTCGTCCGACAGGATGATCCGCAGGGCGGTCGCGACGGTATCGGCCCTGGCACCGCCACCAATATCGAGAAAGTTGGCGGGGCCGATGCCGCTGGACTTGCCATACAGCAAGGTCATGTCCATGGTGGTCATGGCCAGACCGGCGCCGTTGACCATGCAGCCTATTTGGCCTTCCAGCCGGACATAACTGATGCCGGCTTCCCGGGCCAGTCCTTCGGCCTCGGACAGTTCCGACGAATCATGCAGGGCTGCCAGTTGTGGCTGTCGCGGCAGAGCGTTGTCATCAATCACCATTTTGCCGTCCAGCGCCAGCAGGGATTCGTCTTCAGTTATGACCAGCGGGTTGATTTCAGCCAACTCGGCGTCACTCTCCTCAAAACAACGCACCAGCGCTGCCACAATTTTGCCAAAGGCGCGCCAGTGCTTTCTGGGCAAATCCATACCACTGGCGAGCTTGACCGCCTGGAAATCGAACAGGCCGGCCACAGGGTCCACGTATTCCCGCACAATGGCATCCGGCCTCAATCGGTTAATCTCTTCAATCTCCACACCGCCTTCAGCCGAAGCCATCAGGACAGGTTTGGCTTCCGCGCGATCATTGGTGATTCCCAGGTAGATTTCCTGAGAAATGCTGGCTGCCGGATCTATCAACACGGACCGCACCCGGTCCCCCTTGATTCTCATTCCCAGAATCTCGCAAGCGTGTTCGCGCGCTTCTTCCGGCAAATTCGCCAACCTGATGCCCCCGGCCTTACCTCGCCCACCGACAAGCACCTGCGCCTTGACAACCACGGCACACCCGGCTTGCTGCGCCACACAATATGCATCTTCAGAAGTATGGGCGACCTTGCCCATCGGCACAGGAATGCCATATTCTGCAAAGCGAGCCTTGGACTGGTATTCGTGGAGATTCAAGATTCCTCGCCCTGTGTTATGTTTCAGTGAGCCCGTGAAGTATAGCGCAAGCATTGACAGGGACTCAATCGCCTCTTTTGGAAACTGGCGCATTTCTTCACATGGCCTGGTATACTGTGCTTACTCTTGCCGATGGTGATCTTTCACCTTCAATCACGTGTCCGGATGTGACATGACCCCTGTAAAGTCTGCAAGTTTGCTTGTACTGTCCCTTGTCCTGTTTGTCTGCCTGGCCGGCGCAACCGGCGCACAGACGGGAAATGCACTGACAAATCCGGGCTTTGAAGAAGAATTCAGCACAAGGGACGACGAGGCACTGCTTCAGGTTGCCGAAGACTGGATGCAGTGGCACCGTGATCCGGAAGGAGACGATGCCGCGACCTGGGAACTTTTGCAGCCGGAATTCATTCCTGCGTGGGAAACGGATGAACACGCCTATGTTCACGAAGGTGAAAGCGCACAGTCGCTGCGCAGCTTTTATGCCACTTTTGACGCAGGTCTTTATCAGAAGATTGAGGACGTAGAGAAGGATTCCTGGTTACGCTTCAGTGCATTCGCATGGGTCTGGTCTTCCGTCACGGATGACCCGGAACAAAGCGAACAGGATGGCGACGTCTTTGTCCAGGTCGGCATTGATCCTGCTGGCGGAACGGACCCGCAAAGTGAGGACATCGTCTGGTCTGAAATCTCCTACGAAATTTATGACAGCTGGCGCGAATACGTCGTGGTGACCCAGGCCACGAGCGAGGAAGTGACGGTATTTCTGCGGGCCTTCGTCGCCGACCCTGTGCGCAATACGCAGGTCTGGTTTGATCAGACTAGATTGATCCTGGATGCATTCGACGAAGATGTCATTTCGGCCATGGCAGTTGCCATCGGCCCGACACCATTCCCGACCTCCGTTCCCGTTTACCACATTGTGGGTGATGGCGAGACGCTTGATTCAATTGCCCGCCGCTACGCCACCAGTGTGATGGCAATTCTGGAGGCCAACAGTTTGCGCAACGCCAGTCTTGTTCATCCTGGCTATCAGCTTTCCATTCCCTCAAACGCCGCCCCCGTAGCGACACCACTGCCTGAACTGGAAGCCAGTTCCGCCTGGTACGTGGTCCGGGCCGGCGACACTTTTTCGAGAATCGCCGATCTTTACGGCATCGCCGTGGACCAACTGTCAGAACTCAACAGCAACGTAAATGTGAACTTCCTGGTGGTGGGCCAGGCACTGGTCGTTCCGGCAGTTCCTGCTCCACCGGCAAGCAGACAAAACTACACGGTTCGGCGCGGGGATACGCTCAACGACATTGCCTTGCGATTTGGCATATCTGTTGAAGACCTTGCGCGAGCCAACAACATTTCGGTGACCAGTATTCTGGACGTAGGGCAGCTACTGGTTATTCCGTGAGAATCTCCACCCTGACAAAAATAGCCGGCGGCATTCTTGCCGCGAGTCTGCTGGCCCTTTCACCGGCACAACCTGGCTTTGCCCAGGATTCGACCGAAGAGACCTACTACATCGTACAGCGGGGTGACACACTCTTCAAAATTGCTGCCATATTTGGCAGCACCGTTGATGCCTTCACCCAGGTGAACAACATCAGCGACCCTTCACTCATTTTCGTCGGGCAGCAACTGGAGGTCCCCAGGGCTCCTGCCCTTGCGGCGGCGCCACCAATGCCTTCTTTTGTTGAACCGGCGCTGGGTGTTGAGGTCGGCTCAATACTGGCCCACCTTGT
>JAGWBD010000043.1:0-16079 GCA_021296065.1 Anaerolineae bacterium
GAACAACTTCGACGGCAAGATGACCAGCCACATTCGCATCGACATGCCGCAGGACAACAGACACGTTAAATCGCAGGAGTTGGGCGATGGACTGCCCAAGACGCCTGGTTTCGTCTACGAAAACATTCTCAGCATGGAGCAAGGCGAAAATGCCCAGGAACGCACGTACTAACGCGCTCGGCCTCAGCCGCAACGATTACACGGGCGGCAAGAGTACGCTTTGCCCGGGCTGCGGTCATGATTCGATCAGCAACCAGATCATTCGCATTGCCTGGGAACTGGGTCTGGAACAACACAACGTCATCAAAATGAGCGGCATCGGCTGCTCCAGCAAGACTCCGGCCTACTTCCTCGGTCGCGCGCACGCCTTCAACGCAATCCACGGCCGCATGCCCTCGGTCGTCACCGGCGCTACCACAGTCAACAACGAACTGGTCGCCATGGGCGTCAGTGGCGACGGCGACACCGGCAGCATCGGCCTCGGCCAGTACAAGCACCTCTTGCGTCGCAACGTGCCCATGGTCTACATCATCGAAAACAATGGCGTCTACGGGCTTACCAAGGGCCAGTTCTCCGCCACTGCCGACGAAGGCCAATTCCTCAAGTACTACGGCGACAACGACCTGCCCCCCATTGACCTGGCTCTGGAAGCCATTGTCAGCAACTGCACCTTCGTCGCCCGCAGCTTTTCCGGCGATCCCGGCCAGGTGCAGGCCCTGCTCAAGGCTTCCATAGCGCACAAGGGCACGGCCGTACTTGATATCGTCAGCCCCTGCGTCACCTTCAACAACGCCCCTGATTCGACCAAGAGCTACCCTTATGGCAGAGAGCACGAGATTCCGCTTCACGACATCGATTTGCTTGCGCCGGATTTCGTCGAGGAGCGCGAGGAAATCCTGATCGGGGAATACGACGCAGGCCAGGTCATTGAGGTGCCCATGCACGACGGCACTATCGTCCGCCTGAAGAAGACGGACCGCGACTATGACCCGCGGCAACGCGTCCAGGCGATCCAGTTGCTGGAGGAAGCCCGCATGGACAATTTGTTGCTGACCGGCCTGCTCTACTACGAAGAGCCCCGCATGACCCTGGCCGAGAGCGAAAACCTCAGCGACCGACCTCTGACGCAATTGCCAAACGACATGTTGCGGCCCCCGCGTGAAGCACTCGACACGCTGATGCAATCCATGATGTAAGCGGCAAGCGAAGGGCCGGGCTTCAACCCCCGGCCCCATCGGCATTCCAGCGAATGTTGACTTCCTGCTACGCCTGAAAGGCTACCCTGATGCGCGATTTCGCCAGACTCGATGTGGCGCAGTCTCTGGCTGCGCTTGACGTTGACGCCGCCGCCGGTCTGACGGACCGGGACGTCGCGCAGCGCCGGGCAGAGCATGGCCCCAACGCCCTGCCATCCGACCAGGGCATCAACTGGCTGCAACTCATCCTCGGCCAGTTCCGGGACCTGATGGTCATCATCCTGCTCGCCGCCGCCGGCATCTCCTGGCTCCTCGGCGACGTCAAGGACGTGGTGGTGATTCTGGCGATCGTGTTGCTAAATGCGGCACTGGGCATCAGCCAGGAGTACCGCGCCGAACAGGCCCTGGCCGCCCTGGGCGCCCTGCAGGTGCCGCTGGTGCGCGTTCGACGCAGGGGTGAAGTCCACCAGATCAGCGCCGAAGACCTGGTGCCGGGCGACGTCGTGCTGCTGCAGGAAGGGGACCGCGTACCCGCCGATGGTCGCCTGGTGGAGTCGGTCAACCTTCAGGTCGAGGAAGCTGCCCTGACCGGTGAATCCGTCCCGGTTGAGAAACAGACCGCAGTCCTGACCGGCGAGGGAGACATCCCGCTCGGCGACCGCGCCAACATGGTCTGGATGGGCACGTCAGTGAATTACGGCCGCGGCGTCATGGCCGTCACACAGACAGGCCTCAACACCGAACTGGGCAATATCGCCGCCATGTTGCTGCAGGTGGAACGCGGAATCACCCCGCTGCAGAGGCGCTTAAATCGCCTGGGCCAGACCCTGGCCATCGCCGCCGCCGTCGTAGTGCTGCTGGTTTTCATCGCCGGCCTGCTGCGCGGCATCCCCCTGCAGCAAATGTTCCTCACCTCGATCAGCCTGGCGGTAGCCGCCGTGCCCGAAGGCCTGCCGGCCCTCATCACCATCAGCCTGTCGCTGGGCGCGGCGCGCATGGTGCGCAACAACGCCCTGATCCGCCGCCTGCCCGCCGTCGAAACCCTTGGCTCGGTGACCGTCATCTGCTCGGACAAGACCGGTACGCTCACCCGCAATGAAATGACCGTTACCGACATCGCCCTGCCACAGCACGACGACCTCGTCATCAGCGGCATTGGTTACAACGCCGATGGTGACATTCGCCCGCGCGACGGTGATCCCCTGCCGGCGGAGACGCTGCGGCCGGAGGAGCCACAGGCCGATCGTGACGTCATCCGCGTCATCCAGGCCATATCCCTTTCCACCAACGCCTATCTCGAAGCGGTCGATGACGGGGCGGCCCTGAACGTGGTCGGTGACACGACCGAGGGCGCCCTGCTGGTGGCCGCGCGCAAGGCCGGCATCACACGCGAAGAGCTGGAGCGTGAACTGCCGCGCGTGGCGGAACTGCCCTTCAGCAGCGAACGCAAGGCCATGACCACCGTGCACGAGGTGTGCAGCGAGCGAGAGGCCGATATCTTTGCGGGCGCGCCTTTCATCGCCATCACCAAGGGCGCGCCGGACCAGCTGCTGGACTGGGCCACGCAGGAGACCTCGCCGCAAGGTTCGCAGGCGCTTGACGACGAGCGCCGCGCCATTTGGCGCGAGACCATCGACGACATGGCGCAGCAGGGACTGCGCGTCATCGGAGTCGCCTGGCGCGCGCTGGACGCGGTGCCGGAAACCCTGACGCCTGAGATCGAACGCGACCTGTCGCTGCTGGCGCTGGTCGGCATCGTCGACCCCGCCCGACCCGAGGCCCGCATGGCCGTCGAGACGGCGCGCGGCGCCGGCCTGCGCAGCATCATGATCACCGGCGACCACGCCCTGACGGCCCAGGCCATCGCCCGCGATCTCGGCATTCTGGGCCCGGACGGCGCGGCCCTGACTGGCAGCGAACTCGACACGCTGGACGACGATCAGTTGCGCGAACGACTGCAATACAGTTCCACCTTCGCGCGCGTTTCGCCGACGCACAAGCTGCGCCTGGTGCAGGTCCTGCAGGCGCAGGGCGAAACGGTGGCCATGACCGGCGACGGCGTCAATGACGCGCCCGCGCTGAAACAGGCCGACATCGGCATCGCCATGGGCATCACCGGCACGGACGTCAGCAAGGGCGCGGCCGAAATGGTGCTGACCGACGACAACTTCGCTTCCATCGTGCACGCGGTCGAGGAAGGCCGCGTCATCTACGACAACATCCGTAAATTCGTGCGCTACCTGCTCAGTTGCAACGTCGGCGAAATCCTGGTGATGTTCGTCGCGCTGATCATCGGCCTCAAGATCCCGCTGCTGGCCATCCAGATCCTGTGGGTCAACCTGGTGACTGACGGCCTGCCGGCCATTGCCCTCGGCTTCGAGCCGGGCGAGGAGGACGTCATGCGGCGCAAGCCGCGCGCGCGCGACGAGAGCATCCTCGCCGGCGGCACCGGCAAATTCATCCTGCGCATCGGCGTGCTCATCGCTATCCTGACCCTGCTCAGTTACGTCTGGGGTTACACCTCGCTCGGCATGCAGCCCTTCAGCGACACCCTCGGCCTGGAGCACTTCAGCGGCGATGACCTGGCGGCAATCGTCGATCCCGGACTCATCCCGGCGGACTGGGACCAGCTCTCGCCGCAGGCGCGCATCGACGACTGGCTGAAGGGCAGCGAATTTGCCAGCGAGGGCATCGACGAAGGCTTGCTGGCCTCCGCCGAGCGCATCCCGCGCAGCATCGCCTTCACTGTGCTGGCCATGACTCAGATGTTCGCCGTGATGGCCATTCACGCCGGCGAGCGCCTGTCGCTCTTCCGCGTCGGCTTCCGCAAGAACCCGCTGTTGCCGGCCGCCATCGCCCTGACCGCGCTGCTGCAACTGCTGGTCATTTACCTGCCCGCGCTTCAGCCAATCTTTGAGACGGCCGCCATCCCGCCCGGCCACCTGCTGGTCACGGTCGTTATGGCCTCGCTGGTGCTGGCGGCAATAGAATTGCAGAAGCTGTTCTTCCCTGCGCCGTCTGCCGAGGCATCGACGTAGCACGACAAGGAGCCATTTCCAGATGGCGCAGATTTTCCTCTCTTACAGCCACAGCGATAGCGACTTTGTCGAACTGATCGAGCCTCGCATTGCACGGATTTTTGGAGAGGGCGCGTTGTGGTACGACAGGTCACCTGTCGGGCTTATGGGTGGTGACATCTGGTGGGGCGAAATTCTCCGGCAAATTCAATCGTGCCAGATATTCCTGTTCTTGTTATCAGACGAATCTGCAAAATCAGAGTGGTGCACAAAGGAACTGGAAGAGGCGATTTCTCTGCACAAAAGTCTCATTCCTGTATTGCTTGAGACCTACAGCAGCAAGAGCTATCCCGACACGTATTCAGTCGACACACAAGAAAGGCTGAGAGAGATCCAATACGTAGACTTGCGTCGGCAAGGAAATCGATTTAAGTATGACGATCTGTCAGAAATGTGGGGAGCTATCCGGCGAGCCCAAAGCACTATTTTGTCGCTCACCGAGCGCTTGGTACTTTACAACCAATACGGGATCCTCAAACTTCTTCAGAGAGGAAAGAAGAATCCCGATAGTTTCGACGGCACAATGAGAACTCTCTCGCATGGGTATGGTCTTGAAATTGAGTGGCTATTTGAGCAAATGTACCCTGAGCTCAACACGAATGAATGCAAAGAGGTTCATGATATTCTCTACATGTATGAAATGATTTGCCGAACTTGCAAAGATTCCGGTTGCGCTGAAATAGATTCGCCCTTTTTGCGATTTTCGGGGTTCAATCACAACTCCGAGCCAGAACTCTACGATTACATGACATTCTTGCTATTTCACGAAAATAAGTACGAGGAAATCATCCCCGAAGATAGAATCTATTTGCGAGGAATGGGCCAGGAAATGCTGCCAATTTACAGGAAAATGTTACCCAAGTGGAGAAAGCGAAAAGATAAATTCGGTTTGTCAGTAGAAGAGATTAAGCACATTCTCTATGCTGCCCAATGAACTTTCAGCGTGTTGGTTTTGTTAAATCTTCAATTGCGTCACGTGTCCGAAAACTTCCTGTCCAACTAGAGTGCCCCGCCCTGCATGCCCGCTGGACGCGGCACACGCAGGCGATTGAGAATGGTCGGCGCGACGTCCATCAATTGTTTGCCCTGCAATTCGCCCCGCCCGCGACCGCGCGCCTCGCGCAGCGCGAACAAACCCTCCATGGCGTGGTTGGCGCCGTCCGGCCCCCGGTCGTTCTGCAGCGACCAGTCGCGCCCGTGCCCAAACGTCCCGATGGCGCGCCAGTGCAAATCGCCGAAGTAGACCAGCAGGTCCGGCGCCAGGCCCCTGACCTCGCGGTAAATCTCGACAGGCCTGAACACCTGCGTCGGCAGCGATTGCCCCTCCGGCCCGCGGATGGCCTTTAATCCGGCGCACAGTTCGGCCAGCAGCGCGGGGGCTTCCGCCGCGGACACGCAACCCTGCGGTTCGCGTCCCATCCGGTTGAGCCAGACTCGCCCGCAGTAGCCGCCTTCGGCCCAGGCGCGCGTGCTGGCCCAGTCGACCTCCAGCCCGGACAAGGTACTGAGTAGACCAGGGGGCGGATCCCCTTTCAGTCGCAGCCAGCCCTCACGCCACAGCCACTCGTTGACGCAGATTCCGCCGTCCATGCGTTTCGCGCCGTGGTCGCTGACCAGCAGCACGTCGCAGTAGTCGCCGGCCAATTCGACGAGTTCGCCGAGCATGCGGTCCAGCATGACGTAGAAATCGCGCAGCGCATGCCGCCAGCGTCCGCCGGGCGCATGGGAACGATGCTGCGGGTCGTGGTCGCTCCAGAAGACGTGCTGGGCGCGGTCCAGCCCCATGTGCACCTGCAGCGCGAAGTCCCAGGGCCTTGTGCGCAGCAAATGACAGAAGACGCGATGCTGCTGCTCCGCCATGTCGATGAGCGTCTGCAAAAGACGCGCCTTGTCCCAGCTGCGGAAGTCCGGCAGATCAAAGCGGTGGCCTGGCGCCAGTTGCCGCAGTTCCTGACGCAGCACGGCGGGCCAGGTGCAGACCGCGTCCAGGCCGGGCGTCAGGGGGCCGCTGACCAGGTGGCCGCGCAGGGGCTGCACCGGCCAGGTCTGCGGCAGGCCCATGAGCAGACTGTCAAGGCCGGCCTCGCCCGCCAGGTCATGCGCGCGTGGATGCCTCAGGCTGCGGCTGTCGGCCAGGCTTTGCTGCAAATAGCTGCCCGCAACGCGTTGGCGAAATCCGTAGAGGCCGAGTTCGCCAGGGTCGCGGCCGCCGAGCATGCTGGACCAGGCGGGCACGGTGATGCAGGGTATGCAGGAACGCAACTCGCCCCAACTGCCTTCGCGACGCAGGGCGCCAAGGGTTGTCAGCTCACTTGCGAAGCTGTCGAATGCCAACTGCGGGCTGGCGCTGTCCCAACCTGTGAACAGCAAGCGCCGGCGTCGGCGCAGCAGACGCATGCAGTCAGGCCGGTTGCGGGTCAGCCTGTGGCGTCATGATCAGGCCGCGCTCGTGCAGCAGGTCGAGCACGATGGCCGCATTTTCTTCCGCGTCCCGTTCGACAGTCTGCAACGTGACTTCCGGATTCAGCGGTGGCTCGTAGGGGTCGTCAATGCCGGTGAAGCCGCGAATCTCACCGGCGCGGGCCCGGGCGTAGAGGCCCTTGCTGTCGCGCGCCTCGCAGACCTCCAGCGGCGTGTCCAGGTAGACCTCAATGAAGTCCGGGCCGATCATGTTGCGCACGTCGTCGCGCGTGGCGCGCCACGGACTGATGGCGGCGCAAATCACGATGCCGCCGTGACGCACAATCTCGGAGGCCACAAAGCCGATGCGACGGATGTTAATGTCGCGGTCTTCCTGGCTGAAGCCCAGACCCTTCGAAAGGTGGGTGCGCACGATGTCCCCGTCCAGCACCGTCACCTGGCGTCCGTGTTCCATCAGCAACACCGTCAACAGGTCCGCCGTGGTGGACTTGCCGGAGCCACTGAGGCCGGTCAGCCAGATGCATGCGCCCTGTCGGTGCCGCGGCGGCCGGGCGTCGCGCACTATTTCCGCCACTTCCGGGCGCGTAAACCAGGTCGGCAACGGCCGGCCGCGCCCCAGATAGTCTTCCCTCACCTGGGTGCCGGATATGTCGGCGACTTCGGCATCACCGGCGACCCGGTTTATCTCTTCAAAGCGACGCTCGCCCGGCAGATAGACCAGTTTCCGGAAGGGAATAACGCCAACACCCAACTCTTCCTGATGCGCCTGCACCAGATCCTGGGCGTCGTAGGGGCCGTAGAAGGGACGCCCCATTGAATTATCGCCCGGCCCGGCGTGGTCTCGGCCAATGATGATGTGGTTGGCGCCATGATTGCGGCGAATGATGGCGTGCCACAGGGCCTCACGCGGGCCGGCCATGCGCATCGCCAGCGGCAACAGGGAAAGCAAAATCCGGTCCTGTTCGTAATAGCGATCGACCAGGGCGCGGTAAGCCCTGACGCGCGTGAAGTGGTCGATGTCTCCGGGCCGCGTCATGCCCACCACCGGATGCAGCAGCAGAACGCCGTCAACGTCCTCCACGGCGCGTTTCGTCAATTCTTCATGGGCGCGGTGCAGCGGATTGCGCGTCTGAAATGCTACCACGTCACGATGACCGTACTCTTCCAGCAGGGCCCGCGTCTCGGCCGGCGTGCGGCGCAGGAAGCGAAAGTCCGGATGCGGCGGGACCTGGAGCACCTGCAATTTCCCCGCCACGTTCAGCGGCCCCCAGCGATGCATTTCGGCCACCAGCGGGTGACGCGCGTCCAGACTGCCAAACACTTGCAGCGAATCCGCCTCCCGGTCCCAGGGATAAATCTCCTCAACGCGCATGGTTGCCAGCAGATTGTTCTTGCTGTCGCGCAGCGCGATCTCCTGGTCCAGCCGAATGCCACTGTCGTCGCTGACGGGCAAGGTCACGGGAATGGGAAACAGGGTGCCATCGGCCAGGCGCATTTCCTCTACCACGCGTTGATAGTCCGCCTGCCCCATGAATTCCTTCAGCGGCGAAAACCCGCCCGTGGCCAGTAACTCCAGGTCGCAGACGGTGCGTTCGCTCAGCTGAATGGAGTGCAGGGACCCGGCGTGCGCGCGGGCCTCTGCGATTTGCTCCGGCGCTGTCAAGAGATTGACCAGGCCACCGCCCCAGGGGGCGATCAGGATTGAGTCCTGTTTTGACATTCCCGCTCCGTTTAAGTCATGCCTATACATCTTCAGGATGCAAAATGCGTTCGCCCATCAGGCTCGCCGCAATGTCGACGGCAAATTTGGCCGTCTTGTTTGCCTCGTCAAGTATGGGATTTACCTCGACCAGGTCAAGGGTGGTGACGCGTCCGTCATCGCCCAGAATCTCCGCCAGCAAAAGCGCTTCACGCTGGGTCAGGCCGCCGGGGACCGGTGTGCCTACGCCAGGCGCGACCGAAGGTTCCAGTGAATCCAGATCAAAACTGAGGTGCAGCGAATCAATGTCGCCCAGTCTGTCAAGCGCGTCATGTACGACCACCGAAATGCCGCGTTCCTCGACGTCGCGAATGGTGGCCACGCAAATTCCACTGGCCTCAAGGTTGACAGCCTCCACCGGGTCCAGGTCGCGGATCGCGATCATGCACATCTGGTCTGGCTGCAAGTGGATTTCACTGACCCCCGGCCGGGGGATTCCCCGACCCATCAACCACGCCACCACCATGCCGTGCACGTTGGCGGATGGCGAAGTCTGCGGCGGGTTGAAGTCCCCATGCGCGTCGACCCAGATCACGCCTGCCCGTCCAGGCCGTTCCAGGGTGCTGGCCACGCTGCCCAGCGATGCGCTGTGGTCTCCGCCCAGCATGAGCACCTTGTCCTGCGGGCTCACGTCTTCTTCTATTCGATGATGCAATGCGCGCGCAATATTGATGATGGCGTTGGAGTGATAGACGGTATGACCGCCGAAGTTGACCTTGCGCATCATCAGTCTGGAGGCGTCCACGGACATGTCGCCATGGTCGGTGACGTCCCACCCCTGTCGCGTCAGTCGGTCCGTCAGGCCAGCGTAACGAATGGCTATCGGCCCGAGATCCACGCCACGTTTTTCCTGGCCAAGGTCCATCGGAACGCCATAAATGTGAATGCGACCAGGATGATGGGTTCTCGTCGTCATTGCCGGTTTCTCCTGTCCTGAATCGCCGGATTAGACAGCAGGATCCTCAAGGCGCGAAATCCGTCTGGAAATATAGACCAGCCCTATGCTCAGCACATAGAGAGCCAGCAAGGGCGCCATGACGAGCAGCATGTTGACGGGGTCAATGGTGGGTGTGATGACGGCGGCAGCGATCGCTGCGCCAATAATTGCGAATCGCCAGTTCCGTATCAGGCCAATGGTACTGACCAGGCCCAGCAGACCCAGCACAAAAAAGACCAGCGGCGTTTCAAAGGCCACACCCATCCAGAATATCAGCGAAGTGACAAAGCTCAGGTAGAGATCGGCGGTCCATTCGGAGCGAAACAGGTTTTGCTGAAACCCTTCCAGAAAGCCCAGCGCCGGCGGCATAAGCACAAACCAGGAAAAGACGACGCCCACGACGAATAGCATGGAAATGGCCGGTAACGACATCAGCACAATGCGCCTTTCCCTGCGGGTCAGGCCAGGGAAAATGAACATAAGCAATTGGTAGACGATGAGCGGCATGGCGAAGCCGGCGCCCACCATAAGAGCGACGCGGAAGTAGGCCACCACGCTGCCGGTCGGGCCAAGGTTGACGTACTGGCAATCAATGTCGCTGTTTTGCAGCGCGTTCATGTCGATGTCTTCACCACGCCGCGCCGCATCATTGATTGCGACAACCGTGCAATAGGGCGTCCGCAAATAGTCAAGCGCCGGAGAGGCCAGCGCCACACCGACAGCTGTGCCAAGTATCAGGCCCAGGGCCGCCCGAAACAGACGCGTGCGCAGTTCATCGAGATGCTCGAAGAACCCCATGCGGGCGCCATGGCCATCATCGGGATCAAATTCATCGTCTTGTGGAGGTGGCGCTGGCACCAAAGGTTGCTGCGTCGACTGACGCCGGCGCAGACGCGGCAGTTTTAGTGAAGGCACGCGTTCAGGTCCCTGCTTCCGGTCTGGACGGACTTTCTTCCCTAGACCAACTGCCGACATGTGCCTTTTCATGACTGGACCAGGCGCCAAAGTCGTCGTTGGCGCGTCCAGGTGACTTTCGCCTTGCCGGTGCGGTGGTCTTTGGGGAACTGCCTGCAGCAGACGCGGTTACCTTCGATTCGGCAGCAGCGATCGCCTGCATCGCCGGCTTCGGCGTCTTGTCCACCTTGAGTACCGACTGCGTACCATTGCTGCCGCGGGCCACCGTGTTGGCTGTCCCCGCCGTTTCCCTCGTACTGGTCTTGATGTCACCCATTTGGGTGTTTACTTCTTTCAGGGTCTCCTGAACCGGCGCCGTCACACCGCCCACCACCTTGCCTGCCTGCTTTTGCAGGGAACCTCGTGTAGGCACGTCTTTCGGCAACTGGATACCAACACCCGCTTCATCGAATTCCTGCTGCACAATGTCAACCGTCTCAGACCACATGCGACGAAATTTGGCCATGTGCTGGCCCAGTACATAAGACCAGTGGATCATTCGTTTGGGGCCGGCGATGACGAGCATGATCAGCAAGACGATCAGGAGTTCGCTTCCGCCGACGCCAAGGACATTCATTTGACCGGAGACTCCCCGTTTTCAAGGACCGCTTCCCTGACTTCCGCAAGGGCGCCAGGCTCCTCCTGCTCAAGCATAGACGCACGGTAGTCGCGCAATATGCGGGAACGGGACGACAACGCTTCCGTTTCGAGGTCCTCGTCGGCGATTGCCCCAAGCACGCCATTGATGAAGTCGAAGGACTCGTCTCCGCTGAAAAGGCGCGCCAGTTCAATGGCCTCGTTGATGACCACCGCCACGGGTGCACTGCGTGCAATGGCAAACTCCAGAATCGCCATGCGCAGAATATTACGGTCCACAGTGGCCAGTTGCTCAGGGGGCCAGTCAATGGCGTAGTGACGCAAGATTTCGTCCAGGATGGCCCGATGTCTTCGCACCAGATTGACCAAGATTCGAACATAGCGGGCCTGTTTGCGCGTGGCATTTTGAGCGAACAGCCGGGCATCAGTCACAGTCTGGGCCCCGTGACCGGTGCAATCAAGCTCAAACAGCACCTGCAGCGCTATCCGCCGCGCAATGCTGCGTTCTGTCGCCGGCGACTGATGTTCTGTCTCCTGAATGCCCAGCAAGGCCAACAGACACAGGTCACGCTCCATGTCTGAATCCAGGGCTGGCGGCATGTCTTCCAGCGGTTGCCATGCGACTCCAAGAACCCGCCAACCATCCCTTTCGAGCTCTTCGATGTTTTCGAGCCAACTGGCGCTGCGACTGGTATCCAGAGGTAGCGGGCCTTCGGGCAAATGCTCGTGGGCGGCCCTGCCCAACAGTGGCTCCGCGGCGCCGCGGGTCAACACCAGGTGGGTGGCGCCGGGAAACATTTCGGATTCGCGCTCTCCCCGTAACTCGTGAAACGTGGTCAGGAGGCAGTCGAGAGCATCGTAGGGCAGACTGGCAACCTGGCGGGGCAAGTCCGTGCCAGGCGATATCTGGCTGTCCAGCATCCCGTCCAGCAATGCGCTTCCTGCGAGTGCTGCACCATGGATGATGCGGGAAACAGCGCGTTCGCTCGCCACGCCCGCGGGCCCCAACTCTCCCTGGGCGGCTATTCTTTCCATCACGTTTGTCAGACTCCCCGCTGAGGCCAAACAAGCCCTCGGGTACTCGCTACTGGCGCCATTGTAAACCAGAAAGATGGCTCCGGCCAGAACAGGGTAGCGCAGGCGGAGCCTCAGGAGCGCGCCTCGGCCTCCGATACATTCAGTTGCTGTGCCTGCCGCAAGGCTCCAGGTGGCATGATGACAGGCAATGCTTCACCGGCCTGCGCCATTCTCCGCAGCAATCTTGCACGCATGACCTCGCGCACTTCAATGTGGGAGTCCAGATCGACCACGTTATGCAATTCATCCGGATCTGCCAACAGATCATAAAGCCAGGTTTCCGTGTAACGCTCGGCAGCGCTGTCACGATTGCCATCTCTGTCACTGGCAACCACGCCGTACTTCCAGCGTTGTGTGCGAATGCCTCGCCCAACGCAGGACTCGCTGACCTGAAAGAACAGGTCGTCGCACCAGTCCTGTGTCTGTCCCTGCAACAAGGGAAGGATGGAGCGACCCTGCATCTCCTCCGGCACGGGCAGGCCGGCCGCGTCCAGCAAGGTGGGCGGCATGTCTATCAAACTGACCAATTGCGGCAGGTGGCCCCCACCATCGAAGCCTGGGCCGCGCAGGGCCGTCGGCACTCTTAACGAGGATTCATGGACCGAGCGCTTGTATTCGGCGTTGCGCGTGCGAAAGTGATTGCCGTGGTCTGAAGTGAAGAGCAAAATCGTGTTGTCCAGTTGTCCCAGACTCTGAAGCGCGTCGGTCAACCGGCCCAATGCTTCGTCGAGACGACGGATCATGCCGCAATAGCCGGCCAGGTGGCGTTGGGCCGAACCGCCCAGCGCGGCCAGGTCCGGCGGAGTCCAACGAGCCCGGTAGCGCTCCGCATAGCCGCCTGGTGCCGGGTAGTCGTCACGGTGATTTTGATGATGCGGTTCAATGTAAGAAACGAAAAGGAAGAAAGGTTGGCTGCGGGGGCTGTCAATGTAGCGGACGGCGGCGTCCGTCACCGCGTCGACCCGGTACCCCGGCAGTTTGACCGGCCGATTATCGACATCGTACATCACCGTGTCATAGGCATCCGAAGTGAACTCCAGCGCGTTGGAAGCCAGCCAGTATTCGTAACCGCCGCGCTGTTCCTCGGGAACCGGTCCTGGCCCCGCATCCGCCAGATGCCACTTGCCGATGTAGCCGGTCGTATAGCCGCCGTCGCGAAAACAATGCGCCAGTGTTCGCGAATCTGGTGGCAAGGCGATGCCATTGCGGTAGCAACCGGTGGAAGTCGCGTACATGCCCGTTTGCAGGACCGAGCGTGCCGGGCCGCATACGGGTTGGCAGGTGAAGGATTGGGACACGTGCGTGCCCTCACGCGACATGCGATCAAAATTTGGTGTGAGATCCAGGGGATTGCCATGCGCGCCGGTGGTATCCCAGCGCTGTTGGTCTGTGAAGAACACGATCACGTTTGGCGCTGCCATGGGTCAGACCCCTCGATTGCTCTTGCCGCGGACGGGCGTTAGTATAGCCTGACTACATAGCCGGCGTCTTTGAACCCATGCGCCTCGTTTACCTAGCGCTCGGCTGGGTCTGCGGCATCGTCCTGGCAGCCAACAACCCTTTTCTCTCTTCCAGTCTGTCCCTCGCCTGGTTAATCCTGAGCGGGTTGGCGCTTGCATGCATTTGGCTGTTACGGGACAGGTGGCGCCGGTTTACATTCGCACTGCTGGCGATGACCATGGGTGGCCTTCGCATGTCGCTGGCCCCGACTGGTAGCGAAATCGCCAGATTCAACAATCAGGGTGGCGTGACCGTTGTTGGCGCTGTCAGCAGCGCCCCTGAATTGCGCGAAAGCGGCGCGCGATTTCGTGTCTCGGTATCAGCTCTAATCCGGGATGGCGAACACTATCCGATTCGTGGTGAAGTACTGGTGTTGACAACTGCAAGATCTTCGCTGAAACCCGGTGATCAGGTCCGCGCCACCGGTCTTCTTCAACGGCCTGGCGAGTTCGATCGCTTCTCCTGGAACGACCACCTGGCGCGCAGTGGCGTGTTTAGCGTCATGCGCGATGCATCGATCGACCTTCTTGCCAAAGGACAGGAAGTCAGCCTGCAAACCCTGCTGTATGACCTCAATCAACGTGCCGGCCGAAGGATTGCCGCCTGGTTGCCGGCGCCCCAGTCTGCCTTGCTGAAGGGAATCCTGCTGGGTGATGAAAGCGGCCTTTCACCAGAATTGCGGGAAGACTTCAACGCCACCGGCGCAGCGCACGTCATTGCAATCAGTGGCTTTAACATGATCGTGCTGGGCGGCACTGTTGTGTCGTTGTTGCGGCGCGCCAGGCTTGCGCCTTTTGCAATGGCGATCTTCGCCATCCTGACCATTATGTTTTACGCCATCCTTGTCGGTGCCGACGCTCCCGTAATGCGGGCTGCCCTGATGAGTTGCCTCCTGATCACCGCCGGTGCGCTTCGTCGCCGCGTGTTTACCCCGGCTTCGCTGGCTTTCGCCGTGATTGTCTTGTCCATCGGAAACCCAGGCGTGCTCTGGGATATCGGATTTCAGCTAAGCGCCATCGCCACCCTGGGAATCATGCTCCTGGTGGACCCACTCGGAGCTGGACTGCAGCGCCTCCTGTACGCTCTCTTCCCGGCAAGCGCGGGTCGTGTGGCCCAGGCCCTTCTGGCCGAATCGCTGGCCGTCTCCCTGGCCGCGTACCTGGCGACCCTGCCCCTCATCCTGCGCCATTTCGGGCGTCTGTCCCTGCTGGCCCTGCCAGTAAACCTGTTGATCGTACCTGCCCAGGCGCCACTCCTGATCATGGGTTTGCTGGCGACGCTGACTGCGTTGCTGGCCCCATTGCCAGCGCAGTTGCTCTACTGGCTGGGGCTCTTGCCACTCAGCTGGACCATTGAAGTTGTCAGAGCTGCTGCGCTCTTGCCCATGGCCAGCGCTGAGGTTCAGATGGACCCACGTCTGGTTACTGCGACCTACCTGGGATTGCTCCTTGCAGCCCTGATCGCTGTTCAACGTCATTCTGTTGTCCAGCGCCTGAGCCGCGTGCTCGCAAGTCATGCCGGCGGCGTCACTGCCCTGCTGCTCGCGGCCGGCCTTGCCCTGCTGCTTGTCGCCACCCGTCTGGGAAGACCCGATGATTTGTTGCACCTCTGGCTGCTGGACGTCGGTCATGCCAACGCCATCCTTTTGCAGGGGCCGGCCGGCGAACACATCCTGATAGACGGCGGCAGTTCGCCTTCGCGCCTGATGACCGCGATCGGCGACAGACTGCCCTTTCACGACCGACGTCTGGAACTGCTTGCCGTCACAGTGCCTGATCCGGGCACCCTGGAATCCCTGCAAGCCCTTTTGCAGCGCTATGACCTTGGCCTGCTGCTTCACAATGGCCAGCGTGAACTACCGCCTGCGCTGGTCCAGGCAGCCGATACAGTGATCACCCCGGTGGCAGGCAATATCCTGCAGCTGGGCAAGGGGCTGGAAATCGACGTGCTGCATCCTCAGTCCAGGCCGCTGCCGGACGAGCGGCAAACGAGCAGCTACGCTCTCGTCTTGCGTGTTCGTTTCGGGTCCGTTTCTTTTCTTTTGCCAGGCACGCTGGACCGCGAAGGTCAGCAACAAATGCTGGCTTCTTCAACAGTGGCTCCCGCGACCGTACTCCAGTTGCCATTGCATGGCGCCGCGCGTTCGCTGGAAGCGGATTTGCTGCTTTACACAAAGGCGCAACTGACCCTGTTGCACTCTGACCCCGATGACCTGCGCAATCGCCATGGAAACCCGGACGCGGAAGTCCTGAATTTGTTGGGGAATACGCCCCTGCTGCGAAGCGACAGGACCGTCAGCGTTCATTTGTGGAGCGATGGTGTCAAATTGTGGCGCGACCAATGGCCGCAAGAACAGGCCGGCAACTAGTCAGGCTGTTCCGGCGCCGCAGGTTTGGGCGGCGCAAACTGCATTTCGTTCCTGGAAAGAGAGCGAGCGGGCGTGATGACAGGCAATTCGTCCATCCCTGCTTCGTTTTCCAGAGACTGCGACGCTTCGTCTTCAAGGTCAAGGTCAGGCCGCACCTGCAATTTGGGGCGTTGACTGGAAACTTCCTGGATGC
>JAGWBD010000043.1:16201-17281 GCA_021296065.1 Anaerolineae bacterium
GGTACGGGCGCCCCTTCATCAAGCATCAGCTCCGTGTCCCGGCGTGCCTGTTGCACGATACGTGCTGCATCTTCCTCTGCCTGCGCCAGGATTCGGTCGCGGTTACCAAGAACCCGAGCGGACTTCTCGATTTCTTCCGGCACCGAAATCCGCATTTGGTCGATGATCTCCAGAGCCCGTTCTTCGTCCACCATCGTATAGCGGCTGAACGGAATGTGCTGCCCTTCATCGACCAGATCTTCCAGGCGATCAATCAGATGCTGGATGTCCATGACGTCCTCCTGCGTCCTCCGGGGCGAGCAATCATTTTCGCAGGGCTGCAAAGCGCTGCTGCAAGGCCTCCATGACGTGTGGCGGCACCATTGAACTTACGTCTCCCCCCAGTTCCGCAATTTCCCGGATAATGCTGGAACTGACGTGGATGTACCGCTCATCCGCCATGATGGCAATGGTCTCGATCTCCCCCGACAACTGCCGGTTCGCAAGGGCTGTACGTAACTCAATATCGAAGTCCGAAGAAACCCGTAATCCCCTGACGATCGCGACCGCCCCCAACATGGAGGCGTAGTTTACCGTTAACCCCGTGTATTGTGCAACATTTACATTTGGGGTTCTGGCAAAAGCCTCGCAGGCCAGTGCCAGCCTTTCGTCTGTATTGAACAACAGGGGCTTTTTTGGAGAGACGTATATGCCGACGACTACTTCACCAAACATGCGCGCCGCGCGGCTCACGATATCAATGTGACCATTGTGTACCGGATCCAGGGACGCCGGAAAGAGGGCCAGGTGACTACATGACATGGCTCTCTCCGTCCTCGCCCCTAACTGATGTCGCTGCGATTGTCCCGCGGCCGATCCACCCGAAAAGCCAACAGTTCATGCTGTGGCAACACCAGTGCAGGGTCTTCAAGATTGATGGTCTGCGCTTCGCGCCTGGCCAGCGCCACCAGTTGTGGAGTCATCTAATCGGCCATTTGCAGCAGACTGCCACCACTCTGTCGTGTACCTCCCAGATCGCGTGAACCCCGCCTATGCCAATCAAGCTCGGCTACACTGAAACAATCGATGTACTGCTCCAGT
>JAGWBD010000007.1 GCA_021296065.1 Anaerolineae bacterium
CCGTCGGGGTAATTCGATTTACGTCTACCGGTCCGGAGAATACAATTGATTGATCGTCGGGCATGGTGAGGGGGTGGGTAGCTGGCCCGTCCTGATATTCTGTCCGAACGTCTCCGTGATGCAGGTACTTGAGGTCAGGGCCGCGACTGGCACCGCTGATCGGAATGCATTCCATATTCTCCCTTGCGGAAATGTTGTGATAGGATATTTGTCAGCGTGAGGCCCGCAGGGTTGGCAATCCACTCCGCAGGCCACACCGGGTTGTGCCGGATTTCGTGCCGGAGGGAGTGCATGCGGCGATTGTCATCATTGATGTTGCCTGTGTTGCTGTTTGTGGCCAGCAACCTTGCGCAGGCGCTGCCAATATGCGAATCGCCAGGGGCGGTCGAATGCAGCGTGAGCGATGACGTGCTGGCCGCCAATCGCTGGCCCACGGTGCGCCCCCTGCCCGTCGATGAAGAACTGCTTTACGATCGGGACTACCGGCGCGTGGCGGGCATCCTGCCCGTCTACGAGGAACCTTTCGGCGAGCTGCTGGAGACCACTGACGAAGGCTACAGTTTCGTCACCGTGTCGCAGATTGAGGACGACTGGGCGGAAATCGGTGAGGGCCAATGGGTCCCGCTCGACGTGCTTGGCGAGGAAGTCATACCGTCGCGCTATGCCGGCGTGGAATTGCCGACGGCAGGCCTGGAATTCCCGATGGCCTGGACCCTGCGTCATTTGCGCGCGGCGACCGAACCGGGCGGCGCTGACTCGCCGCTAAACCCCTTCCTTTACCGCTACACGCGTGTGAACGTCTTCAGTTGCGTGAAGGTGAACGGCAGGTGCTGGTATCAGGTTGGCAAGGACCAGTGGATACACCAGTACAACCTGGCCATGTTCGTTCCGGTCGGGCGCCCGGAAGACATTGATACGCAAAAGTGGGTCGGCATCGATCTTTACGAACAGGTGCTCACGGCCTACGAGGGCGAGACGCCGGTCTTCACCACGCTGGTATCCTCCGGTCTGGAGGAATGGTCCACCAACGAGGGGATCTTCCACGTCTGGTTGCGGCGCGCGCGCGGCGACATGAGCGGCGCTTTCCAGCAGCCGGACTTCTACTCCTTGCAGGAAGTCCCCTGGACGCAGTATTTCGACGGCGGCATCGCCCTGCACGGCGCTTATTGGCACGATGGTTTCGGCTTCCGCCGCAGCCATGGCTGCGTCAACGCTTCCATTCTCGATTCGCACTGGCTCTTCGACTGGTCCAACGACTACTGGGACTGGGAAGAAGGGCACGGCATCGCGGTATACGTCTACACAACCGGCCAGTACGAATAGTCCGCAGCAACAGGTCAATGCCGGAGCGCGATGCGCGCCCCGCTTGCAGCGCCGCCCCTTGCGGGCAGCGAGGCTTCAGACTGTGTTCAGAGGGTGATATCCCAGGCGGCCAGATCGGCCAGGAAGCGGTGGGCGGTCAGGTCCAGATGGATGGGCGTCACGCTGGCGTAGCCGTGGTGCACGGCCCACAGGTCGGTGCCTTCCTCGTCAGTCATGCCGCCGGGCGCGGGCCCGACGATGCGATAGACGCTGCCATTGCCGGCCAGTTTGTCGTTGTAGATGCGGATGCCCTGGCGCGTGAGACGAATCTCGCGAATGTCGTCACAGGCAGGCAGATTGACGTTGAGGATGGTGAAGGGCGGCAGGCAGCGTTTGAGGGCGTATTCGCCGACAATGCGGGTCGCGATACGCGCGGCGGCGTCGTAATCGGCGACCTCGTCGGCCTCCGGGTTATCAAGGGAGAAGGCGATGGCCGGGATGCCGTGGATGGTGGCTTCCAGCGCCGCGCTGACGGTGCCGCTGTAGGTAACGTCCTGGCCCATGTTGGCGCCGCGGTTGATGCCCGAAACGACGACGCGCGCGGGCCATTCGGCCATGCCCAGCGCGGTCAACGCGATGCAATCGGCCGGCGAGCCGCTCACGGCCAGGGCGGGGGTGCCGTCCGGCAGCAAGGTTTCCGCGACCGGGATGTCCTGGAAGAGGGTCTTCTTGTGGCCGCTGGCGCTCTGGTTGACGGCCGGGGCGATAACGCGCACCTCGCCAAGCTCCTGCATGGCGGCGGCCAGCGCGACGATGCCCGGCGCGCGCACGCCATCATCGTTGGTGACGAGAATGTAACTCACTCAGGTTGTGCTCCCTGTGTCTTCGGATTCCCCATACCATGTATTGTACGACTGGATGTCAAGTGGAGATTTCAACCGGGTTAAGGGTAGGTAAACCAAGCTGTTCAGTTCTCAATGGAAATGCTGCCGAGAGGGATGCGTCTGTCTTCGGGTCGTTGACCGTCGGCGAGGGTGACCTCCAGGCGTTGTCCGTCCACCAGTCGATAAAGCCCCGTGTAGACCTTATAGGTCCCGGCAATCAGATCCGGTGGAACTGTGACGTTCCATTGTTCGCGGGACTGCATCCCGGCATACCAGAGGCGGGTGGGCAAACGCTGCCCAAGTGGATACTGGTCCACATTCCAGTGCGACCCGTTGGTCTCATGTATGAAATGCAGAAACTGGGTCCAGTCTTCCACGCCATCACTGACAGAATTCCACAGAAATTCGACGTCCATTGATTGCCCGGCCTTTACACGCCCGGGTATGTCAACCTTCTGCAAGACAAATCCGTTGGCAAAGTCTCCGACCACTGCTTTCCGGTCCGAATTTGCTGCCAGGTCCGGAAACACCAGTTCGTCCAGTAAAATATGGGTGTCTCCCAACAGGGGATGATCGCTGGTGTCGATCGTCACAGGTATGAATTCGTCTTCATCAATCCGCCAGAACGAGAGTGTCAGCCACAAGGCGCGATCTGTGGGCGCAGCTTGCGGTATATCCAGCCTCGCTTTGGGGAAAGCGGAGTTCAGGTTGCCAGGCATCCAGCTGCGGGTATCGATACCGCTCCGGCTGTTGGCCGAAGCGATTGGGTTGCCATTTTCCTGGTCCAGGAGCTGGAAAGTAATTCCAAAGTAGTCGGTTAGTGGTCTTGTCGCATACAACCAGATCCTGATCGTTTCCTTTTCACCAGGGTTGAGGGTAGCGTGAGACCAGCCCCGCAGGGCCAGGGCGCCATCCAGGATGTCCGCGGAGATCTCGTTATCGTATCCCTTCCAGAGGAAATAATACCTTTGGAAAACCTTGTCTTGCCAGACTGGCGCGGCCAACTGCAGAATGCAGACAAGCGCGTAAGTCAGGCAGATACTTGCCAGGAACTTTCGTTCACCGATCCTGGGGCCTGGCACGTTGGCTTTTGCGGACCCTGCCGTGCCTGCAAGCGCAACAGCGATACCCAATACCTCCAGGGTCTCTTCCAGAGGTTCAACCAGGGTAATTCCAAACAGTGTCGCATCGTCAAGAAGATGGGCAATAGCGGCAAGACATATTCCAACTGGCAAGAGAAAGAGACAGACACGTCTGACAACGTGCTTTCTGTAGTGGCGGATCAGGACCAGCGAATGTACGACCAGAAAGACGCCGAACAAGAGCAACAGCCATTTTTCGGGAATGAAATTACGGTTGAGGGCAATTAACTCGAACAGGGACAATCCTGTAAACCCGGATCCAAGGACCAGCCAGAACGTCCGCTCAGCGAAGCGGCCCCTTAAGGATGCGATTCCGTTATAGAAGCCCAGGATACCCAGAAAGAGCATTTGAAAAGTTGAATTCACCGAGGTGATGGTCCACTCATGGTCAAAGTGCCAGAGCTTGAGGGGTAAAATTGCCGAGTTTGTCAGGTCCGCCACAAGGTAGATCACCAGCAGCAGGGCGTGCACGGCAACAAACAGGGTCGGCAGGTTCTTTCCCGGCCCTGGAATGAGTGGCCCTGATTTGAATCTGACAACCCAGACAAAAAGTGTACACAGGGCCAGCGACAGGGACAGAAAGGGCAAAACCGGATGAGGCCAGGTCACGGAAGGTGAACCGTCGGATCGTCGGGCAAGTCGGAAAATCCCGGATGCCCGGAGGAGATTGGGAGGGATTTCATTAGACCTGACGTACTGCAGAACGATCTGCAGCCCTTGTGAAAATTAAGCGGCCGGCTGCCCGTGACTCAAGCGGCGCTGCCAACGCGAATGCCGGGCCCCATGGTGGAGGTAAGCACGATGCGCCGCAGGTAAGCTCCCTTGACGGCCGAGGGACGGGCGCCGGCGATGGCGTCAACCACCGTGCGCGTGTTTTCCAGCAAGGGCTCGTATTCGAAGCTGGCCTTGCCGACCGGCACGTGCAGGTTGCCGGTCTTGTCGTTGCGAAACTCGACGCGGCCGGCCTTGCGCTCTTCGATGGCCTGGGGCAGGTCGGCGGGTTGCACCACAGTGCCGGCGCGCGGGTTGGGCATCATGCCGCGCGGGCCAAGGATGCGGCCGAGGCGCCCGACGCGCGACATCATGGAAGGCACCGCCAGGGCGGCGTCAAATTCCAGCCAGCCCTCGTTCTGGATGCGGGCGACCACCGCGTCGTCGGCGATGACGTCGGCGCCGGCCTCTTCGGCGGCGCGGGCGTCCTCACCCTCGGCGAAGACCAGCACACGCACCGAACGGCCGAGGCCATGCGGCAGCAGCACGGTATTGCGCACCTGCTGGTCGCTGTGGCGCGGGTCTATGCCGAGGCGCACGTGTAGCTCGATGGTCTCGTCGAATTTGGCGGTAGCCAGTTGTTGCACCAGCCGGACCGCTTCCTCAAGCGGATAGTCGCGGTTGCGGTCGAAGGCCTGCAGCGCTGCTTCGTAACGTTTGCCTCTTTTTGCCATGTTTTCCTCCCCGTGGTGCTGGCGGGCCATGCATGGCCCTCCCACAGAACTGTATGAATCAGTCGACGACGGTGACGCCCATCTGGCGCGCGGTGCCTTCCACCTGACGCATGGCCGCCTCGATGTTTGAGGTGTTAAGGTCGGGCAATTTCACCTCGGCGATCTCCTGCACCTGACGGCGATTGAGCTGGCCGACTTTTTCGGTGAGGGGGTTGGCTGCGCCTTTCTCGATGCCCGCAGCCTTGCGGATCAGAAAGGCGGTCGGCGGGCTTTTGAGTTCAAAGCGGAAGGAGTTGTCGCTGAAGACGGTGATTTCGGCGGGAATGATATCGCCCATGCGGTTGCTGGTGCGGGCGTTGTATTCCTTGCAGAAGCCCATCAAATTGATGCCGTGCTGGGCCAGTGCCGGACCGATCGGCGGCGCCGGATTGGCCTTGCCGGCGGGGATTTGCAGGGTCAGGATGGCCTTGATTTTCTTTGCCATGCAGTTTTTTCGTCCTCAGGCTTTCTCAACTTCCAGGAAATCCAGTTCGACCGGCGTATCGCGCCCGAAAAAGTTGACCATCACGCGCACGCGGGTCTTGTCGATATCGATGTTGTCGACCGTGCCGATAAAGTCATTGAAGGGGCCATCGATGATACGCACCTTCTCACCGACGCTGAAGTTGACGACGATGGTCGGCGTTTCCTGCGACATGCGGTCCATGATCTTGTTGACTTCTTCCTCGAGCAGGGGCGTGGGGTCGTTGCCCATGCCCACAAAGCCGGTCACGCCAGGCGTGTTGCGCACGACGTACCAGGAGTCCTCGTCCATGACCATTTCGACCAGCAGGTAGCCGGGGAAGACACGGCGTTCCACAGGACGGTGCTTGCCGTCGCGAATCTCAATTTCTTCCTCGGTGGGAATGATGACGTCAAAGATCTTGTCACGCATGCCCATGGTCTCGATACGCTGCTCAATGGCGTGGCGCACCTTGTTCTCGTAGCCGGAATAGCAGTGGATCACGAACCACTGTCTGTCAACCGCGGCGGATTCTGTACCGTCTTCGAGGATGATATTTAACTCATCGTCCTCGTTATCCAGCCAGACCGGTTCGGGGTCGAACCCTTCCTGGTTCATTTGCTCTCCCGCCCCCGTCACCAGGACGCTGAATTCTTGCGATTCGAACGAATGTAAAGAAATGTGCCCAGCCCGACAACCACGACGAAAAAGCCAAGAAAGACGAGTGGCTGGCCGAGGCCAATGGCAAAGAGTTCGCTGTAACCAAGGGTGATCAGGCCCAGCACGATGGCCGCCAGCAGCGTGGACACCAGCACGATGACACTCAGACGGCGCGCCTCCAGGCGCGTGGGCCAACTGACCTTTTTGACCTCGTCACGCACGCCCTCGAAGTAAATGGCGAGTACGGTGAAGGGCCGGGTCAGCCGGTTGCCGCTTTCCTGCACCACGGGCTGGTTGCGCCGGCCGGGCGTGGCGCGACCCTTGCGCGCAGTAACGCCGCGCTCCTGCGACTCGTCCGGCTGTGCGTCGGAGCGGTCGCCGAATGGCCACCAGCCCCGCCTTCTCCGGGTTCCGGTCGTCTTGCCGGTTGTCATACAAACTCCTCGCTTACGCAGCGGGCACCGGGCTTGCGCGCCCCCTATTCTTGTGCAGGGGAGGCAGGAATCGAACCCACAACCTACGGATTTGGAGACCGTTGCTCTGCCAATTGAGCTACTCCCCTAGGATGCGATCCCGCGCTCTCAGCGGGTCTCGCGGTAGAGCACGTGACGACGAATGAAGGGGTCGTACTTTTTCAACTCCAGCCGGGCGGTGGTGGTGCGCCGGTTCTTGGAGGTGATGTACATGTGACCGCTTTCGGTGCTCTTAAGTTTGACGATAACGCGATTGCCTTTTTTGGCCATCCTGGATCCTGTTCCCTGGCGCGTTCACCCCTGCCGAAGGAGCGCTGCGCTACGGATGAAAGCAAGCCTCTGACGGGATTTGAACCCGTGACCTCATTCTTACCAAGAATGCGCTCTACCCCTGAGCTACAGAGGCGCTGTGGGCCGGGCTGGATTCGAACCAGCGTAGGCTCTCGCCAATGAATTTACAGTCCATCCCCATTAGCCACTCGGGCACCGACCCGTTTCCGCGCCGCCTGCTGCTTACTGCTCACTTCGCGGCCAAGCCTTCGCTCAAGGGCGCCAGGCGCAACCGCCACAGGTTCAAGCCACCGACGGGATTCGAACCCGTAACCACTCGCTTACAAGGCGAGAGCTCTGCCGGTTGAGCTACGGTGGCGTACCCACCGCAGTATAGCAGTGCCGCCTTGCCCGGCAAGGCGTCACCTGCCCGGCAGCACCTGACCGGACGCAGGCGCATTCTAGTCAGGCGGGCAGTTGCTGTCAATGCCAGGCCTGTGCTGGCCGCGGTTCATGCCCGGGCCATGCGCTCCGGCGACAGCAGACCGTTGCGCAGGAGCCAGGCGCTCAGCTGCGCCATGCCCGGCTCGGTGATCAGGCAACCACGATCGATACCGCGCGGGCTGGTGTCCGGCGGCAAGGGGGATGGCGGCTCCAGCGGCAGGTCACTGCCACGCCTGGCGATGACAAGGGTGGGAACGGAGAGGAATCCGACCCAGTCCAGCAGTCGCTGGCGGGCCTCGTCGTCATCATCGATGAACAGGTCACGCCAGGCGACGCCGTGCAGGCGCAGGGTCTGCTGCGCCAGGGTAACCCAGGGGCAGGGCAGACGCCGGTTGTACATCACCAGTTCGCGCGTCACAGGCCCTCACTCCTTGCCGGCAAATCGCTGCGCCGATCCAGAAAGCACAGGATACCATTGACCACGCCGGTGGCGACCCGGTCCGGCCGTTCAGTCAGGAGTTCGCGGTCGGCCAGCATGAAGCCGGTTTCGATGATGGCCGCCGGCGTCCAGAGGTGGACCTCGCGGAAGGTATGGTAACTGGTCATGTCCACCGTGACCCCTTCGTGGCGCTGCAGGCCGGTCTCGCGGGCATAGTGGCGCGCGATGCAGTCCACGAGAATGTCATCGCGGCTGCGGGCGGCCACGCGCGCAGCGGCTGCGGCAACCAGGAAGCCGGACACCTGTTCGCTGAAAGGCTGGCAGGTATTGGCATGGATGGAGACCAGCGCCGCTGCCTGATAGTCCTGCAGGCGTGGGTCAAATTCGTCGAGCAGGTCGACGGAAAAGCCACGACTGCGCAAGCCGCGCACGATGCGTTGCGCCACCTCAAAGTTGATGTCGACTTCCGCCAGGCCATCGAGACAGAGCGCACCGGGGTCCGGGTCGGCGCCGGGGCTGTCGGGGTTGGGGCCGCGATGGCCGGCGACGATGCCGATGCGTTGCAACCAGTTGGGTGTGGCCGCGGCGGTCGGCCGTGCCAGCACTTCCGCCTCAAGCGCTTCCATGCCCAGCTCGTTGCGTACGGCAGCGGGGATGAAATCCGGCGGAGTCCACCACACCAGAATGGTCGCGATCAGGCCGCTGGCGACGGCCACCAGGAAGAAGGCGCGCATGAAGCCGCCCAGCAGGTTGACGGCGCCCTGCTGCCGGTCACTGCGACGCCGCTGCAAACGCCGGTCGCGTTCGCGGGCGAGAGCGGCGGCCCGTCGCTGCCGGCTCTTTTCGGGCGCAGATACCTGCGGGCTGCGGGCGCGCGCCGCCTGCCGCATCATTTCCTCAAATTCCTGTGCGGCAGGCCCTTGTGGCGGCTGTGGCTGGTCGCCGGAGTCCGGCGGCTCGGGAGTATCGGACATCAATTTGCCGGGATAATTGCTGACGCCGGCGATTGTAGTCGGCGCCGGCGGCGGGGACAAGCGCGCTCAGGCGCCGCCATTCAGCAACTGGCCGGCCGCCTCAATGTATTCCAGCGACTGGTGGCGAAAGTAGGTGTTGTAAAGTTCGGCGTAGTGACCGCCCTGGGCCAGCAGGGTTTCGTGGTTGCCTTCCTCGATGATCTCACCATTGCGCAGGGCAATAATGCGGTCCGCATGGCGAATGGTGGAAAGGCGGTGCGCGATGACGATGCTGGTGCGGTCCGCCAGCACCAGGTCCAGCCCTTCCTGAATGAGAGTCTCGGTCAGGGGGTCCACGCTGGCGGTGGCCTCGTCGAGGATGAAGATGGAGGGGTCCTGCAGCAGGACGCGGGCCAGCGAAACCAGTTGCCGCTGCCCCATCGAGAGGGCGCTGCCGCGTTCGCCGACTGCCGTGTCCAGCCCTTCAGGCAAGGCTTTCAACCAGTCGCCATGGCCGACCAGGCGCGCGCTGCGCTCGACGTCTTCATCGCTGGCGTCGGGTTTGCCGTAGCGGATGTTGTCGCGCACGTAGCCATCGAAGAGGAAAGGCGTCTGCGTCACCAGGCCCAGTCGCGTGTGGTAGTCATGCAGATCCAGGTCGCGGATGTCCACGCCGTCGATGCGGATGGTCCCGCCCTGAAACTCGTAGAAGCGGGCGATGAGCTTGCCGATGCTGGACTTGCCGGAGCCGGTGTGGCCGACCAGCGCGAGCGTCTCGCCGGGGTGAATGGTGAGCGAAAAGTCCTGCAGCACCTGTTCCTTGTCGGTGTAGCGAAAGTCGACGCGCTCGAAGCAGATTTCGCCGGCAATATCGGGCAGCACGCGCTCGTCACGCTGGATGACCTTTGGCTCGTCGTCGATGAGGGCGAAGACGCGCTCGCCGGCGGCCAGGCCCAGCTGAAACTGGCTCCAGAAAGAGGCGATGCTGGTCAGCGGGAACCAGAACATCTGCATGCCCTGGATGAAAAGGAACCAGGTGCCGGCGCTGATACCGCCCACCTGGGCATCAAGGATGCCAAAATAAACGAGGGCGGTGGTGCCGAAGCCGGCCAGCAGGCTCAGCAGGGGGAAGATGCTGCTGAAGGTGTAGCCGGTGATCAGGTTAATGCGGTAAGAGCGCCGGTTCACGCCAAGAAACTCGCGGTAGATGCTGTGTTCCTGGCGAAAGGTCTTGGCGATGCGAATGCCGCTTACCGTCTCCTGGATGTGGGCGCTGACCTCGGCGTTGACGCGCCGCGACTGGGTGATGGTCTTGCGCGCCAGATGGCGGAAGCCGAGCGCCGTGGCGATGATGACCGGCGCCAGCAGCAGCAGAATCAGGGTCAGGCGGGAGCTGACGGTGAAGAGATAGCCCACCAGCAGGACGACCAGCAGGAACTGACTCATCAGGTCGGTGGTCAGGGTGACGACGGCCGAGAAGGCCTGGGTATCCGAGTTGACACGGCTGACGATTTTGCCGGAAGGGTAGCTGTCGTAAAAGGAGAGATCGCGGCGCAGCACGGCGTCCATGGCGTCCTCACGCAGGCGCAGGGTGACGTTGCCGATGGCGGTGGCCGATTGCCACTGCCGCAGCGCGTTGAAGGCCCAGGCGAAAGCGCCCAGCAGGATGGTGCCGACGAGCGCCAGAATCAGGTTGCGCTGGCTGGGGTCGGCGGCGACGCGATCGATGGACTGCGAGATGAAGATCGGCAGACCGGTGTTCAGCAGCGACGTACTGAGGAGGGCGCCGGACACCAGCAGCATGCGCCTGCCCTCGGGTCGAAAGTAGCCGAGGATACGGCCCACCAGTTCACGATCGCCGTACTGGCGGTCGTACTCTTCGGCGTCGAGGCCGTCCATGATGAAACCCAGGGGTCAGTCCTCCCTGTGACTCTGCGACGTCGGCTCAGGCCAGCGGCAGGGCGACGTCGTAGCGGGCGAAGATGCGGCGATAGAGGTCGGAATCGCGCAGCAGTTCCTCATGGTTGCCGCTGGCGACGAGGCGCCCCTCGTCGAGCACCAGAATGTGATCGGCCCAGCGAATCTGCGACAGGCGGTGGGTGATGAGCAGGGTGGTGCGACCGAGGCGGGCGCGGTTAATGGCCTTCTGGATCTCGTCCTCGGTAGCGCTGTCGATGGCGCTGGTGGAGTCGTCGAGGATCAGGATACGTGGCTCGCTGAGAAAGGCGCGCGCCAGCGCCAGGCGTTGACGCTGCCCGCCGGAAAGCATGACGCCGCGTTCGCCGATCTCGGTTTCGTAACCCTCGGCGAAGGACTCGATGAAGTCGTGCGCCTGGGCCTCGCGCGCCACGTCGACAATGCGTTCGTGGCTGGCGCCGGGCATGCCAAAGGCGATGTTGTCGGCGACGCTGCGTGAGAAGAGAAAGACGTCCTGCTCGATGCGCGAGATTTGCGAACGGACCGAATCCAGTTGCCAGTCGCGAATGTCGATGCCGTCGATCAGGATGCGACCGCTGCTGACGTCGTAGGTGCGGTTGATGAGGTCGGTCAGGGTGCTCTTGCCGGAGCCGGTCTGACCGACGATGGCCACCGTCTCCCCCGGGCGTACCTGGAAAGAGATGTCCTGCAGCACCAGGCCGTTGTCATAGCCAAAGCTGACGTTTTCAAAAACGACGTCGCCCGCGACGCTGCCGCTGTGGCCGGCGCTGTTCTCGTCCATGTCGGCGCTGGCCCGGATAAGCTCGAGGATGCGCTCGCCGCCGGCGATGCCCAGTTGCACCATGGTGAAGGCGAAGACCGAGATGAAGACCGGGAAACGCATGGCGCTGACCAGGCCGGTAACTGCCACCACGGCGCCGAAATCGAGCACGCCCTGGCCGAAAAGGACCATGGTGTGCAAAAAGGCAAGGCCGAGGGCGAAGCCGTAGAAGAAGTAGGGCAGATAGAGCGCCTCGATGGTGCCCTGCTTGACCAGCAGGTCGCGCACGGCCTTTGCGTTGTGGTGGAACTTGCGCCGCTCGAAGGCTTCGCGGGCGCTGCCCTTGACGATCTCAATGCCGGAGATGCTCTCTTCCAGGCCGGCGTTCATCACGCCGAAGGCGTAACGTTGCGCGCCGATCACCGGGCTCAGGCGGCGGAAGTAACGGCGCACGGTGAAGACGTAGACCACAACGAAGACCGCCGGCACCAGAATCAGTTGCCAGTTGATGAAGGCGATGAAGAGGATGGGCAGGCCCAGACCGAGGACGATCTCGATGATGAAGAAGATGCCCGGATGGATCATGTGGTTGAGCAGGGAAACGTCGTCGGTGGAGCGGGCCATGATGTCACCGACGCGCTGCCGGTCGTGAAAGGTCTGGCTCTTGCCCAGCAGGCTGACGTAAAGCTCCTCGCGCGAATCGTGGGCCAGCCTCTGGGCGATGGTCTCAATGGAGAGGCTGCCGCCAAGGTGGGCGAGGCTGTCTATCAGCGAGACGCCCAGCACCGCCAGCGCCGCCATCATCAGGCCATCGGGGCCGGTGGGGTCAGTGATTTCTCTGGCGGCGTCGCCGATCAGCACGCGCACCCAGGCCATGGCGCTCCAGCCGATCAGAAAGAGCAGGACGGAGCGCAGGAAGAGGAAGCGGTAGCGCAGGATGTGCGAGAAGATCCAGCGGCGCACACCGCTGTGGTTGTAGCGCCAGGCACCGGCGACGTTGAACTCGCCTGTATTGCGGGACACGGGTTCTCCTGCAGGCTGGAAGGGCGGCCATTGTAGCATAGCGTTACTGGCTGTGAAGTCCTGTACGGCGCGGTAGAGGGCCTGGGGACATTACTTGTGTAATCCAATGCTTTATTAAGAGCCGGACACACCTTGCATATGACCTGATTGTCGTGTCGCGGGCGCTCTTGTCGGTGATGAACAAGCGCGTTGCTGCCTGGAAATACCGGGGTCGGGCTCGAGGGACTATGGACTATCCCGCAGCAGGTCGCGGTCGCCGAGGGGCTGGACGGGGCGGGCGTTGTTCGCGTAAAGGGCTGTATAGGCGGCGATCTGGTCCGCTGACAGCCTGACCGGCGTATCCAGCAGCAACCAGCGCACGATTTCGCTGCAGGGCGGCGTGGTCAGCGAGCCCTGGTAGGTGAAATAGCGGCGCATTTCCGGCAGCAGCGTCGCCAGGTCCAGGTCGTCGTCGCTGCCGAGGGTCAGGTCCGCCTCGTCCGGCAGGTTGTTGAAGACCGGCGCGTAGGCCGCGTTGTCGCTGTCGCCCTCTTCAAGCAGGATGCCGACCACGGCCAACATGTCTGAATTCGGGTCCAGGTGGACGAAGTGCAGCTCCATCGCCGCCGCCTGGCCGTCGATCGTGTGCTCCGACGGGGCGTGGAAGTGGAGCTGCAGCAGGTTGTAACGAATGCCGTTGTAGATGACGTGGCTGTCACCCTCGACGTCGACCTGGATGCCGTGACCGGTGTTGCGCACCCTGTTGGCCGTCTGCCCATACGCAAAGCGAACGGGCACCAGGTCCAGTTCGCTGGCGTCGCGAATGTCGATCGGGGACTGGGCGCTGCCTTCTGCGCAAAGCGCGTAGTCCGGCGACAGATTGCCCCAGTTATCGGGGCCGGTCTCGCCTTCATAGCCCCAATGCAATGCTTCCGCCATGGTCAGCGCCGCCAGGGTCAATAAACTCACAAGAGCCAGCAGTCGGGGCAGGGTCGCCAGGCGAACAGCAAAAGCACCTTTCATGGCCTGCACCTGCATCAACAGTGAAGGTCAGATTAATAGCGCAAACCCGGGAATGCGGTCAACGACGGTATGAGTCCGCCCTGCCACGGGAAGGACAATCAGGTGTATACTGGTCGTGCCAATCGCCTGCACGGGACAGGACATGACGAAGCGAGCGCCGGTTTACCCCTTCACCGCCATCGTGGGCCAGGAGCGCATGAAGCGCGCCCTCATACTCAACGCCATTGACATGCGCATCGGCGGGGTCCTTATCCGCGGCGAACGCGGCACCGGCAAGTCCACCGCCGCGCGCGCCCTGGCGGCCCTGCTGCCCGAGGTGCGGGTGGTGGCCGATTCGCCCTTCAACGACGACCCCGACCAGCCTTCGACCTGGTCCGACGTGGTGCATGAGCGTTACGAACGCGGCGAGCAATTGCCGGTAAGCATGCGCCGCATCCGCTTTGTGGACCTGCCGGTCAGCGCCACCGAGGACCGCGTGGTGGGCACGCTGGACATCGAGAAGGCCATCCAGCGCGGCGAGCGCCACTTCGAGCCCGGCGTGCTGGCCAACGCCAACCGCGGCATCCTCTACGTCGACGAGGTCAATCTGCTCGACGACCACGTGGTCGACCTGCTGCTGGATTCGGCGGCCATGGGCATCAACGTGGTCGAGCGCGAGGGCATCAGCTTCTCGCATCCTGCCCGTTTCATTCTGGTCGGCACCATGAACCCCGAGGAAGGCGATCTGCGGCCGCAATTGCTGGACCGTTTCGCGCTCTCGGTGGACGTCACCAGTATCGACGCGGCGCGCGAGCGCATGCAGATTCTGGAACGTCACATCGCCAGCGAGACCGATGCCGATGCCTTTCGCGAGGACTGGGCGCCGCGCGAGGGGCAACTCTCGCAGCGCATCGCCGCCGCGCGCGAACTGGTCGACCAGGTGGAATACGACCGGCGCGACCTTTATGCCATCGCCACCCTGACCAGCAGCCTGCATATCGACGGCCACCGCGCCGATCTGGTGATTCTCAAGTCCGCGCGCGCCCACGCCGCCTGGCAGGGCCGGACGCGCATCAACCATGAGGATATCCTGCTGGCCGCCGAGCTGGCCATCCCGCACCGTCTCAAGCGCGGCCCCTTCACGGACGCCACCATGAGCATCGACGCCATGGGCGACCAGCTGGACCAGGTCATGTCCGAGTGGAGCGAGGGCGACGATGCCGCCGAAGCCAGCGCCGACAGTGAGGAAGAACAGGCGGCTAAAAAAAAAGTCAGTCCCTGAGCGACAGCAGTGACGAGGAACTGCCGGACCTCGGCCAGGCCGAGCCGGCGCCGCAGAACGTCTTCGACCAGCAGGACGCCTACTGGTGGGAAGGCGGCAAACAGGTCGAGAGCAAGGCCGAATTCACGCCGCGTAAACTGGATACCCCGCTCGATCGCCTGACGCGGCAACGCGCCGGACGCCGTTCGCGCACGAAAACCGAGCGCAAGCGCGGGCGCTACATCCAGGCGCGCCCGGCCAACGGCCGCACCGACGACATCGCCTTCGACGCCACGCTGCGGGCCGCCGCGCCGCACCAGCAGGAACGCGAGGCGGAGCGGGAAGACAGCGGCGTGGCCTGGTCCTTGCGCAAGGATGACCTGCAGCGCAAGGTGCGTGTGCGGCGCGCCTCCAACCTGATTCTGTTTGCGGTGGATGCCTCGTGGAGCATGGCCGTCTCGGAGCGCATGCAGGCCACCAAGGGCGCCATCATGTCGCTGTTGACGGACGCTTACCAGCGGCGCGACCGCGTCGGCCTGGTCGTCTTCCAGAAAGACCGCGCCTCGCTGGTGCTCTCGCCCACCAATTCCGTGCTGCTGGCGAAAAAGGCGCTGGCCAACATCCCGGTCGGCGGCAAGACACCGCTTTCGGCCGGCTTGCTGCTTTCCTACGAAACGGTGCGGCGCGAGACCACGCTCAATCCCGACGTCGTGCCCATGATCATCCTGTTGACGGACGGCGCCGGCAACGTTTCCATCAGCGAACAGGCGCCGCAGGACGAAGCGCATCGCATCGCCACCATGATTCGCGAGCACGACATCAAGACGGTCACCATCAACATGGAACACGTGGCCTTTGACCGCGGCCTGGCCAGTCGGCTGGCGGAGAAGCTGGGCGGGCCCTGTTACACCCTGGGCCAGTTGCACGCCGAGCTGCTCTACCAGACCGTGCGTCAGGAGATGGAAACGCCACGCTAATCATCGAGGACTCTCCGTGAACGACACAATCCGTGATGAAGCGCAAGTACCGGACTACGACTTGCCGCCCCTGCTGCAACTGGCGGATGGCAGCCCCGTGCGCGATGCTGCGACCTGGCGCGGACAGCGACGACCGCAACTGCTGACGCTCTTGGCGCAACAGGTCTACGGTCAGACGCCGCTGCAAGGCATTCCGCTGCACGTCGAGACGCTCGAAAGCGTAAAATTGTCGGGTGGCGTGGAACGACGTCAACTGCGTCTGTTGCTTGACGGCGCGCATGCGCTGCAGCTTCTGCTCTGGCTGCCGCGGCAACGACTCGCGCCGGTATTTCTGGGCCTCAACTTCAACGGCAATCACAGCACGCACCCCGATACGGCCATCCTCACGCCGCCGGGCAATGAGGCAGTGCGCGGCAGCAACGCCGGTCGCTGGCCGGTCGAAGGGATTCTGGCGCGCGGTTACGGCCTGGCAACGTTGCACTGCGGCGATCTCTTTCCGGACCGCGTCGATGGCCGGGCCGACAGCGTTCAGCGGCTGTTTGAAGCGCCAGTCGATGAGGGCAGCGCCTGGTGGGCGGTGGCGACCTGGGCCTGGGGCTTGAGCCGGGCGCTGGACGCCCTGCTGGAGACAGGCGACTGCGGCCCCGTCGCCCTGATCGGTCACTCGCGCCTGGGCAAGACGGCGCTGTGGGCGGCGGCGCGCGACGAACGCTTTGCGCTGGCCATCAGCAACAACAGCGGCTGCGCCGGCGCGGCGCTTTCACGGCGACGTTTCGGCGAGACGGTGGCGGCCATCAACACGCGTTTTCCGCACTGGTTCTGCCGCAACTTCCACGCATACAACGATCGCGAAGATGCCTTGCCGCTTGATCAGCACATGCTGCTGGCGTTGATCGCGCCGCGTCCGCTCTACGTGGCCAGCGCGACGGAAGACCTGTGGGCCGACCCGCGCGGCGAATTCCTGGCGACGCTGGCCGCCTCGCCGGTCTGGCAAGTGCTGGGCCACGAAGGCCTGCCGGTCAGGGAGCAACCGGCGCCGGATACCCCGGTCGCCGGCCGCGTGGGCTATCACCTGCGCAGCGGCGGGCATGACGTCAGCGCCTGGGACTGGGAACGCTACCTCGATTTCGCCGACTCGCAGTTGCGCTGAGGCCCTGCTTCAACGCCAGTTTTCCGCGCCGCGGAAGGGCATGCATTCACCCGCCACGTAACGCGGCCGTTCCGCGTACTGATTGCCGTTGTCGACCGCCTCGCCGCGCACGAGGATGCTGCGCCAGCCCTCGGCCTTGACGCGGGTGCTGGTGGGGATGTAACGCAGGGTCAGGCCGATGCGCCAGGTGTCCGAGGTGTTGGCTTCCGAGCCATGGATGATGCGCGGGTTGTGGATGGAAATGTCGCCGGCCTCCAGTTCGAGGTCCACGACGTCGGAGTCGTCGATCAGCGAGGGATGGATCTGCGAGTTCAGGACATATTTGTCTTCGTCGACGTCGACCATCTCGCGGCGCGAGAGCAGGCGCATGTCCTGGGTGCCGGGCAGGATGCGCATGCAGCCGTTGGCGCGCGTTGAGGCCGTCGCCGCCAGCCAGACGGTCATCACCTCCATCGGTTCCAGCGGCCAGTAATAGCCGTCCTGGTGCCAGAGCACGGGCTTGCCGTCGCCAGGCGGTTTGGCGATGTAGTGCGGCGCATAGAGCGCGATGTCGGGGCCGAGAAAGGGCTCGAGGATATCGACGATGCGCCCGTCGCTGACGAGACGGTGCATGAAGGGGTCGTTTATCAGGAAATTGTGGAAGAAGGCTTCGGGCCGCACGCCCGGGTTCCTGCGCGACAGCCAGTGGACGTGTTCGGCTGTTTCGGCGGCGAGGTCCGCGTCGATGGCCTTGCGCACGATGGCGTAACCCTGTTCGTCGTATTGTTGCTTCAGACCAGCGCCCATCAGCTACCTCCCTGTGCTGGCGGCGGCGAAGCCGTCAGTGTCTGTGCTGGCGACGGCGAAGCCGTCAGTGCCTGTGCCGGCACGGCGCTGCCGAAGCCCGTCGCTTCCCTGCCCGCCTCAGGCCGTCGGCGTTTGCCATTCAGCAGCGTCCCGAACCACGAATAACGCACTTCACGCCTCCAGGCAAGCAGCAGCAGGCCGCTGACGACCAGCACCAGCGTGATATAGAAGAGGTGCGGGTTGGGCACCAGCGCCCGGATGTGGCGGGCCAGCACCTGCATCAGGAGTTCGTGCGTCAGGTAAATCCAGAAGGCCGCGTCGGCGAGGAGCCGTACCCAGGGGCGCTCGCGCGCGGCGATGGCGCGAAACAGCCCCATCATGCCGAAGCACATGAGCCAGGCGAAAAGGGTCTCCAGCAGGCTGCCCTGGATTTGCGCGGTGACTTCGCGCAGACGCTCGTGCACGAAGAGCAGGGGGATGGCCAGCGGGTAAACGAGGGTGACGGCGGGCAGGATGGCGATCATCCACCAGCGCCGAACCTGAAAGCCGCGCTGATAGAAGAAGACTCCGAAGAAGTAGAAACAGGCGTAATAGGCCAGCACCTCGATGTCCACCAGGACGGCGACCGAGGTCTCGGGGCCGAAGACGAGGAATTCCTGGTCCATGTGGAAGGCGGGCAACCAGGCGAGCGGCAACAGCAGCCACCACAGGTTATGGCGGAAGCGCAGCCCGAGCCGCAATGCCAGCAGGAAGAGACCGCTCAGCAGCAGCAGTTGCCAGAGAAACCACAGATTGCTGAGGTCGCTGATGACGACGGCGTTGAACCACTCGGCGCTGGTGGGGTTGTCGCCCCAATTGAGCTGGTTGATGATGAATTCCAGGTTGCGAATGGTCGGAATGCAGATGAGCAGGGGCAGGGCGATGCGCAGAATGCGGTTCTTCAGCAGTCCTTTCAGACCGCGGCGCTGCAAGAGCAGGGCGCAAAAGAATCCGCTGAGCAGGAAGAAGACCGGCATGCGCAGGCCATGGATGAGCTGGACGGCGTGGAAGTAAGGCAGGGCCCAGACGTTGGGGCCGCCGGGCAATATGGGGTAACGGAAGTAGCGCCAGGGGATGGTATGGAAGGTGGCGTGCAGCAGGACGCCCAGCAACATGGCGCAGGCGCGCAGGGCGTCAAGGTCGTGGAAACGTTTCGTCGGCGGGCTGTCTGCGCGTGCTGGCATGGGGCGGTTCAGGACGGGGTGAAGACGCGCGCCTGTTCCACAAGGTCGGCGGCGAGGTCGTAGCGGCCGAAGGCCGGGATGATGTAGGTGCCCTGCACCTGGTCGCGCATTGCCGTCAGCAACTCACCGGCGATGCGCAAGCCCTCCTGCGGGGCATCCTCAGCGGCATCGGCCATACGTTCAATGACCTGCGGCGGAATGTGAATGCCGGGCACTTCGTTGTGCAGAAAGCGGGCGTGCTTGACGCTGTAGAGCGGCATCAGGCCCATAAGCACGGGCAGGCGCAGGGGCTCGCCGATCAGGGTCTCGTAGAAGTCGTGGAAGGCGCGGATGCGTTCTGGCTCGAAAACGGCCTGGCCGAGCGCAAAACTGGCGCCGCCCTGCAGCTTGCGTTGCAGGACGCGAATCTCACGCTCCGGGTTGCTGGCATTCATGTTCAGCGCGCAGCCGACGGTGAAGGAGGTGGGCTGGCCGATGGAGTGACCGGCCTGGTCCAGGCCGTGATTGAGGCGCTGGCGGATGAGGTGAATCAGGGCCGAGGGCGCCAGGTCATAGTGGTCCATGGCTTCGGGGTAGTCGCCGACCTGGGTGGGGTCGCCCATGACCACGAAAAGGTTGCGCAAGCCGAGGGCATGGGCCGCCAGCAGGTCGCCCTGCACGCGCAGCAGGTTGCGGCCGCGGGTGGGGAAGTGCAGCACGGTCTCCACGCCCAGACGCGACTGCAGCAGGTGGCCGATGGCCCAGGGGCTCATACGCATGCGCGCGGCGGGGCTGTCGGCCACGTTGATGAAGTCGGCGCCGGCCTCCTGCAGGGTGCGGGCGGCGTTGAGCAGGCGCTGCGGCGTGTAGCTGCGCGGCGGGGCCATTTCGACGCTGATGACGAACTCACGGCGCGTCAACTGGTCCGAGAGCCGCGTGGGGCGGTCGGGCGCGAGCTCTTCCTCGTCCTCAATATGGACCAGCGCGGGCAGGGGCGGCGACGACGCCTGCGGGTCGTCGAGGGCCCGGCGCATGGCGGCGATGTGTTCAGGGTGTGTGCCGCAGCAACCGCCGATCAGGACCGCGCCCAGATCGCGAAAGGTGAGGGCGTAGTCGGCGAAGTAGTCGACGGTGGCCGGGTACATCACGCGGTCGCCGACGGCCTCGGGGAAGCCGGCGTTGGGCTGGGCGGAGTAGCGCTGGCCCGGCGCGCTGTGTTGCATGGCCTGCAGCAGGCGCGCGATCTGGGCCGGCCCGCTGCTGCAGTTGATGCCGATGATGTCCGCCCCTGCGTCCACCAGACCGCGGGCGACGGCGCCCGGCAGCCAGCCCAGCTGGGTGCGGTCGTCATTTTCAAAGGTCATCTGGCAGGCGACGGGCATGGCCGGGTCCAGTTCACGCAGCGCGGCCAGCCCTTCCAGCAATTCGTTGAGGTCGCTGAAAGTCTCCAGCACAATCAGGTCCACGCCGGCGGCCAGCAGCGCTTCGGCCTGTTCGCGAAAGGCCGCGCGGGCGTCCTCACGGGCCAGGCGGCCATAGGGTTGCAGGCGCACGCCGAGGGGCCCGATTGACCCGGCCAGATAGAGGTTTTCGCGACCGTCTTCGCGCATGGCGTCGCGGGCGATCTCAACGGCGGCGCGGTTGATGGCCGACAGTTGCTCCGCCAGGCCGTGCCCGTCCAGTTTGAAGCGGTTGGCGCTGAAGGTATTGGTCTCCAGCAGCTCTGAGCCGGCGTCCAGGAAAGCGCGATGCACGCGGGCCACCCGCTCCGGCTCGTGGAGGCAAAGCGCATCAAAGCAGGCACTGATCGGCAGGCCCTGTTCGTGCAGCATGGTGCCCATGGCGCCATCCACCAGCAACGGCGTTGGCTGCTGCAGGCGTTGCGCGAAGGGGAGGGCAGGCATCGGGGTCTCTCTCCGAAGGGACTAGACGCCGCAGCTGCTGACATAGACGAGGCGGCCTTCAGGGACGCCATCGCGTGGCGGGTGGACGCCCCAGTTGAGGGCGGCCAGGCCGCGGAAACGCTCGGCGCGCAGCAGTTCAAGGTTGCGTTCACGGAGCCACTGTCGCAGCGTCTCCTCGTCGTCGTCGGTCTGCAGCACCAGGGTGGTGTAGCCCAGCGCGCGCGGCCGCCACAGTTCGTACTCCTGCGAAACAATTTCCGCGTCGGGATACATCACCTGGCGGGACGTGATGTCCATGTGGCAGACCTGGTCGATCAGCAGCACGAAGAGCGCGATGATGGCGAACGCGCCCAGAATCATGGTGATCAGGGTGCGCAGCAGCGGCGGTGAGCGGTGAAAGATCATGTGGCAAATGCCGACGGCGGCGGGTTCAGGCGTGTCGCCTGCGACAGGTTTGCGAATGACAAGAAAGTCCTCCTGATCTCAGTGATGTGACGCCGTCAGCCCTGGTCCAGGATCATGGCCGAGCGGTCGAGATTGCCGACGCTGAAGTAGCGCGCGGCGGGGTGATGCACGACTATGGCGGCCGTGCTCTGCTCCGGTATCCACTGGAAGGCGCTGGTAAGTTCCAGGCCCAGCTCCGTCGCGTTGGGCAAGAGACGCAACACCGTCTCGTGGTCGGCCAGCTCCGGGCAGGCCGGATAGCCCCAACTGTAACGCTTGCCCTGCTGCGGCGGAATGCCCAGCTCGCGCGAAATATGCTGATGCACGTAGACGGCCGTGGCCTCGGCGGCCTGCACGGCCAGGCCGTGGAAGAACCAGGCCTCGCTGTATTCGTCGGCCGCCTGCAGGGCGTCGACGCCTGCGGTGGCGACTGCGCCGACGGTCACGATTTGCAGCGCGACAACGTCGATCCGGCCGCCTGCCGCCGCCGCGAAGTAGTCGGCGATGCAAAGTTGGTCGCCTGTCGGCTGGCGCGGAAAGGCGAAACGGGCCAGTTCGCGACGCTCGCCGGCGGCCAGCGCCTCGTGCTGCCAGACGATCAGGTCATCGCCTTCGCTGCTGGCCGGGAAGTAGCCGTAGACGGCCTGGGGTTGCAGGGACTTGTCGCGCAGGGCCTGGCGGCTCATGGTTTCGAGGCGGGCCGTGAACTCGGCCTCCAGTTGCAGCCATTCCTCGCCGCGGGTGTTTTTGGCGCCCCAGGAGAGGCGGAAGAGCTCCGGCCGGTGGATGTGTTGCAACACGATCTCCAGCGGCAGGTAGTCGATGGTTTTGGCGCCGAAGAAGGGCGGCTGCGGAATGGACGGCGCCGCGGCCACACTGCTGCCGCCGTTGGCGCGGGCCCGCTTGCGTCCGGCAGCGGGACGTTCCTTTTCGGCCCTGGCGCCCTGCAGCAAACCGGCGAGCATGTCCGTGCGACGCTGCGGGTCCACCAGGCCGTCAACGACTTCAAGCCCTTCGAAAGCATCCTTGCAATAGAAGACGCCCGGGGCGTAGGGCTGGCCGTCGTCCTCAAGGAAGAGGATGCGGCGGCCGAAGCGGCGATTGATGGCCGCGCCGCCGATGAGCACCGGATAGTCGAGGTCGCGCCGCGCCAGTTCGTTGACGATCAGCGGCATCTGCTTCGAGGTGCTGACCAGCAGCGCGCTGAGGCCAATGGCGTCGGCCCGCAGCGCCTGGGCCTGGTCGATGATGGTGTTGGCCGGCACCTGCTTGCCGAGGTCGTGCACGGTGTAGCCGTTGTTGCCGAGGATGGTCTTGACCAGGTTTTTGCCGATGTCGTGCACGTCGCCGTAGACCGTGGCCAACACGACCGTGCCCTTGCTGGCGCCCTCCAGGCGTTCCATGAACTGCTCGAGGTAGGCGACGGCGCGCTTCATGGCCTCGGCGCTCTGCAGCACGAAAGGCAGGATCAACTCGCCGGCGCCAAACTTGTCGCCGACCTCCTTCATGGCCGGCAGCAGCACGTTGTTGAGCACAGAGATGGCGTCCTGGCGCGTCAGGCAGTCATCGACCAGCGCCTCAAGGCCGTCTTTCTTGCGATGCACGATCTGCCAGTGCAGGGCACCCTCGCTGCTCATGTCGGCGGTGGGGTCTTCCAGCTCCTTGCCAGCCAGCTGCACCTCGTTCTGTTCGTAGAACTGGATGAAGTCGGTGAGGGCGTCCTCGTGGCGGTTGAAAATCAGGTCTTCGGCCAGCTTGCGCTGCTCCGGCGGGATCTCCGCCAAAGGCGTGATGTGCGCCGGATTGACGATGGCCATGTCGAGGCCGGCCTGCACTGCGTGCCACAGGAAGACGCTGTTGAGCACGCCGCGCGCCGCCGGTCGCAGGCCGAAGCTGACGTTGCTGATGCCCAGTGCCGTCAGCACGCCGGGGATCTGCTCCTTGATGAGCCGCAGCCCCTCAATCGTTTCGATGGCGCTGTCGCGCAGTTCCGCCTGGCCGGTGGTCAGTGGGAAGGTGAGCGTGTCGTAAATGAGGTCCTCGGGGCTCATCCCGTAGTCCTCACAGGCGATCTGCGTGATGCGCTGCGCGACGGCCAGCTTGTGCGCGCGCCCGTGGGCCATGCCCTCTTCGTCGATTGTCATGGAGAGCACGCCGGCGCCGTGTTCGCGCGCGACGGGCAGAACAGTGTCAATGCGTTCGCGGCCATTCTCGAGGTTGTTGCCGTTGATGATGGCGCGGCCGGGGTACTGCTCCAGTGCGGCGGCGGCGACGTCGGCTTCGGTGGTGTCGATGATCAGCGGGGCCGGCACGGCCAGCGCCAGTTTCTTGACCAGTTGCTGCATCTGTTCCAGTTCGTCGTCGCGCTCGGTCAGAGCGACGCAGACGTCCAGCATGTGCGCGCCGCGCTCGACCTGGTCGACGGCGATCTGCACGACGCCGTCGTAGTCGTCGGCCAGCAGCAGTTGCTTGACCTTGCGGCTGCCGAGGCTGCTGACGCGCTCGCCGATCATGGTGGGGCCGGGATGCTGCACCATGGGCGTGGCGGTCATGGCGCTGGAGGCCTTCGCCTCGTGTTGCGTCTCGCGTTGCGCCGGCGCGCGCAGGGTGACGGGGCGGCCGTCCTGCAGGTCGCCATGCACCTTGTTGACCAGTTGCGCCAGGTGCTGCGGCGTGGTGCCGCAGCAGCCGCCGACCACGTTGACGCCGCGCGCGGCGAAGTCGGCCACCATGTCGCTGAAGGGGCCGGGTTCCATTGGGTAAACGGCCTCGCCCTCGACGTTGACGGGCAGGCCGGCGTTGGGCAGCACGCTGAGCGGCAGGCGACTGCTCTCCAGCAGATGTTGCACGGGCGCGCGCATGTATTCGGGGCCGGTGGAGCAGTTGAGGCCGATGACGTCGACCGGCAGGGCCTCCAGCGTGGTCATGGCGCTGTCGATGTCGGTGCCGAAGAGCATGCGGCCGCTGGTATCGAGGGTGACCTGCACCTGCAGCGGGACGCGCGTGCCGGAATCAGCGAAGTAACGCTGGATGCCGTGGATGGCGGCCTTGACCTCCAGCATGTCCTGGCTGGTCTCCAGCAGCAGCAGGTCGGCGCCGCCCTCGCAGAGGCCCTGGGCCTGCTCGTAAAACAGGTCAGCCAGTTCGCCCCAGGTGATGTCGCTGAGGTCGGGGTCTTCGCCGCCGGGCAACTTGCCGGAGGGCCCCATGCTGCCGGCGACGAAGCGCGGCAGGCCGGTGGTCTCTTCAAATTTGTCGCAGGCGCGCCGCGCGAGGCGGGCGGCATTGCGGTTGATCTCCAGCGTGCGTTCGCCGAGGCCGTATTCGCCGAGCGTGAGGCGGTTGCCGCGGAAGGTGTTGGTCTCGACGACCTCGCAGCTGACGGCGAGGAAGGACTCGTGGATGGCCTCGATCATGTCCGGGCGGGTGACGGAGAGGTAGTCGACACAGCCCTCGTAGCGCTCGCCGCCGAAATCGGCCGCGACTGGATTGCGCGCCTGGATGCTGGTGCCCATGGCGCCGTCAAAGAGCACGACGTGGTCGGCGATGGCGTCGAGGTAACGTCGGTTGGTGAAGGTACGCTGCGCCCGCTTCATTGGGTCTCCGTGTAGGTCAGGTGCTTCTCTGGACCGGATACTGATTAGTGCGACGTATTTGTCGCACAACTCATTTTGTGCGACAAAATCACCTGAATCTGTCCGACAAATCGATTTGTGTGTCAAAAGTGTCACACAAACCGGTTAGTGCGACAATTATATCGAAATATGTCGCACAAATCGATTTGTGCGACAAAAGTGTCATTCAAATACAGTTTCACCTTCTGCGATTCTCAAGAGCTCTGTGAATATAAATACGGACGGGAGCTGTCCTCTTCCAGGTTTGACTTCGGCTAGTATGCCACTGTCTCTTATTCTCTCCAGAATTCGCTGTGCTGCCCGAACTGGGACATTTGTGTCTTTCACCAAGCCCGAAGTGGTGAAGACTGGACGATTGAAAATCCCGTCCAATACATGGACTCCGTATTTGGATCTACCTATTTCAGTAATCTGACGCTTCATTTCGTCGTACAGCAACATAATTTCCCGCACTTTTGACAGGTTGTCTACAGCCTGACTCTCAACAGCGCCAAGAAAGAACCGGCACCATCCGGTCCAATCATTGTCACTTGAGACCGCAAGTAACCCGTCAAAGTATTCATCCCGATTGGTCTCCAAGTAATTGCTAATGTAAAAAACCGGAGCTTGGATGAGACCGTATTTCCACATTAACAGTGGAATGAGAATGCGTCCCAGACGTCCATTTCCATCCCAAAATGGATGAATTGCTTCGAACTCGGCATGTAGCACAGCAATCTCGACAAGCGGATTGGCATGGTTATCTTTTGTTGCATATACCTCCCATGTCTTCATGGTTTGAGACAGTTTGCTGGCAGCGACAGGTACATAAATCGCATCTTTCATAGTGCTTCCAGATGGGCCAATCCAGTTCTGGTTAGTGCGATACTTGCCAGGAGTCATTCTTCTTCCACGTGCACCAGACAGAAGAATCTGGTGAACCCTTTGTATGACGCTTTGAGACATTGGCTGAACTGCAAGTACTTTCCTCGCTTCCTGCATGGCAACTCTGTAGTTTATTACTTCATCATAGTCATCCCGACGCGAAGGGGATTCTGGCTCATGGCCAGCCTCAAAAAGCAGCACTTCCTTCATGGTTGCCTGAGTTCCTTCAATCCGGGAGGAAAGCACTGCTTCCTGCCTGGTTAACGGGGATAGAAGCACATCACTATTGGGAATGGCATCCAGTGCACCGGAATAACGTCCCAGTGCTTGGGCTGCCCGTTCAATCTGCGGGGATAGTTCCTTCCAATCAAGATCCTGATCGGGTGGAAAAGCCGCTTGTTGGTAATGCACCGGCGCCATCGTGCTGCTCTCCACAGAAAAATCGACCCCCGTCGCGGCGGGGGCCTGGACCTGCCAATGCGCATCAGTCGGACGGGCCCGCCGCTGATGGCGATCCCGACGCTTCGGAGCTTGCCGCGAGCATGGCCGGCTGACGCGACCACTGTCTACGTAAGACTGTCGTCAGTCTGGCAGAGATTCAGGTGGCTGTCAATATGACCTCAGTCCAGGCAGGGCGGACACTGCAATACATCCTCTGCCTGTTGCAGCATATGTGGTTTCCGCATATCATGAAAGCAAGGCGTTTCCGGCAGTGGGGAAGTGAAATGGAGACCGAAAAGAAAGCTGGCAAGACCCGCAAACCTGCCCGGCCCGAAACCGTTGTACAGGACGGTCAAAATGACAGGCCCTGGCCCACGCTGGAAAATGAAGTGATGGAAAAATGGGCCAGGAACATCAAGAAGAAGCGCAAAGAACCCGGCTCCATCCCCTACCCGTTCAACCGTGAGTGATGCAGGCTACGTCCTCGATACAAACATCGTCATCGAAAGAGGCAAGCGATCACCGGATCACAACGTGATCCGGTGGTTTGATTCTGTGCCGCGCGACAGGCTGTTTCTGACGCCGCCGGTCTATGATGAATTGCTTAAAGGTATAGACGAAACTGACAGGGAGAATCCCGCAAGACAGCGAAAATGGCTTGAAGAGTTCAGAGCGAGATACGGGTGGCTGGAACTGCCAGGGGGCAGGCCGGTCGTCATGACGGATGCCATGGCGCGGGTTCTCGTGGAAAACAATGGAAGCATACCAAGGAAGATTTACGTAGACTTTCTCATTGGCATGATAGCGATCAACCATGAAATGGTGGTCGTTACCAGAAACGAAAAAGATTTCAGACGTTTGGGTATACCATTTGCAAACCCTTTTAGATTCAGGGGCTAAAGCGCTCCCCACCTGACTCTCAACCCAGCCAGGGGCGTACCATGTCGGCCTCGATTTGCAGGCCGGCCCACTCGTCGTCGTCCGGTCCGTCATAGATCAGCGTGTAGGGGCCGGAGAAGCCGCCCTCGTCACAGACCTGCAGGCAGCGCTCGAAGTCAACCGCGTCGGGCTGCAGCGGGGACGTGAAGCTGCACTTGGCGTGGGTGGAGCCGGCGTAGGGCATGATCTGCGCGAAGTCGTCGTACTTGTCGGCGCCCTTCCAGTTGCCGAAGTCGACGCAGAGGCCCACCTGGTCGCGCAGCGGTTCCAGCAGTTCACAGACCCGCCCGGGCGTGCCGGTGACGTCGAACCAGTTTTCGGTCATCAGACGAACGTTGTGCTTCGCCGCCACGTCGGCCAGGGAGGCGAGGGCATCGCGACTGCGCGCGACGGCGCCGTCGTCGAGGGTCTTGCCGCCGATGACCCGCGCGCATTCCGCGCCCAGTTTGCCGGCGACCGCCAGCCAACCTTCGATCCAGGCCAGGTCGCGCGCCTGGTGCTGCGGGTTGCTGATGTCGCCGTCGTCGATGAGCAGCGAGAAGATGGACACGCCGGCCTCGTCATGCGCCGCGCGCAGCTGTTCGAGGTAGGCATCATCCAGTTGCGAGAGGTGAAAGTGGCAGATTTCCAGTGTGTGAATGCCAAAATCGGCCAGGCGCGCGGGCAGTTCCGGAAGCGTAAGTTCACCAGGGCCCCAGGGTTCGCCGTAGGTCTTTTGCGGCTGTTCCGGGCTGTCCCACCAGCTGGGCCCGAGTTGCCGGTGCAGGCTCCAGGTCGATACCGACAGACGTCTTCCATTCTCCGCCATGACAATCTCCCACACCGGTCCGGCGCGCTGTTTGCAGTGACGGGCAGCGCGCTGCATCGCCAACATCTTATCGGCTGACACTCGCCCCGGCCAGGCGTCACAGCAGATCAATCGGGTCGAGGTCGATGATCCAGTCGCGGCCGGGCTGCAGTGCGTCCAGCGCGCGACCGGGATTCGCGCTGCGCAGCAGAAGATGCCAGCGGTACTGGCGGCGGATGCGGGTGAAAAAGCAGGGCGCGGGTCCGATGAGTTCGCTGCCCCGCAGGTCCTGCGCCTCAATGATGTCGCGCAACTGTTGCGCCGCCTGGCGGGCTTCCTGTTCGGCGCGGGCCTCGCTTTCGCGCTGGATGAGGATGCGCGCCAGGCGCCGGAAGGGCGGGTGCCCCAGGCTACGGCGCCATGCGATTTCCTGTTCGTGAAAATTGCGATAGTCCTGGTTGGCGGCCGTCTGGATGGCGTAATGCTCCGGCTGGTAGGTCTGCAAAATGGCCCGCCCGCCCGCCAGCCCTCGTCCGGCGCGCCCGGCCGTCTGGGTCAGCAACTGGAAGCTGCGCTCGCCGGCGCGGAAGTCCGGCAGGTTGAGGCCGTGGTCGGCGTTGACCATGCCCGCCAGGGTCACCATGGGCAGGTCCAGGCCGCGTGCGATCATCTGCGTGCCGACCAGAATGTCCGCCTCGTGGTCGCTGAAGCGCTGTAGCAGGCGGTCATGGGCGACCGGGCTGCGGGCGCTGTCGGCATCCCAACGCAGGACGCGGGCGCGCGGGAAGAGCCGCTGCAATTCCTGCTCGACCTGCTGGGTGCCGGCCCCGAAATAACGGATTCGGCGCGAGCGGCAGTCCGGACAACTGCGGGGAGGCGCGCGCTCAAAGTTGCAGAGATGACAGCGCAGGCGGCTGTCGTGGCGGTGCCAGGTGAGGGAGTTGTCGCAATTGGGGCAGCGCTCCACGTGGCCGCAATCGCGACAAAAGACCCAGGTGTTGGCGCCGCGCCGGTTCAGAAAAAGCAGGGCCTGCTGCTCCTGGGCCAGGACTTCGCGCAGGCCAGTCTGCAAGGCGCGGCTGAAAATGCTGGTGTTGCCGTTGCGCAGTTCGCTGCGCATGTCGACCAGCGTTACCGGCGCCAGCTCGACCATCAGCGCCAGGCCGGCGGGCGCCGGCACGTAGCGCGCTTCCAGCTTGCGCGTTTCGCTCAGCTGTCGGATGCGGCGGCGGTGGCCCATGATTCGTTGCGGCAACTCCAGCAGACGCAGGTCCCCGCGTTGCGCGCGGTGAAAGGTCTCGACATCGGGCGTGGCGCTGCCTGGCAGCAGGATGCCGTCGTTGGCGCGCATCATCGCTTCGGCGACGCTGCGCGCGTGGTACCAGGGGATGGCGGCGTCCGGCCCCTGGCGATAGCTGGCGTCGTGTTCCTCGTCGAGAATGACGAGGCCGACGTCCGGCAAGGGAGTGAACAGCGCCGAGCGGGTGCCGACCACCACCTGAATCTCGCCCGTCCGCGCCTTGCGCCAGACGTGGTGGCGTTCACGGTCGCCGAGGCCGCTGTGCGAGACGGCGACCTGACCCGGAAAGCGGGCCGTGACGCGACGCAGGGTCTGCGCGGTGAGCGCGATTTCCGGCACCAGAAAGAGCGCCTGGCGGCCCTGCGCCAGCACGCGTTCGATGGCGCGCAGGTAGATTTCGGTCTTGCCACTGCCGGTCACGCCGAAGAGCAGAAAACGACGCTTTTGCGCCTCTCTTACCTGCGGCCAGCGGTCGATCTCGGCCCTGATTTCCCGCCAGACGGCCTGCTGCCCGGGGGTGAGCGGCGGCGCTTCTTCCGGCACAAAGTCACGGGCCACTTTTGCGTTAAACCAACTTTCGGCGCTGCCGAGGTGAATCAGACCGGCGTCCTCCAGGCGCTTTAGACCGGCAAGGGTGATGCCGGTCTCATGCTGCAAGAGGCGGGTTGCCACAGGCGCGTCCGCCCGGGCCAGCAACTGCAGGGCGCGCAACGGCCGCTCCGCCTGGCGCAGGGTGAGGAGCGTTGCGCCCAGTTCGCTGGAAGGGACGGCGCAGACGAGGCGTTCGCTATCCCCTGCAGCAACGCGGCGCAGCAAGCCCTCGCGTTGCGCCCGCAGCAGCGTGGCGTTGGAGGCGATGTCCAGGGCTTCCTCGAGCGGCAGGCCCTCCGGTCCGGCCCGCGCCACCTGGTGCAGCAGGTCCGCGCGCCGTGAGCGGCGTCCGAGTTGATGGCGGTGGGCGTCGATGCTGTCGCGGGGAATGGCCAGCATGGCCGTGCGCAACTGCCGCGGCCGCGCTGGCGGCAGGAGGGTGGGCTCGCTGCGCAACAGGCCGGCAGCCTCCAGCCCGCTGAGTGATTCACGCCAGTTGGTTTTGGGCAAGGCGCTTCCGAGCTGCGTGCTGGTCAGCGGGCCGCGCCGTTGCAGCAGGCCCAGCACTTGCCGGTCCAGGGAGTCCAGTTCACCTGCACCACTTTCCTGCGCACCCTTGATCAACGAAACACGCGTGCTGCGTCGGCTGCCCAAGCCGGGTGGCAGGAAAAGCCACAGGCAGGGACCGGGCGGCATACGGAAGCGCCGGCTGATCCAGAGCGCCAGTTCGATTTGCTGCGCGCTCAGGAATGGCTCGGGATCAAGCAGGGCTTCCAGCGGTTTCGTGTGCGCGATTTCGCTGTGGTCATTGAGTGCAACCAGGATGCCGGGTTGCAGGCCGGTGCCGAAACGGACGCGCACCAACTGGCCGGGCCGGACCCGGTGCTGCAAGGCTTCAGGTACATGCCAGGTGAAAGTGCCAGGCAGCGGCACGTTGAGGGCGACCTCGGCGAAGCACTCGGGCCTGGTGGACATGGCAGGCGGACAGTGATTTACAGCGTCAGTATAGCAGGGCGTGGGGGCGGAATCGCGTTCAACGTATGGGAAAGAGTTCGGAGAGCGGGCCCATCAGCCCGTTGGCGTCGCGGGCGGCGATCGCCAGACTGGTGAAATTCTGTGGCACAAAGCCTTCCCAGGTGACGCTGGTGCTGCCTTCGATATCAAACTGCACGTAGCGCCTGGCGCCGGGTCGGCGCAGGGCCACGACGTAACCACTGGCGCCCGGCACCGGTTCCCAGACCAGGGTGCGCCCGCCGTTTTCCGCCTCCCGCAGGGCGATGTTGCGTGGCGGACGTGGACCGTCGGCGACGGCGGTGACGACGGCCAGCACGGCGCGCGTCACACGGGTGAGGTAACTGGCCTGCACGATTTCGATCGTATCGCGGGCGTTGTTCTGGCGCGTGCTGTCCTCAAGGCTCTGAATCAGACGGAAGGCGGGGTAGCCGGCATCGCTGAAGGTGATGTGATCGCTGTAGCGTCCGGCGCGGTCTGCGCTATCGTGCAGGACAAGCTCCAGGTCCGGGACATGATTGAGGGCCAGCAGTTCGACGGTGCGGGCTGCTTCCCGCGAGGGCGAAGTATCCGGGCCTTCAGAATAGACGCGCAGGCGGTCGGGATCGCTGTTGCCCAGCGCATCCAGGGGGCTGCCGATGCTGTCAAGGTTGATCATCAGGCGGATGTCGATGCCGCTGGGCTTCAGGTAATCGTGGACGAATGAGATGCTGCCGCGACGTCCCACTTCCTCAGCTGAAAAGGCGACGAACATGATGGCGCTGCGATGCGGGCGCGAACTCAGCACGCGCGCCAGTTCAAGCAGGGCGGCCACGCCGCTGCCATTGTCATTAGCGCCCGGCGCGGGCGCGTTGCCGTCGTTCTGGTTGCTGCCGGTGCTGTCGTAGTGGGCGCCGATGAGCAACGTGCCGGCCGCGGGTTCGCTGCCGCTGAGGAAGGCGACGATGTTGCGCGCCTCGCTGCGAACGCCGGCCCAGTCCAGATCAAAAGGCTGCGGAAAAACGACCAGTCTGCCCTGGGAGGAGGCGCGAATGCCCTCAAACTGGCGCAGAACCCAGTCCGCCGCGGCGCCGATGCCGCGATTCGGGTTGCCGTAGTCGGAGTTGACATGGCGCGTTTCGAACCCCTGCAGGGTAGCGATGTGCGACATCAGTCGGTCCGATTCGATTTGGTTGCCATAGTTCAGCAGAAGCGACGTGGCATCCGGCGCACCGGTGACCGCGGCCGGCGGCAACTGTTGCGGGCTGAGTGTGGCGTAGCCGATGGTGGGTTGCGGCGTGATGCGGGGGGTCGGGATCAGGGTGGGGGGTGCGCTGCGCGTCCCCAGGTCACAGGCGAGCGCCGCCAGCGCCAGCGCCGCGAGAACGAGTGTGACCCTGGCGACCGGTTTCATGGCGGAAATAGTATCACAAACGGCCCTGCAGCCGGGTCTCAGTCCTTGCGCACGATTTCCCAGGCAAGGTGATTGATTTCGGGGAAAAGCAGCTTCTCGCAGGCCAGACGCACGGCGCCGCTGCTGCCGGGCAGGGACACGACCAGGGTGCGACGGTAGACCCCGGCGGTGGCGCGGCTGAACATGGCCGCCGGGCCGATGTCCTCATAACTGAGCATGCGAATGAGCTCGCCGAAGCCGGGGAGGGTCTTCTCCATGTGGCGGCTGAGCACGTCGAAGGTGGTGTCGCGCGGGCTGATGCCGGTGCCGCCGTTAAAGACGATGATCTGGATGGCGGGCATGGCCGCCAGTTGCTGCAGGGCTGCGGCCACCTCGTCGGGCTCATCGCGAATGAGTCGGTAAGCGCCGACGCGATGGCCCAGCGCCTCCAGTTGCCCTGACAGCCAGGCGCGATTGCGGTCCGTTTGCGGCGTGCGGCTGTCGCTGACGGTGACAATGGCCAGGGTGACGGGCTGGTTGCCCGCGCGTTGGTGGTGTTCGGCTACGGTCATGTCAGGGGAGGGGGTGTCATTGTCGCCATTGGCGGGTGGCGAAGGCCGGCAGGTTGTTCAGCGAGATCTGCCGGAGGCAGCGACTCGACGCTGCGGGCTGCGCGGGGCCGGGCCAGCGGACTTTGCAGGTTGGTCGGAGGCGGCAGTGGTCCGGGTAAAGTCCTCTCCATCCACCTCTTCATCTTCCTGGTCAAGCAATTCCTGAATCAGCTTTATTCGTTCGGCTTTCGGCATGTCAGGGGGAATGACGACGCAACGGGTTTCCTCGTCTTCCTCACCGCGGGCATGAGCCAGGGCTTGCTGCGCGCTCCGAATCAGGCGTTCACCTGCTTTACTCACGATCTTCCTCCATGTTTACGAGGGCAAGGCTCAACTTGCCTCGTGGGCTGCCCTGATTTGACTTATGATCACCCTCAGAGCGTTTCTTTCTGCCTGTGTCAAGTCGACTCTATCACCTTTTGCAGAGATATCGAACAGGTATATGCTGTCTGCTGACCCTGATGAAACGAAACAGGTGATAACCCGGTAACGTCCACTCTTCCCTTTTCCACGCCCGGCGAAGCGAATCTTGCGGGCACCATCGGTACCGGGAATGACCACGCCAGTTTCGGGGCTACGTTTAAGCGTATCCAGTATGATTGCCAGTTCCCGGTCAGGGATCCTGGAACGTTTGGCGCGCCTTCTGAATTCGAGTGTGAGCCTTACAATTGTCGGCTTTTCGCTCATTCAGTTGCCCCTGGCTGCGACGTTGGTGGCGGGGAAGGGCGGCGGGCTGGCGTAAGGCGATCAGCGGTCCCGCAGGTGACGGGTCGCGCGTTGTTCCTCGAGCAGTTCTTCGAGGGTGGTGATGTCTTCTTCGTCCAGTTCTTCTTCCTGGGCGACGCGCTGCGCCAGGCCTTCGTTGCGTTTGAGCCTGGCAATACGCTCCTGTTCCTGCTCCCTGCCGGAACCGCGCCAGATGAAAAAGGTGCTGAACACGGCGCCAATGACGAACATGGGCGCGAATTCACCTGCCAGACTGTCGAAGACGGCCAGGGCGACGAGAAGTATGGCCATGATCAGCCAGATGGCGATGGTGGATACCATGCGGGCAATGTCATTCATCAGCCGGACATCCCCAGGGCGTCGAAGACGCGCGGCGTGATCAGCCATTCCAGAGTGCCGCTGCTGGCGCCGGCGTCGATTTTCAGGCGCGCCAGACCACCGGGCTTCATGCTGACATGCGCGCCGCAGAGTTCTTGCACGACCATCGGCAGATAAGGATTGTGGCCCACGCAGAGCAGGTCCGCGTCTGGCGGGAGTTCAGCCAGCAGCGCAGGCAGGTCAGCGGCGCTGAAGCCGTAGTCCAGCGACGGACGCTCCTCGACCGCCACGCCCAGCGCTGCGGCGACGATGTCCGCCGTCTGGCGGGAGCGGACGCGCGGGCTGCTGAAGATGCCCGCCGGCCGCAACTCCAGACGCGCCATGACCCGGGCGGCCCTTTCCATACGCTCGATGCCGGCGGGCGTGAGGCGACGCTGCGCATCGCGGACGTTGTGCGCTTCCGCCTTGCCGTGCCGCAGTAGATAGAGACGCATGGTCAATTGCAGCCTTTAAAGGCAAACGGAGCCAGGGGCCCCGGTTGGCAGGACTTTGGTTGCAAAGAGCGGGAGATGAGATTCGAACTCACGACATCTTCCTTGGCAAGGAAGCATTCTACCGCTGAATTACTCCCGCAAGTCAAAACAGTGTAGCATATTTGCCGCGCCGCGCAAGACATTCAACCATCGAGGTGTCCCTTGACTGCAGAAATACGTCGCGCCTGGCGCGTGTGGTTGTTGTGGAGTGGCGGCCAGGCCCTGCTCTCGTCGCTGGCCTTCACCGCCATCATGATTTATCGCATCACCGAAGTTGGCCTGTCGCCCCTGGAACTGGTGCTGGTCGGCACGGTGATGGAACTGGTGGTCTTCCTCTTCGAGATTCCGACCGGCGTGGTGGCGGACGTCCACAGCCGGCGCCTCTCCATGCTCATCGGCGCCGTATTGATGGGTCTGGCCTTTATGTTGGAAGGGTTGGTGCCCACCTTCGGCGCGCTACTGCTGGCGCAGGCGATCTGGGGTCTGGGCTACACTTTTACCAGTGGCGCCAGCCAGGCATGGATCAGCGACGAAATCGGTGAAGAAGCGGCGTCGCGGGCCTTCCTGCGTGGCGCACAGGCGGGCACCGTCGCCGGCCTGCTCGGGATCGTCGGCAGCATCCTGCTGGCCAGTATCCAGATCAACCTGCCCATAGTGCTGGCCGGAGTCCTGATGCTGGCTCTGGCAGCGCTGCTGGCCTTAATCATGCCCGAACACAACTTCAAACCCATTGCGCGTGAGGAACGGGACAACTGGAGCGCCATGCGGGCCACCCTGCGCGCGGGACTCGACCTGCTGCGACAGCGGCCGGTGCTGCGCATTGTGCTGCTGGTGGAGTTGATCGCCGGCCTGTACAGCGAAGGCTTCGAGCGCCTGTGGCAGAAACACATTCTGGAGACCTTCACCCTGCCGAATCTGGGCGGGCTGCAACTGCAGCCGGTCGCCTGGTACGGTCTCTACGAGCTGGTGGCCAGCCTCGGCGTCATCGCTCTGACGGAGTTTCTGGGCCGGCGCGTACGTCTGACGCGGCAGGGACCGGCGGTGCGCGCGCTGCTCCTGCTCAATCTGGCCATCGTGACGGGCATCCTGGTTTTCAGCCTGACGGACAACCTTGCGCTGGCCGCGCTGGCGCTGCTGTGCCTGACGGCGACGCGCGCTGCCGCCACGCCTGTCAGCAACGCCTGGCTCAACCAGAGCGCCGAGCCGGGAATACGCGCCACCCTTTTCTCGCTCCACGGTCAGGTCAATTCGATCGGGCAGGTCGCCGGCGGGCCGCCGGCCGGGCTGATCGGGCAGCGTTCGCTGCGCGCGGCCCTGTTGGCCAGCGGCCTGGTGCAGACCTGCTCGTTGCCGCTACTGGGGCTGGCGTTGCGACGGGCGCCGGTGGACGAAGGGAGAGACGATTAGTTGGTGGACTGGGTGTAGCTGCCTGGCGAGCCCTGGTTGCCTTCCTTGCCATCCGGCCAGACGGTGTTGTTGTTGAAGCGCACCCCGTTGACGTTGGCGCCGCGCAGACTGGCGCGCAACAGGTTGGCGTCGTTCAGGTTGGCGCTCTTGAGGTTGGCGCCGGCCAGATTGGAATCCTGCAGGTTGGCGCCGCTGAGGTCCGCGCCCTGCAGGACGGCGCCCTGCAGGTCGGCACCTGGCAATTGCGCCAGCGACAGGTTGGTGTAATACAGGTTGGCGGAGCGCAGGGTGGCCTCCCGCAGGCGGGAGGAGGACATGTTGGCCTGTTTCAGGTTGGCGCCGTTGAGGTCCAGGCGCGTCATGTCCAGTTCTTGCAGGTTGACGCCCGCCAGCCTTGGGTTGGGGCCGGCAGCGATGAGCATCAGGACCAGCTGCTGCCGGGTTATTTCAGGCATGTCCCTGGCTCCGGAAGATCACGACGCAACAACCGCCAGTGTACCTTTGCAGTCGCCTGGCGGCCAGGCAAGACCTGTACCACCAGGCATGGTCATGGTTTGGGCGGCGCCCGGTCACAGGCGGCATCGTTGGCGGGCGGCTCCTCCGGCCCGGGCGGGTTCTTCGCGTCAGGCTGGCTGCAGTTGCAGGCGACTGCCGGCGGCGTCCTTTTCCACCCGAATCTGCAGGGGGAAGCGGTCGCGCAGCTCCTCGATGTGGGTGATGACCAGGATCAGGTCGAAATCGTCCTGGATGGCGGCGATGGCCTCCACCAGGCGCTCGCGACCGGCATCGTCCTGGGTGCCGAAACCCTCGTCGATGAAGAGGCTGCGCAATTGCGTGCCCGCCCGTCGCGCCAACAGGCGGGAGAGTGCGATGCGCAGGGCAAAATTGATACGGAAGGCTTCCCCGCCGCTGAAGAGTTCGTAATCGCGCAGGCCGTATTCATCGGCGATGCGGATGTCCAGGGTCTCGATTTCGCCACCGCGTTTGCGCTCGCGGGTGGTCTCCAGTTGCAGACGCAGTCGGCCATCCGTCATGCGCAGCAAGAGGTCGTTGGCGGCAGCCTCCAGTTCCGGAATTGCGTTTTCCATGAGCAGGGCCGGAACGCCGTCGCGTCCGCAGGCCTGGCGCAAGTCCCGGTAAGTCTCCGCCTCGTGGCGCAGCCCTGCGGCGCGCTCCTGCAAGGTCGCATGGCGCTGGCGCAGGCTCTCCAGCGCGGCCATTTCCTGCTCGGCGCTGACCAGCGTCCGTGTAGCCTGTTGCGCCTCCACACGCAACCGGGCGAGATTTTCCTGCTGCGCCTGGTACGCCGTCAGCCCTGTTTCCAGTGCCGCGATGTCCGCTTCCAGCTGGCCAATGCGTTCCTGCGCGGCGCGCTGCTCCGCCTCAATGCGTTCGCTGCGGGCCGTCGCCGCTGCCAGCGCGCTCTGTGCCTCGGGCAGGCCATTCAGCGCGATCTGCAGGCTTGTCTGGCGCTTCTCGAAGGACTCATATTCTGCCTGTTGCGCCTGAGCGGCGTCGTGTTGCGCGCTGTCGTAGCCAATCGCCTCTGTGCTGCTCTCCAAATCGGCCAGTTGCGCGCGCAATTCCCGAGCGAAATCTCCGGAGTCCAGACGGGCCGTCAGGGTCAACTGTTCACTGCGCAGCAGTTGCAACTGTTCCTCCGCTGCGGCCGCTCCCCTGGCGCGCGCTTCCAGTTCGGCGACGCGGGCCAGCAGCGGCTGCAACTGGCGCAATTGATCATCCAGTTGCGCAGTGCGCGCCAGGCGCCGCTGGCCCGCGTCGGCCAGTTCTTTCATGCGTTGTTCGTTGGCGCGCCAGCGGTCCCCCTGGGCGCCGCCTTCCTGCTGCAGGTCTGCGACAAGCGCCTGGCGCGCGTCCTCGTCGAGGGGTTGACCGCAGAGCGGGCAGGTGACTCCACTGGCGCGTTCCAGACGGTCCAGGCGCGAACGCAGGTCCAGCATTGTCTCGCGCAGGTTGCGATTGGCGCCTTGCAGACGGGCCCGTTCGCCCTGCTCCCGGTTGGCGTCCGACTGCAATTGCGCCCGTTCGCGTTCCAGCGCGTGCAGGGCCGCGATTCGCTCCCGCGTCTTGTCCAGCGCGGCGGCGGAGGCCGCCGCGACATCCCGTTCCAGGCCTTCAATGCGGACGCCGAGGGCGCTCAGGCGCGTGTCCAGGTCCGCGCGCGCGTCGCGCAGGCGGTCGCGCAGCGTCTGTTCACGCTGGCGCAGGTCACCAAGCCGGCGCAGGCGCTCGCCCAGTTGACGGTCGCTCTGTCGCGCGTCCTGCAGGGCATCCCAGCCCTGTTTAATCTCTTCGCGTTGGGCCAGCAAGTTTTCGAAGGCGACGATGCGTTCGCGCTGCCGTTCGCAATCGCTGCCGGCGGCTTCGCCGTCTGCCAGGTGCTGTTGCAGTTTGTCGCGCTCTTCGGCCAGGCGCTCCCTGGCGAAACGAAGGTCGTGCGGCACATGCTGGTTGCCTTGAGCGACCTGCTCCGCGGCCTCCAGCGCGCGCTGCGCCACGGCGTGGGCTTCCCCGGCGTGCTGCAGGGCAGTTGCGAGCGTCTGCTGACGCGCCAGGTCGCCTTCAATCTCCTCGCTGCGGGATTGCAGCAGGACCAGCTGCGTCTCCAGCCCGGAGAGGCGGTCTTTGGCTGCCTGCTCCAGGCGCTGCCACAGCGAGAGATCAAGGATGCCGGCCAGCAATTGCTTGCGTTCCGCCGGCGTGCGGCTGGTGAAGGCATCGGCGCGGCCTTGCTGCAGCCAGGCGGAATTGACAAAGGTCTCGAAATCCAGCCGGACCAGGCTGGTGATGCGCCGCTGTGTGGCGCGCATGCTCGCTTCGCTGACGCGGGTGAAGTTGCCCTGCGCATCGCGCACGAAGAGGTCGAGCGAACCCTCGCCGCGTCGCGCCCGCCAGCGCTGGCGCAGCACGCGGTAGACTTGGTCGTCCTGGCGGAAATCCAGCTGGACGCGCATTTGCCGGCTGCCCTCACGCAGCAGGTCGGCGGCGCTGCGGCCGCGCGCGCGGCCCCACAGCGCCCAGCTGATGGCATCCAGCAGGGCGGACTTGCCGGCGCCGTTGGGGCCGCCGAGGCAGGCGATGTGAATGTTCTCCAGGCGCAGGGCATCCAGTTCGCGCCAGGACATGAAGTTGCGCAGTTCCAGACGCAGCGGCAACATCAGTCCGAAACGGTCCCGACCTCGCGCAGCAGCCCTGCGGCGGCGTCGAGCAGGTTCTTTTGCCGCTGCGGCGGGGTATCGCGCGCTTCCAGGTAGTGTTGCAGCAGGGGCAAGGGCTCCAGGTCGTTGAGGCCGGTGCCGGCGCTGCGCCTGGGCCGCTCGACCTCGCGCTGCAAGCCCGCCAGATGCCAGACGCCGGCGTTGCGCAGGGCCTCGTGGAGCGCGTCCGCGTCGAGGGCCGCCTCGTTATCTGCGGACAGTTGCAAGAGCAGGCGCAGAATGACGCCCTCCAGCTGCTGGTCGGCGAGGGCCTGTTGCAGGGCCCCGGCGGGTGCCGCGCTTTGCCGCAGGTCCAGCTGCAGGCTGCGTAGCGGCCGCGCGTCGAGCGGCAGAAAACGCCAGCGCGTCGCGCCACGCGCCAACTCGATCAGGCAAGCGCCGCGCGGCGCATCCTCTTCACTGAAATCCAGGCGTTCGGGGGCGCCGCTGCAGACCACGGCAGGGCGGTCCGCACGACCCGTCGTCAGGTCCTGATGGAGATGATGGTAACCGAGGGCGACGTGGTCCTGGCGCGGGTCGGCGAGCAGATCAGGCGGGAGGTTCGGCGCGTCGCCAGGGATAAAGCCGGCCTCGCTGCCCGCCTGCGCGCCGCAAACGGCGAAGTGGGCGACCAGCAGGCGAGGCATGTCGTAGCGGTCGGCTTCTGCCGCCAGATCCGACAGGCGGGTCGCCAGCGCTTCTTCCAGTTCAGTCGTTGACAGCGTGCCGCGCGCTTCAGGCAAAAGGCGCGCGCGTTGCGGCCAGGGGGCGGTCGTCACGGCCAGCGGGCCGCGACGCGTGTCAATCTGTCGGACTTCGTAGTCGTTGCATACCAGCACGCCGGGGACGGCCAGCGTGGCGAAAATCTCGAGGCTGCTGGCGCGGCTCGGCTGCAACGGCAGGTCATGGCGACCGGTCAGCAAGAGCAGCGGCGCCTGCTGCGCGAAGGCCTGCACGCGTTTGGCAAACTCGCGTTGCAGGGTGGGGTTGGGCGAGCGGTTGTGAAAGGCATCGCCGGCGAAGACCGTCAGGTCAACGTCGTGTTCACAGGCCAGACCGACCAGGTCGTCGAGGCGTTGCAAAAAGTCCTGCGCGCGCGCGCCGAGGCCGCTCTGCGGGTCGACGGGTCCATGGTTGGCGACGCCGAGGTGCAGGTCTGCGAAATGCAACACGCGCAGGGCTTCGTCCATGCGGCCATTTTAGCACGGGCGCAGCCAGTACAGGCCCGCCAGGTCGGGTCTTGTACAGCGCTGAAATACCGGGCGTCGCCGTGTATACTGCCTGCGGCAGGCCATGGAAGCCAGGCAATGAACGCAAGGGCGCTGCAGGCGCTGGAACTGCACAAGGTGCTGGAGCAACTGGCGGAGCATTGTTCCTTCTCCGCCGGGGCGCAACTGGCGCGCGAGCAGCTGCCGACCGGCGATTTCGACGAAGCCGCGCAATGGCAGCGTGAGACCGCCGAGGCGCGCCTCCTGCTTGAACAGCGCGAGGTGTCGCTGGGTGGCGCGCGCGACGTGCGCGACCCGGCCATGCTGGCGACGCGCGGCATTCACTGTGACCCGGCCACCCTGCTGGACATCCGCCAGACGCTGCGCCGCGCCACGACCCTGCGCCGCACCATCGGCCGCCTGCGCGCGCAGTACCCCCTGCTGGTTGAGCTCATCAACGAAGCGCAGGAATGCAGTGAGTTGCAGGCCGCCATCAGCGCCGCGTTGACGGAAAACGGCGACATACGCGACCACGCCAGCCCGCGCCTGGCGATCCTGCGCCGCGATCTCAAGCTGGCGCACGAACGATTGATCACGCGTCTGGAGCGCATCGTCGCCAGCAGCGAGCATCGCCCCTTCCTGCAGGAGGCGTTGGTCACGACGCGCGGCGGACGCTACGTCATCCCGCTCAAGGCCGGTTTCAAGGGCCGCATTCCGGGCATTGTGCACGATTCATCATCCAGCGGCGCGACCCTGTTCATCGAGCCGCTGGCGACTGTTGAACTGAACAACGCCTGGCGCGAACTGCAACTGGAAGAGGAAAAGGAAGTCCGGCGCATCCTGGCGGCGCTGAGCGCGCAGGTCGGCGAAGAAGCAGAGGCCATCGTGCGCACGGTGGACGTGCTGGCCCAGCTGGACCTGGTGCTGGCGCGGGCGCGTTACGCGGAGCAGCTTGCCGCCTGCGAGCCGATCTTCGTGCCTTTCCGGCCAGGCAATGGTTCGCCGGGCAGCGTGGTGCACGTGCAGGGCGCGCGCCATCCCCTCATTGGCAGTCCGGTCGTCCCGATCGACCTCGTCTTTGACGCCAGCACCTGGGTGCTGGTCATCACCGGGCCCAATACCGGCGGCAAGACGGTGACCCTGAAAACCGCCGGGCTGATGGCGCTGATGGCCCAGTGCGGCCTGCAACTGCCGGCGGACGACGCGCGCCTGAGCGTCTTCAGCGGCATTTACGCCGACATCGGCGACGAGCAAAGCATCGAACAGTCGCTGAGCACTTTCTCGGCGCACATGACCAACACCATCAACATCCTGCAGGAAGCGGACAGTCACTCCATGGTCCTGCTGGACGAGGTGGGCGCCGGCACGGACCCGGCCGAAGGCTCGGCGCTGGCGCGGGCGCTGCTGACCCATTTGCGCGACCGTGGCGTGACGACCGTTGTAACGACCCATCACCCGGAACTGAAGATCTATGGCGTGGAGACGCCCGGCGTGCGCAACGCCAGCGTCGAGTTTGACCCGGAGACTCTGAAACCGACCTATCGCCTGGTCATCGGTCTGCCCGGCCGCTCCAACGCGCTGGCGATCGCCAGGCGACTGGGTCTGGATGAGGGCATTGTTGACGCGGCGCGCCACATGGTGGCCACCGAGGAGTTGGTGGCGGACGATTTGCTCGACGAAATCCAGCGCACCCGGGAGGACGTTCGCCGCCAGGACCGGGCCCTGCGCGCCACCCTTGAGGACGCCGAAGAACAGCGTGACGAGTTGCAGACGCGGCTTGACAAACTGGATGACGAGCGCCGCGACGTGATCAACGCGGCGCGACGTCAGGCGGAGGATGAACTGCGCGGCTTCCAGCGTGAAATGCGCCGACTGCGCCGTGAACTGCACGCCGCGGGTCAGCCGCTGGCGGAACTGGCGGCGCTGCAGGAAGCGGCAGCCGGCCTGGAAGGTCAGGTTGCGCCGCCGCCGGCCAGCGAAAACGTGGCTCCCGAAGCGGACTGGGTGCCGCGCGCAGGCCAGCGCGTGTGGCTGCGCACGCTCAACAGCGAGGGCACCATCCGCGAACTGGACGGCGACGAGGCACTGGTGCAAATGGGGTCCCTGCGCGTGCGGGCGGGTGTGCATGAGTTGCGGCGACGGCCGCAGCTGGAGGGGCCCGCCATGCGGCGGGGCGGCGAGCGTCGTTACGAAGCCTCGCCCGACCCCGTGGCGCCCAAAGGCAAGTCACCCGGGCTGGAGCTGGACCTGCGCGGCGAGCGGGTGGAAGAGGCGCTGAAGCGCTTTGAGACCTGGTTGGATGCCGCCTGGACCTCCGGCCTGCCTTTCGGCCGCATCATTCACGGCAAGGGCACCGGCGCGCTGCGTAAGGCCGTGCGCGACCGCGCCAACGACCATCCCCTCATCGCCAAGGTGACGGAGGCGCATCCCGGCGAGGGCGGCAGCGGCGTCACCATCATTCACATGGTGCCCATCACCTGAAGCGGTTCAGCCGCGGCCAGGCTCCAGCACGCGCAGGTCTGCCGGCGCAAAACCCTGACAGTCCAGCCCATCTACCTGAACCCAGGCGCCCGACTCAGCGGTTGGCAGGTGCAGCCAGAGGCCGTCCGGGTCGCGACCGTCGACGGCCACCTGGCTGCCGGCCTCGAGTTGCGCCAGCGGTTGCGCATCGGCTTGTGGTTCGCCATACAGGTCCAGGGTGTCACTCTTCACCGTACAGGTGGGCGTGAAGGCCGGAACGATGAGCCGATGCTCCAGCAGGTTGCCATACGCATCCGTGGCAACCAGCTTGAGGGCAAGGGCGTCCCCGGTCTGCAAGGAAAGGCTCTCCAGCGCGCCGCTGGCTGCAAGGTCGCTTCTTGCCAGTTGCTGCGGACCTTCGATCCGCAATTGTCGTGCGCCCCTTACGTCCCAACGCAAGGACAGCGTCTGCTCCACGTGGCGCAGCAGCGTCGCCGGCGCAGCGCTGAAGTCCAGCACCTGCATGGGCTCAAAGACGGTGACGACCAGGGGCTGACTGACGCTGTGATCGCCGTTTCCGGCCAGCAGCAGCAGCGCAATGTCGCCATCCAGATTCAGGGTTTCGATCCGGTAGCCACCTGTTGGCATTTCAGGCGGCAGATCGCGCAACTGGCCATTGACCTCGAGTTGCAGCGTCGCGGCGTCCTGCACCTGATATTCGAGTACCAGCGCCTCGCCCCGTGGCAGCAACCTGTTGTTGCTGTTGAAGTCCAAAATGGAAGGCACAAGGGGCTGTCTCTGCACGAGGGCCAGCACGGTCAGCGCCAGGAGCAGGAGCAGCAGCGGGATGATGCGCCAGTCGAGGCGCGGGGAGACCCGCAGACGGGCGGGCAGGGCGAGCACAAAGCCGGCCTCATCCAGCGAGTTGGCCTCGATGGTGAATTCAATGGTGCGGCTTCCGCCGAGCAGGGGACGGGCGCCGGCGCGCAGGCGCAGTGGCAAACTGCGCTGTTCCCCGGCCGCAAGGGTCAGGGGGCCTGCGGGTAGCCTGGGCGCGTGGATATCGGCGGGCGCCAGCGCACCGAGCTGGATCGGCAGGGGCGTATTGCCGTGATTGTGCAGCAGGAGCTGGAGCTGGTTTCCTTCCTGATCGAGCGCCATGCCGAAACCGCTGCCAGGCAGCAGTTGAAGCACAAATTCCTGTTCGCGCGCGGCCTGCGGCGCATGGGTCGGCTCAACGCGCAGGACCAGATTGTGCTCGCCAGGCGGGAATTGCGGATGCCTTCCCGGGTGCAGCAGGATGTAGAGGAGGGTGGATGCGCCCGGCGCGATCGTCGCGGTCAGGGAATCGTAGCGGGCCCAGCTTTCCGGGATTCCATCCAGGCTGAGTCGATAGCGCGCCGGGGCGTCCCCGTCATTGCGGATTACGAGTCGGACACTGCTGCGCCCCCCGGGCGCGATCGCTTGCGCCGGCGGTTCCAGCGCGAGTTCAAATAGCTGACGAAGGGCGGCGACCGGACGGGTCGGGCCCTGACCGGCGTCTGCATCCTGCGAAATGCCGGCAGTCGTGTCGCCGGCATCGCTGTCGGAGACGGTCACATTGCAACGCGGCGGCTAGCCGACCCGGTGACAGGCGACGAAGTGACCGGGCGAAGCCTCGATCAGACCGGGGTCGGGCGCGTCGTAACAGAGCCCGAAACGCACGGGGCAGCGCGTGTTGAAATTGCAGCCCTCGGGCGGATTGGATGGACTGGGCACGTCTCCGGTGAGGATGATGCGCTGCGCGCGCTTCTCGCGCATGGGGTCCGGCACCGGCACAGCCGAGAGCAGCGCCTGGGTGTAGGGGTGCAGGGGGTTTTCGTAGAGTTGGTCGGCGGGCGCCAGTTCGACGATCTTGCCGAGGTACATCACGGCGACGCGATCGCAAATGTGGCGCACCATGCTGAGGTCGTGTGCGATGAACAGGTAGGTCAGGTTCAATTCTTCCTGCAGGTCTTCCAGCAGGTTGACGACCTGCGCCTGAATCGAGACGTCCAGCGCGGAGATGGGCTCGTCCGCCACGATGAAACCGGGTTCCAGCGCCAAAGCGCGGGCGATACCGATGCGCTGGCGCTGACCGCCGGAAAACTCGTGGGGGTAGCGATTGACAAAATAGGGATTGAGGCCCACCCGCTCCAGCAGGTGTTCCACGTAGCCTTCCTGTTCGTTGCGCTCCATGGTCTTGTGGATGCGCAAGGGTTCGCTGACGATGCGGCCGACGGACATGCGCGGGTTGAGCGAGGCATAGGGGTCCTGGAAGATCATCTGCATGCGCCGCCGCATGCGGCGCAGGTCCTCGCCCTTCATCTCGGTCAATTCACGCAGTTCACCGTCCTCGCGCAATTGCACCGAGCCGGCGGTTGGCTCGTAGAGTTGCAACACGGTGCGCCCGGTGGTGCTCTTGCCACAGCCGGATTCGCCCACAAGGCCGAGAGTCTCGCCCTCGTAGATATCGAAGCTGATGCCATCGACGGCCTTGACGGCGCCGACCTGACGCTGGATGACGATGCCGGAAGTGATGGGGAAATGTTTCTTCAGGTTGCGCACGCGCACCAGCACGCGCCCGTCCGCGTCGGCGTCCGCTGCGTTGCGGGCAAGAGGTTGGTCGGCCACTGCGCTCATGTCTGCTTCGCTCCTTCACTGGCGGCCACGATGTCCAGTTCGCGCACGTCGACCCAGCAGGCCATCATGTGGTCCTGATGACCTTCCGGCACTGCTTCCAGCACGGGCGTTTCCGTAACGCAGCGATCAATGCGCACCGGACAACGGTCCACGAAGGGACAGCCGGCGATCGGATTGCGCATGTCCGGCGGCGAGCCCTCAATGGAGACGAGGCGCTGCGAACTGCGGTCCATGCGCGGCAGCGATTGCAACAGGCCGAGGGTGTAGGGGTGGCGGGTGTCGTCGAAGACTTCCTCGACCACGCCGCTCTCGACGATTGTGCCGGCGTACATGACGATGATGCGGTCGGCAATGCCGGCCACCACGCCAAGGTCATGGCTGATCCAGATGATCGCCATGTCGAATTCCTCGCGCAGACGCTTGACGAGGTCGATGATCTGCGCCTGGATGGTGACGTCGAGCGCGGTGGTGGGTTCATCTGCGATGAGCAGCTTGGGGTTGCAGGAGAGGCCCATGGCGATCATCACGCGCTGGCGCATGCCGCCCGAGAACTGGTGCGGATAGTTGTTGAGGCGGCTGGCGGCATCCGGGATGCCGACGAGCGAAAGCAACTCCGCGGCGCGCTCGTTGGCCTGGTTGTTGTTCATGCCCATGTGCAGCTTGAGCGCTTCGGTGATCTGCGAGCCGATGGTCAGCACCGGATTGAGCGAGGTCATGGGGTCCTGAAAGATCATGGCGATTTCGGCGCCGCGCACCAGGCGCATCTGCTCGGGCGGCAGTTGCAGCAGGTCCCGCCCGCGGAAGATGACTTCGCCATTTTCGACCTTGCCTGGCGGGCTGGGGATGAGCCCCATAATCGAGAGTGAGTGCACGCTTTTGCCGCTGCCGCTTTCGCCGACGACGCCGAGAGTCTCGCCTTCCTGCAACTGGTAGGAAATGTCGTTAACGGCGTAGACCGTGCCTTCCTGGGTATAGAACCTCGTGACGAGGTTGTTGACCTCCATCAAGACAGCCAAGTCCACACTCCTCCCGGGTAACCAGCGGCCGGGCGCAAGAGAGTCGCTGCACGCCGCCGTCGGCCGGCACCCCTTGTGCCCTGTGTCAGCAGGATACTGGCAGCAATGGCCTTACTTGTCAAATACTCATGCGGCCGGTTCGTCCTTCACGCGAAACATGCCGCCAAGCAGGCGTTCCATGGCGATGGTATGGCTGGAGACGCCGCGGCGGCGGAAGGAATCGCTGTCGCAATGCCAGTTGCCATCGCCGTAGCCGACCTCGTGGTCGCTGTTGAGGCCGCGCACGGTTGCCTCGAAGGCGCGCACGTGGATACGGTCGCTTTCCTGTGCGTAACGACTGGCCTTTTCGACGTCGCTGACGACGTTCTGGCCGGGCGCGTAGGGCAGCGGCGGCAGGGGCAGCATGGGTCGCAAGAGGCGTTCCAGCGCCATGATGTGCGGGCAGATGCGATGGGTCTCAAAGCCCTGGCAGCTGCAACGCCAGCCCTCTTGCGCGAGCGTGATGTGATAGGCGTCGTTGTCGCCGTCAAAGTGGATTTCCAGGCTGCGAAAGGTCACGCGCTCCGGCTCCTCGGCGTAAAGGCGCGCCTTTTCGATCTGACTGATCATGCCATTGTCCATCGAACGCTCCCTGTTCCGCCGCTGCTGGCGGAATCAAAACACGCGCCGGTTTTGTGCCCCGCGCGTGTCGTCGGCCCCTGCGAACGTTGCTGTCACAACATCCGGGTATCATGCCCCGCATTTTAGGGGGACGTCATGCATTTGTCAAAGAAAGTCATGCGGGTTTCGGCCCTTGCATGCAAAGGACGGGCCTAGCCGCCGATGGCCTCGCTGACGACGAGGTTTTCGAAGCCGACCTCGACGCCAAGGCGGTTGAAGGCGGCCGCCGCCAGCCCGATCTGTCCATTGGCGAAGCTGTTGTCCTCCACTTCCGCCACGAACGCCTCGTTGATATAGAAGGCGAGGTAATCGTCGGCGCAGACGGCGCGCAGGTGGTTGCGCGCGCCGGGGCCACGCTGGACCAGGTCCGAGGCCGTCCAGTCGCTCAGGGGGCGCGGAAGATGCCCCAGGTGCCGCTCCCCTGGATGAGAAAGAGGTAACCGTCGCCGTTGGCGATGGCTGCGGCCGCCGGCGGCTGCAGCGCGACGTCCAGGCCATCCCCGTATTCTGCCGACTCGCCCAGCGTCAAAAGCTCCAGCAGGGGTTCGCTCTCCATCTGCTGGCCGACCTGGCCGCGCAGGCGGCAGGCCACGCCCCAGGCGGCTTCCTCGCGCTCGCTGATCTGCTCGACGTCGACGTCAATCACGACGTTGTCCAGCGTGTCGCCCCATTGCCCCCACCAGACCTCTCCGTCGCCGCTGTTGACGCGGATCAGGTAACGACCGTCGTCGATACGCAACGAGGCGTCGGTGTAGATACCTTCCTCAAAGCTGTTGGGCTCCGAAAAGTCCTGCTCAAGCAGTGTGTCACCGACGCCGATCTCGCGCTCCGGGCCGCTGCTGCAGGCGACCAGCAGCAGGATTAGGGCCGGCAGGACCAGCAAGGGGGTATGGAATCGGCTCACGCGGTGAAAACTCCGCTGCATCGGCACAAGGCTATCATACCAGCGCCGCCGCCCTGCGTGCAGGACGTTCATAAAGTATTCAGGTCGGCACATGCTACAATGCGGCGCGCAGGCGCTGGCTGCGGGAGCGGATGCATGAGCGTTGAAGAAGCGCTGCGGGCGCAGCGGGCCGCCCAGGGGGACCTGTTGCGTCGCGCCAACGTCGTCGGTGTGGCCGTGGGCAACAAGGGCAGCAAGATCGAGACCACGGGTGAGCAGTCCGTCGTGGTGCTGGTGGAACGCAAACTGCCGGTGGCGGCGCTTTCCCGGCGTGACCGCGTCCCGCGCTCGATTGACGGGATACGCACCGACGTTTATGAGGTGGGTTACCTGCGCGCGCTGGCGAACCCGCGCGATCGATTTCGACCCGGCATGCCGGCCGGCGTCAGCATCGGCCACTATCAGGTGACGGCGGGCACGCTGGGCACGCTGGTCACCGACCGTCTGAGCGGCGAACGTCTCATCCTCTCCAACAATCACGTGCTGGCCAACGCCAATGACGCCAAGTCGGGCGACCCGGTGTTGCAGCCCGCGCCCAGCGATGGCGGGCGCAACCCGGCCGACGTGGTGGCGCATCTGGAGCGCTTCATCCCGCTGCACTTCATCGGCGAGCCGCCGCCCCGGCCGCAGCCGACGCGTCGCGTCCGCCCCGCCAACAACCCCGGACGATTCCTGCGCGTCCTCGTCAACGTGATCAACACCATGAACAAACTTTACGGCTCGGACTGGCGCGTGCAGACGGCCGTCGCGGCGAATTCGGCGCTGGCCGCGCAACAGGCGGCCCTGTCCAGCGGCAACCATTTCGACGTGGCTCTGGCGCGGCCGGTTAACCTGACGATGTTCAACGCCGATATCCGCGGCATCGGCCGCGTGCGCGGCACGCGCCCGGCGACCCTGGGCATGGCCGTGCGCAAGACCGGGCGCACCACCGACCTGACGAAAGGGAAAGTCATGTTGTTGAATGCCACCGTCAACGTCGCCTATGGCAAGAAATCGGCGCGTTTCACCGGCCAGGTGTTGACGTCGCCCATGAGCCTGGGCGGCGATTCCGGCGCGCTGGTCGTGCATGGCGAGGACAGGGTGGCGGTTGGGCTGCTCTTCGCCGGTTCCACCCAGGCGACGATCTTCACGCCGATCCGGCCGCTGCTGGAAGCGCTGGACGTGACCCTCTGAGGTGCCGCGATGGACCAGGACCAGCAGACCCAACGGGCGATCCGCATGCAGGAGAAGTACAGCGAGCAGTTGATGGCCCTGCCCAACGTGGTGGGGACGGCCGTCGGCTTGCGTAAACGCCAGGGCCAGTTTACGGACCAGGTGGCGCTGGTCGTCATGGTGGCGCGCAAGCTGCCGCGCGCCAGCCTTGCGCCGGCCGAACTTGTGCCGCGGGAACTGGAAGGGGTGCCGGTTGACGTGCTGGAGACCGGCGCTTTTCACAGCATCTGATCCTGCCCACTTGCGTTGAATCCCGGTCTGGGGCAGGATAGAGACAAGGCAGGTTGCCTGGAGGCACGGGAGAACCACGATGAGGCAATTCGCGAACGCTGCGGCAGCCCTGTCTGCGCTCATCTTGCTGCCCCTGCTGGCGGCCTGCAATCTGACTGTGTCGACCGGCCCGCAGGTAGAGGAGATTAGCGGGCCGCCGCAAGTGCAGATTTTGTCGCCCATGCCCAACTCGACCTATCTCGAGGGCGTGGCAGTCAACATTCAGGTGCAGGTGGTTAACGCCGGCGCGGACCTGGCGCGGGTCGATTTTGCGGTGGACGACCAGGTCCTTGATTCCCAGGCCAGCCCCAACAGCGACGGCGTCTCTAACTTCATCGCATCCAGCAGCTGGACGGCCTCCGGCGCCGGGGCGCACATATTGAGTGTGATTGCCGCGCGCAGCGATGGCAGCAGCAGCGTGCCCGCCAGCGTCACTGTGACGGTGATCGGTCAGGGCGGCGTCACCGGCGAGCAGGCGCCTGGCGGCAGCCAGGGCGATACGAACGGCAGCGGAGAAGTGCCGCCGGAGCCGGCCGTGGCAGAGCAAGCCGACCCGCCGACCGCCGAACCGGAGCCAACCTCCGACCGGCCGATGGCGCGGGTGCAACGCGGGGCCTACGTGCGCGCCGGGCCGGACACGCGCTTTGCGCCGCCGATTGGCAGTATCGGGGCCGGCGACCAGGTCGAACTGCTGGCGGTCAACATTCACAAGACCTGGTACAAGATCAAATATTACAACGGCGAGGGCTGGGTCTTTGGCAGCCTGCTGGAAATTAGCGGGAACATCGACGATCTGCCGGCGATCTGGGGGCCGCCCCTGCCGCAACCCACGGCCATTCCGCCGACCGCGGCGCCGGAAGTGGTCGTCGGGGACGTCAACCTGGTGGCCGGCAGCATGCGTCACAGCGCCGCGGGCGGCAAGATTGAATGTGGCGTGGGCTTCCGGGTGGAGATCGACGTGGCCAACTTCGGCACTTCGCGCTCACCGGGCGGCAGCGTGCGCTTCCAGGACTACGCCACCAAGCGGGATGGCGGTCGTCTGGATGGAAACGAGGCGGTCGTGTTCGGCACCTTCCCGCCCATCGATCCCGGCCAGACGGTGAGCGCCAGCGCCGAGATCACGATCACTTTCCATTTCAACGAGCAGCACATCATGAAGGCCTTCGTCAACCACGACGGCAATATTCCGGAGAGCAACCGCACGGACAACCAAGGCTTCTTCAATTACACGCTGAACAAGGCTGGTTGCTAATAGAAACCGGGGCTTCGGTTAACGAAACCAGGTCTCGGTCAAAGTTCTACCCGCAGCACACGGTCGAGGCCGGCAAGGTCCTGCAGCACTTGCGCCTGACGAGGCCGCAGCGCCTGCGCCAGGCGCAGCGCCTCCGCGCCCTGCAGCATGCCGATCTCCAGCAGGGCCAGCGCGCCCGGCTGACAGACCCGAGACAGCGCCCGCAGCAAACGTCGGTTGAGCGCCATGCCGTCCGGCCCGCCGTCCATGGCGAGCCACGGCTCATGGCGGCTGACTGCCAGTTGCGGCAAGTCCTCACTGCTGACGTAGGGCAGGTTGGCCAGCAGCATGTCGACGCGCTCACTGCGCTGCAGCAGGGGCTGCAGCATGTCGCCCTGGCGGAACGTCACCCGCACCCGGTGGCGGGCGGCGTTTATGCGCGCCACCGCCAGCGCCGCCGGGCTGATGTCCGTCAGGATGACGCGGGCGCGCGGGCGCAGCGCGGCGAAAGTGATGCCCAGGGCGCCGCTGCCCGTGCCGATCTCCGCCAGCGTGCCGTTGAAGTCCGGCGGCGTATGCGCCAGCGCCTGCTCCAGCAACTGTTCGCTCTCGGGCCGCGGGATAAGCACCGCCGGCGACACGTGAAAAGCACGGTCGAAGAATGCCTGGCGGCGACGCAGGTAGGCCAGCGGCTCGCCCCCTGCGCGGCGCGCGACGAGAGCGGATAGGCGCCGCGTTTGCGCATCGGTGAGCGGAAATTCGCCATGTGCCAGCAGCCAGGCGCGCCCCCGCCCGGTGACCAGGGCCAGCAACAGTTGGGCGTCCAGCGCGGCTGTGTCGCTGCCGGCCTGCAGGGTCTGCGTCGCCGCGCGCAGGGCCGCGGCCACGTCTTTCATGAGTCGCCGAAGTGCAGGTTGTGGTTGCGCAGGGGGATGAGCGCCAGCAGGACGGCCTGGGCGTAGTATTCGCGACGCGTCAGGGCGTCGCCGGTGAGCAGGCCAACCGAACCGCTGCCCTGCTTGCTGTTTTGACTGCCGAAGACGAGGTCGTTGGCGTGGCCCAGTTCGCGGCCGGCGCGCACCAGACGCGCGACCTCGTCGGGCAGGTCGTGGGTGGCCGTGCGGCTGCGACCGCTGAGCTCCGGCGTCAGCATCTGCACCCAGGCGAAGCAACGCAGGCTGTCGCCGACGGCCTCGATACCGCCTTCGATTCCCAGCCACAGTTGCGCCTGGGGCACGGCTTCTCTGGCGCGGCAGGCGCGGTTGCGCGCGCCCTGCAGGGTCTCGGCGTCGCTCATGGGCTGGTCGGCCACGCCGGAGAGCAGGTCACGCCCCTGCACCTGCCAGGTCTGCTGCGGCAGCAGGCGCGACAGGGCGAGGCTCAGGGCCTCAATCTTGACCGGATTGCGGGAGGCGACGATGGCCAGGGGCATGATGGCTGTCCCGGGTTGCTTTTGATGCGAATGTTGACGCAATGGCTGCCCATGTCAAGCGGGAAAGCGTGGCGGACGGAACAGTGTCCGCCCGCCAGGGTGAAATCAGGGCGTGGAGCGGGGTCAGGCGGCGCGGGTCCAGTCCTCGATGTTCCACATTTCGGAATTCCAGTCGTTGATCCAGACTCCCTCGAGGCGGTTGGAAATGCCGGAGACGCTGCCGCGATAGACCAGCGGGACAACCACCAGGCTGTCGATCAGCAGGTCGTTGAGCCGGATGGTGAGTTCGGCGCGCTGCGCCAGCGAGCCCGTGCGCTGCAGTTGTTCATAGAGCGCGTCGTAGGCGGGGTCGCAGAAGCGCGGAACGTTGCGGCCCAGCCAGTTGTTGGCCGGCGAGGGTTCATCGCCGCAGAGCCAGCCGGCGAGGAAGGCCTCGGCATCCGGCGAGCCGGTGAAGGTGGTCCACATCTGAACGTCTGCGTAAAACTTGTGATAAGTGTCGGGGCTGGCCGGGTCCGCGCCAAAAAACACGGCGGCGCTGACGTTGGTCAATTCGGTCTCGACGCCGATTTCAGACCACCATTGCTTGATCAGGGCCTGCGTGTCCTGGCGCAGGGCGTTGGTCGAGGTCTGGTAGACGACGCGGAGCGGCACGCCATCCAGTTCACGCACGCCGTCGCCATCGCTGTCGAGGATGGCGGCATCGTCCAGCAGGGCGTTGGCGCCGGCGATGTCTTGGGTCAGACAGGCGTCGTTGTTGGGTGAGACGTTGTGGGGCGGGCCGTTGATCAGGTTACAGGACGGCCGGCCGGCCGCGCCATAAAGCTGGGTGGCGAGGACATTGCGGTCAATGGCCATGGAAAGGGCCTGGCGCACGGCCATGTTGGTGAGAAAGGGATGCGGGTTGTTGACCGGGTCGATGGAGCGCATTTCGGGCGGCAGGTCCGGCGAGGGATTGCTCTGGTTGAGCAGCAGGCGCTCGATATTGGTCGCGAAGCCCACCTCGATGCGGCCGTGGCCCGCTGCTTCCATGGCGGCAAGCACAGGATGTGCGACCTGGAGATTCCACGCGTAATCGGCCTCTCCGGTCTCCAGCACGGCGCGCGCGCCGGATTCGGCGTCACCGCCGCCCTTGAAGACGACGCGCTGGAAGTGGGGTTTGCCCGCTTCACGGTAAAGTGGATTGGCGTTGTAGGTCACCACGTCGTTGGCGCGGAACTCTTCCACCACGTAGGGGCCGGTGCCGAGGGGAGCGAAGTTTTCTTCGGTGCAAGTCGGGGCCGCGCTGCCGAGGCAATGGGCGAATTGCCCGCTGTGAAGCACGACCGAGCCTTCGCCGACGAAGGGCGCGTAGGGATAAGGTTTCGGCTTGCTGAAGGTAATCCGGATGCTGAGCTCGTCGAGGGCCTCGACGCTCAAAACGTCCTCAAACCAGCGCAGGCCGGAGCAGCCGGCCTCGGGATGCGTGCAATACGCCCAGGAGAAGACCACGTCGGCCGAGGTCAGGGGCGCGCCATCGGAGAAAACGACGCCTTCCTTCAGCCGCCAGGTGATGCTGGTCAGGTCTGCGGAGACGCCACCGTTTTCCAGGGTGGGGATCGCATCGGCCAGCGCGGGCACAAGAATGCCATCGGGGTTGAACCAGGCCAGCGGTTCAAGCACGAGCGCGGCGGCATCCACGTCCTTGGTGCCGCCGGAGAGGTAGGGATTAAGGATGGAGGCAGCCTGCCAGTAGAGGATGTTGAGTGTGTCGACCTCCTCGTCCTGGGCCGCCAGCGACCCGAGAGAAGCCGACAAAACGAGCAGGGCCAGCAAGGCCGGCAGGATGCGCACAGCCGTTCGTTTCATGAGGAAACCTCCCTTGGTCGGCTGCGCGTCAGGATAGCATAATCGCTGCCTGATGCCAGGGACCAGCGGCGGCGCCTGCTATACTGCGCCGGATGATTCCACTCTCGATCATGTTCATCTTGGGCAGCGTGCTGCTGGGCGCCGGGGCCTTGCTGGCGCCGGCCCTGCCCGGCGGCAAGGCGCGCGTTGGCCTCGGCGCCGCGCTGACTCTGGCGCTGGTGCTTTGCGGCGCGCTGGCCTGGACGATGCTGTTCGGCTGGGACACGCTGGTCATCGATTATCTGCTGTTCGCGCTGGTCACCGCCGTCCTGCTGGGCGGGACCCTTGGGCGCGGGCATCTGGCCGCTGCGGGGCAGGATGCGGACGCCGATGACGCCGACATGGCCTGGCCGGGCAGGACGGAGCTGGCCTTGTTCGCGCTGGCAGGCGCGCTCTTCGCCCTGCCGGTAGTGCTGCTGCCGGTGCCACTGGACACCGACGCCCAGGGATTCGGCTATTTGGCGCTGATGACCCGTCTGGCTGGCAGCCTGGACAATCTGGCGCCCTTCCATCCGGAGACAGACTATCTATATGCGCCGGGTTTCAGCACGCTGGTGGCCTGGCTCAGTGAGAAGTTGGGCCATCCCGTACACCAGGTGATGTTTGCCTTCGCGGCGGTGCTGGGCCTGATCAATGTCTGGCTGGCCCATGACCTCGGGGCGGACCTCGGCGGCCGTCGGCTGGGGCGGGCCGTGGCCCTGGCCATGGGCGGGGGCCTGGGGCTGTTTCTGGCCTACATGGATTCGCATTTCACGACCCTGCTGGCGCTGGTCTTCGCGCAGGGCTTCATTCTTTGCGCGTTGCGTTACCAGCGCGCCGGTCAACGTATGGACCTGGCCTGCGCCGGTCTGTTGCTGGCCGCCGTAACGCTCTCGCATCCGGACACCACCGTCCTCCTCGCCCTCGGCTTCGGCCCCTGGCTGGTGACGATGTGGGCGGGCGAACCCCGCCCGGACCTGCGGCGCTGGTTAATGTTGCTGGTTGGCGCGCCGCTGCTGGCCTTGCTACTGGTCAGCCCCTGGCTGCTACGCATTGCTCCTCTACTGGGCGGTGAGATTGTCTCGCCCTTCACGCGCAGTTCCTCGCATGTCCTGACGATGCTCGTCTTGCACGGTGTCTGGAGCTGGCCGCTGGCGCTGATCGGGGCGCGGGCGGGCTGGCGGCAGCGGCAACAGGCGACCCTGCTGGCTCTTGGCTGGCTGTTGCTCTGCGCCGATTTCGCCTTCATCGGCATCAGCGAGCGCATCGCGCCCTGGCTGCCGCTCTTCCGCTACGACTATCCCTTCAGCATCGCCTGGCACGGGCCGATCATCCCCCTGAGCCTGCTGGCGGGGCAGGGCCTGCTGACGCTGTGGGGCAAGCTCGAAGGGCGTCGGCCGCAAGGGCCGTGGCGACGGGCGGGTCGGGCCTTGTTTGCTCTTGCTTCGCTGCTGGTGGCGGGGGCGCTGGTTTTCCCGTCGCAGTTGCTGGCCTTCAGCAAGGGGCGCGTCGCTTTTCACGGCGCATTCGCCTCGGAGGCCGACGTGGCCGCCATGACCTGGCTGCGCGAGCACACGCCGCCAGACGCGCGCGTGCTCAACTTTCCGGGCAGTGAGCCGGGCAGTTCCTGGGAAGGCGACTGGGCGGCTGTGATCAGCGAGCGCGACAGCGTCTACTATCGCGGTCAGCCTTTCTTCCGCGGCGATGAAGCCAGCCTGGAGGAGCAGGAGCGATTGCGGGCTTTCTGGCTGGATCCCGCGGACCCGTCGCATGAAGCGCTGTTGCTCGACGCGGGCATCGACTACGTGCTGCTGCCGCAGATCGTGGCGGCGCCGGAAAGTTTCGCGCGGGCCTGGCGCTGGCATGAGCCCGACGCCTGGAAACTGCCCATGGTCTCGGCGGTGGCGGCGGCGGCGTATCTGGAGCGGGTCTTCGAGCAGGACGGCGCGCAGGTCTATGCGCTTCGGGTAGGGGACGACGATGGCTGAACCCTGCCCGTCGGACTTCGCGCTGGCCCTGCGTCAAAACGCGCGCGACATGCTTGGCGCCTTCCTGCCGCGCTACCCCGAGGCCGCGCTGCCGCTGGTGCGCGGGCCGGCGCGGGACATCACGCGTCTGGTCTTTCAGTACGAGCGGTTGGTAGGCGAGACGGACCTGGTGCAGGCCTCGCAGTGGTTGCTGCCCGCCTTCACCCGCAGCGTAGAGCCGGTCAACCTGCCGGACCCGGCCATCGCGCCCGGTCAGCCGCTGCTGGTTGTGGGCAACCACGCGGGGGTCATGGACGCCATGGCGCTGTTCGCCTTGACGGGTCGGCCGGACCTGAAGGTCATCACCGCCGAACGTCCAATTCTGACACTGCTGCCCAATATCGCGCAGCATCTGATTTTGCTGCCGGAGGCTGGCGGGCGACGCATCCGGGTCTTGCGCACTGCCCTGGCGCATTTGCGCGGCGGCGGCGCGCTGCTGAACTTCCCCGCCGGTCGCATCGAGCCGGACCCGGCCTGGTACGATAACGCGGCGGAGTCGCTGGCGGACTGGTCGGCGGAGGGCATCGAGCTCTTCGCACGCCAGGTGCCTCAGTTGACAATCCTGCCTGCAGCGGTCAGTGGTGTGATTTCGGCGCGCGCCCTGCGTTCGGCCCCTGCGCGCCTCTATAGAGAGGGACGGCGTCGTTCCTGGGTGGCGGCCACGCTGCAGGTGATGTTCAGTCGCTGGCGCGACAGCGAGGTGACGCTGCGCTTCGGTGATCCGCTGGTTGCCGGCCCGGGGGTCGCCGCGCAGGTGCTGGCGACGATGGACAATCTGCTGCGCGCTTCGCTGCGCGAGGGCTCTGGCAGGGCGGGGCGGTGGTGATTTATCGCGGGCCCTCCTATTCCAACTGTTGGTGAGCGTCTTGCCCGGCCTACCTGTGAACACTGGAGCCAACTCATGCAGCCTCTGACCTTCGTGCACATCAGTGATTCGCACGTGATGAGGGACCCGACCAGAAGGGGGTGGGAACGAGGCCCCTCGCTGCCGGGCGCCAGGGCGCTGGTCCGTGAGATTGAGGCGCTGCCCGCGCCGGTGGCCTTCGTGCTGCATACGGGCGACGTCAATCACGACCCGGAGCGCGAAGATGAGTACCGTCAGTCGCTTGAGCTTTACCGCCAGTTGAGCGTGCCGGTGTACTTCCTGCCGGGCAACCACGACCGCAATGTCTGGCTGCAGCGCGTGCTGCGAGGCGTCGAAGGTCCCGGCCCTCACGCCGACCAGGAGCTTGAGACTGGCGGCGTCCAGTTCCTTTTGCTGGATAGCAGCGCTACGGACGCGGGCGGCAACGTGGGCCACGGGCAACTTGCGCCAGGGCAACTGGCCTGGCTGGAACAACGCTGCGCGGCGCAGGACAGTCGTCCGCTGGTGGTGGCGCTGCATCATCATCCGCTGGCCATCGGGGTGTCCTGGCTGGACGACCTGATTTTGCTCAATGGTGATGCGCTGCATGAAATTCTGTTGCTGGCGCGCGGTCGCTTGCGCTGCGTCCTCTACGGACATATCCATGAGAGCCTGTTGACCTTGCGCCACGGCATCCCCTACCAGAGCGTGCGCGGCAGCTGGTTCCAGAACCGGACCTGGTTCGGCCAGGAGACGGAATTCCCGGAGCCACTGCAGTGGCCGGGTTACAACCTGGTCACGCTGACGGAACAGGACACTTTCATACGCCATTGCCGCGTGCGCCTGTGAGGCGTGGCCGGTGGTGGTGTTTCGCCGGTTCAGGGTGGCCCGCTCAGGTGTATACTGAGGGACATTCAGGAGGTTCGCCATGGCTGAGGGACCGCAAGGCATCACGGCGATCACTGTCGGTGGCTACAAGTCGATCCGTGACGAGACGACCATCGAAATCCGCCCGTTGACCATCCTCGCCGGCACGAACTGCTCGGGCAAATCCAGCATCATGCAACCTATGTTGATGATGAAACAGACGCTGGACGCGACTTATGATCCAGGGCCGCTATCAATCAATGGGCCGAATGTCCGATTCACGAAATACAAGCAGTTTGTTCCACGAGCGCACAACGACCTTGATCATATTCTGGTCGCAGGATACGAAACCTGTTTCCAAATGTTTGAATATATTGGGACACTTAAACTGAAAAGCGAATTCACTGTTGGAGAGAGTGCTTACCGCAAAAAAGAACTTCGACTTTCGAGGACGACGGGAAACTATTATGGACAGGACTTTGACATGGTACCAGGAATGAGCAGTGCTGAGATCATTCGACAAATTGAAACTATTTTTTCTAACGTCTCCAGTGTGATTGAGATTGAGGAAGCAGAAATTGTATCGCAAAGGTGTTTTCTGTATTTCGGAACGATTGAGAAACACAGTCGACCCGGCAGACAGTATACGATTAGAATCTCGAACCCATTCATAAGTCCGGCCATTGTGTTGGAACCTGCAATCAAGAACCTGATACATGTCCCCGGCTTGCGGGACAATCCTTTACGTTCCTATCCTGTAGCATACGTCCAGGGGCCCGGATTTCCCGGCCAATTCCAGAATTATACTGGAAGTCTGCTTTTGCACTGGATGGAGGAGAGTGATGACAGATTTGTCCAGGTAGAGAGTGACTTGACCCATCTGGAATTGACAAGGTGGGTAAAGCCAGAACGAGTTGATGATGCAAATGTTGAAATTCAGGTGGGTCGTTTGCCGGTTCGCGCAAGCGAAAATCCCAAGGAGGATCTGGTCAGTATTGCTGATGTAGGCATCGGCGTTTCACAGGTCTTGCCGGTGCTGGTGTCTTTAAGGGCAGCGGAACCCGGCCAATTGGTTTACGTCGAACAACCTGAAATGCATTTGCATCCGCGCGCGCAGGTCGCGTTGGCCACAGTATTGGCGGATGCTGCAAAGAGGGGCGTGCGCGTCGTCGTTGAGACGCACAGTTCATTACTGCTGCAAGGAATAATGACTCTGATTGCCCAGGACAAGCTTGACCATGAAGATGTGATGCTGCACTGGTTCACGCGGGACAAGGAAGGCTATACGAAAGTCGACAGTGTGGAACCGGACCGGAACGGGGCCTATGGCGACTGGCCTGAAGACTTCGGGGATGTTGAACTGGGAATTCAAAAGCAACATCTGGATGCAGTTGCTGAACGCGAATTCGCTACGTGAATTCATCTCCTGGCAGCAAATCTCTGGTCATCGACGCCAACATCGCACGGGCAGCCGGAGAAAACATTGCAGGGCCGTCCAGGCCTTGTAGCGATTTCCTGGAAGCTGTCAGGGAACACAAACACAAGGTCGTGTTTACGCCGGATGTTCTGAGTGAATGGGATGAGCATGGTTCCAGGTTTACGAGTGGTTGGCGGGGCAGGATGCTAAGGACGAATCAAATCATTTTCCTGCCTGATGCAAAAGATCACACGCTACGCAACAGCGTCAGCAACCAGGCAAATGATGACGGTTCACGAACAGCAATGCTCAAGGATGTCCATTTGCTGGAAGCGGCCCTCGCTGCAGACAGGAGGGTCGCGTCGATGGACGATCGTGCACGCAGTCACTTTCTTGCAGTCAGTCCGCAGATAGACATCATTAGGGGCATCATGTGGGTCAATCCCGACACTGATTCGGTGTATTGTCTGGACTGGCTGCAGCGCGGCGCGCCCATCGAACGCGAACGGCAGCTTGGCTACCAACACAGAAACCAATAGATGCAAGCCCTGACCTTCGTCCACATCAGTGACTCGCACGTGATGACAGACCCCGACAGGACAGGGATGCAATACGGTCCCTCGTTGCCGGGCACTGAAGCCCTGATACGCGAGATTAACGGACTGCCCTGTCAAATTGACTTCGTGCTTCATACCGGTGACGTCCTCCACGACCCGGAACGGGAAGAAGAGTATCAGCAGGCGTTGGAACTGTATCGTCGGTTAAGCGTGCCGGTGCACTTTCTGCCTGGCAATCACGACCGTAGCGACTGGTTGCAGCGCGCCCTGTTGGGTCGTGAAGCTCCCGCAGCCCATGCCGACCGGGAGTTTGAGGCCGGCGGCGTGCAATTCCTGTTGCTGGACAGCAGCGTCCCCGTCGTCGGCGAGCATCAGGGCCAGCTGGAGCCGGAGCAACTGGCCTGGCTGGAGCAGCGCTGTGCAGCGGATGACCCGCGGCCGCTGGTGGTGGCGCTGCACCACAACCCGCTGTCGCTGCTCGTCCCCTGGTTTGAGCACATCGTGCTACGCAACGGTGAGGCGTTGCATGAGGTTTTGCTGCTGGCACGAAATCGCTTGCGCTGCGTTTTTTGCGGTCACATCCACGAGAGCTCGCTGACCCTGCGTGACGGCATCCCCTACCAGAGTGTGCGCAGCAGCTGGCTTCAGATGCAGACCTGGTTCGGCCAGGAGCATCTTTACATGGAGCCACTCCGGTGGCCGGGCTACAACCTGGTCACATTGACGGAACGCGACACCTTCGTGCGTCATTGCCGGGTTCGTATGTGAGCCAGGGCCGGCTTCTTGTCGGGCCTGTTGGTCAGCGGTAGATTGCACGCATGCAGGCCCTGACCTTCGTCCACCTCAGCGACTCGCATTTGATGGCGGACCCTGACGGGCAAGGGTGGCAGCCCGGGCCCACCTTCGCTGCCACCGAAGCCCTGGTGCGCGCGCTGGAGTCCTTGCCCGCGCCCTTTGCATTCCTGCTGCATACCGGCGACGTCGTCCACGACCCGGAGAGCGAAGAATCGTATCGGCAAACGCTGGCGCTGTATCGTCGCCTGAACGTGCCGCTGTACTTTTTGCCCGGCAATCACGACCGCGGCGTCTGGCTGCAGCGGGTCCTGTCAGGCAGGGAGGATCCCGGACACCACGCCGACCAGGAATTCGAATGCAGTGGCGTACAATTCCTGTTGCTTGATAGCAGCGTCCCCACTGCGGAAGGGGGCCACGGGTACCTTGCGCCGGAGCAGCTGGCCTGGCTGGAACAGCGCTGCGCGGCGCCGGACGTCCGCCCGCTGGTGGTGGCGCTGCATCACAATCCCCTGTCGCTGGCGGTGTCCTGGCCGGAAGACCTGATATTGCGCAACGGCGAGGCGCTACACGAGATCCTCTTGCTGGCGCGGCATCGTCTGCGCTGCGTGCTGTACGGACACATCCATGAAAGCCTGTTGACCCTGCGCGACGGTATCCCCTATCACAGCGTGCGCGGCAGCTGCTTCCAGTTGCGGACCTGGTTCGGCCAGGCAGCCCTTGCGCCGGAGCCGCTCCAGTGGCCTGGCTACAATCTCGTCACGCTGACCCAACGAGACACTTTCATACGTCATTGTCGCGTGCGCCTGTGAGGCGCGGCCGGCAGGGTGAAGTCGCCGCAGTTTTAGCAGTCGGTGAGTATCTTGTGCCGCCTGCCTGTGTCCTGTAGAGTCTGACCATGAAACCCCTGACCTTCGTTCACCTCAGCGACTCGCACCTGGCGACGGACCCCGCCTGGAGCGGCCCGCTGACCGATTTCCTGCCGCGGCCGGGCGCCGAAGCGCTGGTGCGCGAGATCGCGGCGCTGCCCGTGTCGATTGACTTTGTGCTGCACACCGGCGACGTTCACAGCGACCCGGAACGCCCGGAGGACTATCAGCAATCCGCCGAGCTCTACCGCCAGTTGCGCATGCCGGTGTATTACCTGCCCGGCAATCACGACCGCGGCGACTGGCTGCAGCGCGTGCTGATGGGACGCGAGGAGCCCGCAAGGCACGCCGACCAGGAATTCGAAATCGGCGGCGTGCAGTTTCTGCTGCTGGACAGCGGCGCGCCAAACATGGACGAACACTATGGCTGGCTGGAGCCGGAACAACTGGACTGGCTGACGCAGCGTTGCGCGGCGGACGACGCACGGCCGCTGGTGGTGGCCGTGCACCACAACCCGCTGTCGCTGGTGGTGCCCTGGCTGGACGGCATTTTGCTGCGCAACGGCGAGGCATTGCACGAAGCGCTCCTGCCGGCGCGTTCGCGCCTGCGCTGCGTGTTCTACGGCCACATCCACGAGAGCATTCTGACGCTGCGCGACGGCATCCCCTACCAGAGCGTGCGCAGCAGCTGGTTCCAGACGCAGACCTGGCACCAGCAGGCCGACCCTTACAAGGAAGCGCTGCACTGGCCAGGCTACAACCTCGTCACCCTGACCGAACGCGACACCTTCGTACGTCATTGCCGGGTGCGCCTGTGAGCCAGGGCCGGCTCGGCCACAACCTGACACTGTTGCTGTCGTTCCTGCTGCTGCTGACGGTCGTCGCCGCGCCCGCGCAGGCCCAGGGCATCACCCTGGAAGTGGCGGCCGGATTCGACAGCTTCTTCCGCGAACATCAGTGGTTCCCGATTCGGGTGCAGGCCAGCAATGCCGGCGCCGACCGCAGCGGCCGCCTGGTGGTTCGCCCGGAGACCTCCGGCAGCGCCTTCAGCAACACCTTCAGCACGGCGCTGGAGCTGCCGGCCGGCGCGCGCAAGAGCGTCTTCCTTTATGCGACCGCGCGCAGCTTCGCCGACAGCGTGCGCATTGAATACCTGGATGACGAAAACGTCGTGCTGGCCTCGCAGGAGGCGCCGCTGCGACACGTGCCGGTGGCGGACAATTTGCACCTGCTGCCGGGCGATGCGTCGCGCGGCCGGGTGGACCTGTCGTCGCTGGCGCCTGGCGGACGGCAGGCCTGGCGCGCCGGCATGGCGCTGGAAGACCTGCCGCCACTGGCGGCGGCGCTGCAATCGGTGGACACCTTCCTCTTCAGTGACGTGGATACCGGCGCGCTCGGCAATGCGCAGCGCGAGGCGCTGGCGGCGCGGGTGCTGGCCGGCGCCCACCTCATCGTCACCGGCGGCGCGGGCTGGCAGGCGACGGCCGCCGGTCTGGGCGAGTTGCTGCCGCTGCAACCCACCGCCAGTCTGACGACCGCGGACCTGTCGTCGCTGGCGACGCTGGCGGGCCGCATGGACCTGCTGTCCGGACGCGAGACCCTGATCGCAACGGGCAACCTGCACGCAGTCGCGCGCGTGCTGGCGGCGACGTCAACCGGTGTGCCGCTGCTGCTGCGTCGCGAGTACGGTCTGGGCACGGTGGACTATCTGGCGGCGGACCCGCTGGTGGCGCCCCTGAGTGAATGGCCGGGTCTGGACGGTCTGTGGTTTACGCTGGCGGCCACGCGACGGTCATTGCCCGGCTGGACGCAGGGCATCACCAATCTCGAGCGCGCCGCCAACGCCAGCGAAATCCTGCCAGGTCTGGATCTGCTGCCGGACCTGTTGCCGCTTTGCGGTTTTTTGCTTTTTTACGTCGCGTTGATCGGCCCGCTGAATTATCTCATCCTGCGCCGCATCAACCGGCGCGCCTGGGCCTGGGTGACCATTCCTGCGCTGATTTTGCTGTTCAGCGCCTTGTCCTGGACCGTGGGCATTGGCCTGCGCGGGACGAGCGCCACGCTCAGTCGTCTTGCGCTGGTGCAGGCCTGGCCGGAAAGTGAGAGCGCCCAGGTGACCGGTCTGGTCGGCGTGCTTTCGCCGCGCCGCGCCACCTATGATCTCTTGACGGCGCCGGGCAGCAGCCTGCGGCCGCTGGCGCGCGAGATCCCCGCCAATCCCTTCGCCGCGGGCATTCAGGCCCGCACGGACATTCGCCAGGCGGAAAGCTTCGATGCCCTGAACTTCAACGTCGACGCGAGTTTCATCTCCACCTTCCATACGACGGCGATCACGCCCGCGCCGGCGATCACTGGCGCCGCCACGCTGAGCTACCGCCAGGGCGAGCCGGACCCGCTGACCGGTGAGCCGCGCTGGCACTGGCTGCTGAGCGGCACAGTACGCAACGCCGGCGACTTTCCCCTGAGCGAGCCGGTCATTCTTGCGCGCGCCGGCAGTCAGGCGCTGCCGGGCGCCTTGCAGCCGGGAGAGAGCGCGAGCTTCGAGTTGCCGCTGGTGGCGGACAACCTGCAACCCGCCGCGCCGGCGCCGCTGGAACGCCATGGCGAACCGCAACTGACGCAACTGCGTTTCAGTCGTTTTTCGCGAGCGTTGGCATCGCGCGAACAAAGCGTGATGGACATCATGCAGGACAACTACAACAGCCGCGCCTACCGCGAGGGGCCCGGTTCCAGCGCCACTGCCCAGGAGAGGCAGCGGCGCCAGTTGTTGCTTTCGGCCGCCGCGGCCGATCCCTTCCTCTCCACCGCCCGCAGTGGTCAGGTGTTTCTCGCCGGCTGGGGCGCGATGCCCCTGCAGACGGTGCCGGGGGAGGTGCAGTGGGAAGCGAACGATGCTGCGCTCTATATCATCGCGCTGGAGGTTGAGCAGGAAATGCCGCAGGGACTGGTGCGCATAGAGGCCGACCAGTTCACCTGGGTGGCGCAGGAGCGCAACAGCCTGTCCGCCAACGTCGCGCCGGTCAACACCGACTACCAGCCGGGGGACCAGGTGGTCTTCCGCTTCACGCCTCTGCCGCTGGCACAGCTGGCGCAGGTCGAGGCCCTGCACGTCACCCTCAATCTGCGCAATACGGGGCCCGACGAAATTCCTCTGGAGCTGTGGGACTGGCAGGACTCAAGCTGGCGACCGGTCACCCTGAGGCGTCCGCGCGCGCGCAGCACGACGCGCACTGTTGCCCTGGCGCATCCCCAGGCCCTGCTGGGCGCGCAGAACAGCGTGCTGCTGCGTCTGGTTGCGGAAGAGATCGGTGGCGCGCTGCGGGTGGAACGCCTCGCGATCGAGCAGCAGGGTTATCTCAGGTATACTGACGACAGAGCGACGGTGGCCGACGCATGAGCCTCATCATCGAAACCAGCGAACTGGTCAAGCGCTACGCGCGCTTCACTGCGGTCAGCGGGTTGTCACTGGCCGTGCCGGAGGGCGCGATCTACGGTTTCGTGGGCCCCAACGGCGCCGGCAAAACGACCACCATGCGCGTACTGACCACCCTGACGCGTCCGACTGAGGGAGAGGCCCGCGTGGCCGGCTATTCGGTCACTGCGCATCCGCGCGCGGTGCGCCGCTCCATCGGCTACATGCCGGATGAGTTCGGCGTTTACGACGACATGCGCGTCTGGGAATATCTGGACTTTTTCGCCGCCTGTTACGACATCCCCGAGAGCGAGCGCCGCCGCCTGATCGACGATCTGCTCGAACTGGTAGACCTGACCCACCGCCGCGAGGACATGGTGGACAAGCTCAGCCGCGGCATGAAGCAACGACTGTCGCTGGCGCGCACCCTCGCCCATGACCCCGAGGTCCTGATTCTGCATGAACCGGCCGCGGGCCTGGACCCGCGCGCCCGCGTCGAGATTCGCGAACTGCTGGTCGAACTGGCGTCCATGGGCAAGAGCATTTTCTTTTCATCGCACATCCTGGCGGACGTCAGCGAGATCTGCACGCACATCGGCATCATTGAGGCCGGTCAGATGGTGATTCAGGGCAGCGTGGCGGAGATGCGCGCGCAGTTGACGCCCTGGCGCGAAATCGTGGTGACCCTGGCCGCGAGCGATACGCTGGCTGAGGCGCGTCGTTTGCTGGAAAGCATGCCCCAGGTGCTGGAGACCCGCCCGCTGGAGCCACGTGACGAGTGGGCGCGCCTGGCCGTCCATTTTGACGGCGACGACGCCGGCGTGGCAGGTCTTAACCGCGCCCTGGCCCTGGCCGACATTGGCGTTCTCGGCTTCCAGGAAGAGACAAAGGACCTTGAATCGCTCTTCATGAACGTGACCCGGGGCGTCGTCAGTTGAGCATGACTGCAGGCAGCGTCCAGCTGATTGACGAAGCCGAGGAGCTGCTGGAGCCACGCGAGCGGGCCCTGTTGCGCATCGCGCGCGTGCTGCTCGGTGGCGCCCTGGCCAACGGCGCGGCCCTGGCCCTGTTGCTGTTGCTGGCGTTGGTGGGCGGGATACGGCTGTTGCCGGGTTACTTCGCCACCGCGCAAGGGCTTCTGGCCGGCGGCGTGCCGCTGGCGCCGGACACCGCCATGGCCGTGGTCATGCTGTTGCTGCTGGCCAACGCCGGCCTGCTGCTGGTGCTTATGACGGGCGTGCTGGCGCGCGAGTTCTGGGCCCTGCCGGGCCTGGGGCTGCTGCTGCTGGTCAACCTGGCCGGGCTGCTGACGGCTGGCCTGAGCCTGGCGGTGGTGACCCTGGTGCCGGGCGCCTGGGCGCTGGCGCTGAGCCTGCGCGAGGCGCGCAGCTTCCGCATCAACCCGGTGATGCGGAAGGAATTCCGCGGACGTATGCGCGGGCCGCGCTCCTTCATCGTACTGTCGGTCTTCCTCGGTCTGATGAGCGCTTTTACGGCGATGCTCTATCTCGTCTTCAGCTCGGGCACGGTGCAGGGCACGGGCTCGGCCGCCGTCGGTGCGATCGGCCGCGTGCTGTTCATCGGCCTGGTGAGCATCGAACTGCTGCTGGTGCTATTCATCGCACCGGCCTTCACGGCCGGCGCCATCACCGGCGAACGCGAATTCGGCACCTGGGACCTGTTGCAGACCACCTTGCTGGTGCGGCCGGCGCTGGTCATCGGGAAACTGGAATCGGCGCTGGGTTACATACTGCTGCTGCTGTTTTCCTCCATCCCGCTGCAGAGCATCGCCTTCCTCTTTGGCGGCGTGACGTTGACGGAACTGGTCGTTTCCTTTGCGGTCCTGTCGGTGACGGCCATCGCGCTGGGCACACTGGGCATCTACTTTTCGGCCCACACTGCGCGCACCCTGACCGCCAGCATGCGCGCCTACACGGTGGCCCTCGGGCTGCTGTTTGGCATCCCCCTGCTGCTCAACCTGCCGCTGTTCAACGCCTTCGTGAACGCTGCGTCCGGCTTTGGCTCCGGCATCAGCGGGTCGCCGGTGCTGGAAGCGATCTTCGTTTACTTCGGCTTCCTGCTGGTCAGCCTGAACCCGGTGGCCACCGCCCTGGTGACCCAGCAACTTCTGGCGGACCGCAACGTTGCCGGCCTGTGGACGCTGGTACTCAGCAGCGATGGCAGCACCATCCCGCTGGTCTCGCCCTGGATCAGCCTGGTGGTCTTCTATCTCCTGTTTTCCACGATACTGGTGGCGCTGGCCGTGCGTCGCATGCGCAAGGTCGAGGTCTGATGGCCAGCCTCGCGGCTGGCCCTGCCGGCGACGACCCGCGCGCGACCCTGACGACCCTGTTGCGGCGCTGGGAGCGACGCCAGCGCTGGCAACGCACCTGGCTCGGCTTGCCGCGCAGCCTGCTGCCGGGGCTCGCGCTCGGGCTTGCCCTGCTGCTGTGGTCGCGTTTGCGATTTGGCACGCCCGTGGAAAGCCTGTTGCCGGCCATGGCGGTGTTGGCCGGCGCGGGTCTCTTGCTGTTGCTGGCGCGAGTCTGGCTGCCGGCGCGCCCGACGCTGAAGCTGGCGCGCAAGTTTGAACAGGAGTTTGGACTCAGCGAGCGTCTCTCCACAGCGCTGGAGTTGCTGGAAGGGCGCATTCACGGCGGCGCCCAGTTGACAGCGCTGCAGATCGCCGATGCCCGCAGCCGCGCCGGTGGCGTGGACGTCGCCAGTCAATTGCCGCTGCGCAGCGACAGGCGCGCCTGGGCCCTGCTGGCGCTGAGCCTGCTGGCCGTCGGCCTGACGACGCGTTTGCCCGCGCCGGCCGTCCTGACGGACGCCCAGGAACAGGCGCAGGAAGCCGCCATCGACGAGGCGGCCGCGGCCGTCGAGCGAATCAGCGAGGACCTGGAGAGCGACAGCGCCTTGCCCGAGGCATTGCGTCAGCAGCTGCAACGTGAACTGGAACGCAGCGGCGCCCTGCTGGACCAGCAGGCCCTGTCGCCAGAAGAAGCCTTTGCGGCGCTGAGCGAGAGCGCGGAGCAATTTGAGCAGCAGGCGCTGTCGCTGGAGGAGAGCATTCAGCAGCAAATGCAGGCGCTGGCAAACGCGCAGCAGGCCACCGGTGAGCAACTTGACGCCGCCCTGCAGCAACTCGAGAACGCGAGTTCGCTGCCGCCTGGCGATGACGTCGCCGGCCGCCTGGAGCAGGCCGCCGCTGCCCTGGAGGAGAGCAATCCGGAACTTGCGGCGGCCATTCGGGAGGCCTTGCAGGCCCTGCGCGACAGTCAATTACAGAACGCGGCCAGCGGCGCGGGTCTGGCCCGACAAATGCTGGCGCAACAACGGCAACAACTCGCGCGCGCGCAGGACTCACAGCAGCGATTGCGGGCGGCATCCGACCAGTTGCGTGACAGCGCCAGTCAGATTGCGCAACGATCGCAGGCGCGCCCGCTTGTGAGCCAGGAGCGCATGCAGCAGCAGCCCGGCACAGGCGCGCCGCCGCAGGCCGGCGACCTTTCGATGCAGGGTCAGCCGCAGGAGGGGAGTGGCGATCAATCGGGTGAGAACGCCGAAGCCGGCAATTTGCCAGGCGGCAATGCCCAGGCCGGCCAGGGGGAAGAGGCGCAGTCCGGTTCGCAGCAGGGCGGTCAACCCGGTGGCGAGCAGACGGGTCAGGGCCAGAATACCAGTGAGCAGGAGAGGCCCGGCCTCGGCGGCCAGGCCGGCGATGCCCCCGGTGGCGCGGGCATGGAAGAGAGCTTCGCAGGTGTGGAGAGCGCGCCGCCGGCCCAGGGGAACGACCCCGACGGTCTGGGACAGCGCGAATTTGCGCCGGTGTATGCGCCGCGGCGCATAGGCTCCAGCCAGGGGCCGGAACTCTTCCTGGAGAATGACCCCGGCGACTCGCCCCTGCTGGAAGGCGATTTTGCGCCCAACCCCTCCGGCGAGGCGCTGGTGCCCTGGAACGAGATTTACGGCGACTATCTGGACGCGGCCAGCCGGGCGCTGGAAAGCGATTACATCCCGCTGGGCCTGCGCGACGTGGTGCACGACTATTTCAGCGCGCTGGAACCGGGGCGCTAGCGCGCGACAAAAAGGGAGCGGACATGGCGGATGAGCTGAAGCTTGAGGAATTTGGCGCGCTTGCCCGGGCGATCGAGGCCGAGGTGGGCCGGGTAATCGTCGGTCAGCGGGAGGTATTGCGCAGCGTGCTGATCTGCATTCTCAGCGGCCGTCACGCGCTGCTGGAGGGCGTGCCGGGTCTGGGCAAGACCATGCTGATCCGCAGCCTGGGCGCGGCGCTGGACCTGAAGTTCACGCGTATCCAGTTCACGCCGGACCTGATGCCGGCGGACATCACCGGCACGGACATCATGGAGGAAGGCGAGGACGGCAGCCGTCTCTTTCGCTTCCATGAGGGGCCGGTCTTCGCCAACCTTGTGCTGGCCGACGAGATCAACCGCGCCACGCCCAAGACCCAGTCCGCGCTGCTGGAGGCCATGCAGGAAAAGACGGTCACGGTGGCCGGACGCAGTTACCCCCTGCAGGACCCATTCTTCGTGCTGGCCACGCAGAACCCGCTGGAGATGGAAGGCACCTATCCGCTGCCGGAAGCGCAACTGGACCGCTTTATGTTCAAGGTGCGCGTCGACTTTCCGCGGCCGCAAGAACTGATCGACATTCTGGAGCGCACCACCGGCGCCGACGAGACCTGGCCGGGGCGCGTGGCGGACGGCGCGCAGGTCATGCAGATGGGACACCTGGCCCTGACGACCCCGGTGGCCACGCATCTGATGGAACGCGCGGCCAACCTGATATTGGCGACCCACCCGCGGGAAGCGCAGGCCAGCGACCTGGTGCGGCAGTACGTTCGTTACGGGTCAAGCCCGCGCGGCGCCCAGGCGCTGGTCATCGGCGCGCGGGTCAATGCCCTGCTGGAAGGGCGGTTGAACGTCGCCTGGGAGGACATTGAGTCGGTGGCGCCGGCCGCGCTGCGGCACCGGCTGCTGCTGAACTTCGAGGGGCTTGCCGAGGGCATCGACCCCGACGACATCATCCGCGAAGCGCTGCACGCTGTCAGTCGTCAGCCCGCCTGACGGGTCGCGTATGGCTGAAGCACGCGTATTTGACGAACGCACCCTGCGTCGCCTGGAGCAGGTCATGCTCTGGTCGCAACGCGCCCGCGCCGGGGCCATGAAGGGCGAGCGGCGCTCGATCCGGCGCGGCACCAGCATCGAGTTCGCCGACTACCGCGACTATGCCTACGGCGACGATCTGCGCCGCCTGGACTGGAACGTATACGCCCGCCTGCAGCGGCCCTACATCAAGCTGCTGGAGGATGAGGAAGACCTCGCGCTGCACATTTTCATCGACGCCTCGGTCAGTATGGACTGGCCCACAGGCGAGGCCGACGGGGACCTGAACAAGTTCCGCCATGCACAGCGCCTTGCAGCCGGGCTGGCCTGGTGCGCCCTGGCCAGCAACGACCGCACGCAGCTGCATGGCGTCAGCGCTGCGGGCAGCGCGACCTTCGGCCCGCATCGCGGACGGGGCCACAACCTGCGCCTGCTGGATTTCATCGCGGGCCTGCAACCGGCGGGCGAGGTGGACCTGGACCTCGCCCTGCGCGAGCAGGCCCTGCGTGGCGCCCGTCCGGGCCTCTTCGTGCTCATCAGCGACATGTACACCCCTGACAATTTGACCAATGCGCTCAACGAACTGGCCGCGGCGGGTCACGAACTGCTGCTGCTGCATCTGCTCTCGCCGGAGGAACTGGAACCGCCCCTGGCCGGCGATCTGCGTCTGATCGACGTTGAGAGCGGCGGCATGCGCGAGGTGAGCGTCGACTCGAACCTGCGCGAGCGTTACGCCCAGCGGCTCGACGCCTGGCGCGCGCAACTGCGGCGCACGCTGCTGCAGCGCGGCGGCCACTATCTCTTTGTCAACACGGAAACGCCCTGGGAGCGGGTCATCCTGCGCGACCTGCGCGGCCTGGGCATCATTCGTTGAGCGGGAAAGTCACCGTCGCATGCAACTGCTGACGCCGCTGGCGCTGGCCGGCGCGCTGCTGGCCCTGCCGATTCTTCTGCTCTACATGCTGCGCCTGCGTCGCCAGGAGCTGGAAGTGCCCAGCATCATGCTCTGGCAGCAACTGCTGCAGGATACCGAGGCCAACACCCCCTGGCAGCGTTTGCGGCGCAACCTGTTGCTGCTCTTGCAACTCCTGATTCTGGCGGCACTGGTGCTGGCGCTGGCGCGGCCCTTCATCACGGTGCCGGCGGCCGGCAGCGGCCAAATCGTGCTGCTGCTGGATGCCTCGGCCAGCATGAACGCCAGCGACGTGGAGGCCGGCACGCGCTTCCGCGCCGCGCAGGACGAGGCGCGCGCGGCCGTCTCCGCCCTCGGCGCCAATGACCGCGTGACGCTCATCCGCGTTGCGGAGCAGCCGCAATTGCTGCTGGCGGCCAGCAACGACCGTCTCGCCCTGCAGGCCGCCATCGACAGCGCCCGGCCGGGCATGGGCAGCGCGGACTGGCCCGCGGCCCTCACGCTGGCGCTGGGCGGCATGGCCCAGGCCGATGACTTCAGCCTCGTCATCATCAGCGATGGCGGACTGGGCGACCCGACGCTGTTGCCGGAGTTGCCGGACAAGGTGACCTGGCTGCCGGTCGGCAACGCCAGTGACAATCTGGCGATCACGGCGCTGGCCACGCGTCGCCGCGCGGGGCAACCGGCGCAGCTTTTCACAAGGGTCACCAACTATGGCGCGCGCGACTCCGAGGTGGTCTTGAGCCTCAAGGTGGATGGCGAGCTGGTCGCCTCGGCCTATCACGAGGTGCAGGCCGGTGCGGACCTGCCGCTGGTTGTCGACGCCCTGCCCGCAAGCTTCCGCGAGATTGAGGCCAGCCTGACCATCCCCGTGGCCTCGCAGATACCCGATCACCTCGAACTGGACAACCGCGCCTGGGCGCTGGTCGAGGGCGGCAGCGGCAGTCGCGTCCTGCTCTTCTCGCCCGGCAACCGCTTCATAGAGGAAGTACTGCGTAGCCTGCCTGGGGTCGATGCCTTTCGCGGCGACCTGTCGGCCGGACTGCCGCGCGAAGCCTATGACCTGACCATCCTCGATCGCTGGCAACCGGAGCAACTGCCGGCGGGCGACCTGCTGTTCATCAACCCGCAAAGGGACAATGCGCTCTTCACCGTGGGCGAGGAACGGGAATTCGCGCTGGACATTCGCGTGACGCCGGGTGACGCGCGCACCCGTTTCGTCGATCTCGACGACGTCAGCGTGCAACGCTGGACGCCGGTCGACGCGCCCTGGGCGCAGACCCTGGTTGAGGCCGATGGCAGCCCCCTGTTGCTGGCCGGGGAAGTGGACGGGCGCCAGGTGGCCATCTTCACCTTTGACGTGCATCGCAGCGATCTCGCGCTACAGATCGCCTGGCCGGTGCTGATGGCCAACCTGCTGGACTGGTTTGCGCCGCCCGGCCTGTTGAGCGCGCGCGCCAGCATGGCCGTGGGCGACGCCCTGCAGTTGCGACCGCCGCCGGATGCGGAGGGCCTGCGCGTGCGCCTGCCGGACGGAACGCTGCAGGAACTGTCGCTGGCGCGGCGTCCGCTGCTCTTCGCCGAAACGCAGCAGCCGGGCATCTACACGATTGAGGTGCTGGAGGGCGGCGCGGTGACGCGCAGCCAGTCCTTCGCCGTCAACCTCTTTGACCCCGCCGAAAGCGACATTTTGCCGCGCGAAATGCTCTTTTTCGGCCAGTCCGCCCTGGCGCCCGGCGCGCGCGAGGAACAGGGCCAACTGGAGTTCTGGTCCTGGGTGGCCTTGCTGGCCTTGCTGGTCCTGCTACTGGAGTGGGTCGTGTATCAGCGCCGCCGCGCCGGCCTGACGCTGCGACCGCGACGCACGTGACCCTCCTGACGCCGCAGGCGCTGTTGTTGCTGGCGCTGGCAGCGCCGCTGGTGTGGCTCGGCTGGCCGCGGCAGCGATTCCGCCGCGTGCGCGATGCCTTCAGCCTGGCGTTGCGCCTGCTGATTCTCTTGTGCATCGTGCTGGCGCTTGGCGGCGTGCAGGTCAGCCAGTCCGCCGACCGCCTGGCGGTCGTGTTCCTCGTAGACGTTTCCGACAGTCTGGGGCCTGAGCTGGAGGAAGAGCAACTGGCCTGGGCAAAGGCGGCGATGGCGGCGATGGGCGCTGACGACCTGGCCGGCATCGTCGCTTTCGGCGCGCAGCCATTCACGGAGCGCGTGCCAGGCCGCGCGCGCGAGGCGGCCTCGCTGCAGTCGCAGCCCGGACGCGACCATACGGACCTGGCGGCGGCCATCCGCCATGGCAGCGCCTTGCTGCCGGGCGACGCGGCGCGGCGACTGGTCATCCTCAGCGACGGCCGCGCCACCCTCGGCGATGCGCCGGCGGCCGCCCGCCAGGCGGCAGCGGCGGGCATCGAAATCAGCCACGTGGTATTCGCCCGCTCACCCGGGCCGGAAGTCCAGTTGACCGGCCTTGACGCGCCGGCGGTGATCAGCGCCGACCAGCCCTTCGACGTCACGCTTTCGGTGCTGGCCGGGGCGGCGACCGACGCCATGCTCACCGTGCTGGACAACAATGAACTGCTGCAACGGGAAACGCTGCAACTGCGCGCGGGCGCCAGCAACTACACCCTGACCCTGCCGGGCTCGGGCGACGGTTTCCGCGATATCCGTGCCCGCATCGACCCGCAGGGCGGCGACGGCTACTACCAGAACAACCAGCTGGCCGCCTTCACGCGGGTGGTGGGGCCGCCGCGCACCCTGTTGCTGGTGAATGACGTGGCCGAGGCTCAACATATGTTGCCGGCGCTGGAGCAGGCCGGCGTGGAGCCGGACGTCAGGCGCCCGTGGGAAGTGCCGGTGGGGCTGGCGCCGCTGTTGCAGTACGAAAGCGTCATCCTTGTCAATCTGTCGGCGACGACGCTGGGGCAGGGGCGCATGGAGGCGCTGGAGCGCTTCGTGCGGGACCTCGGCGGCGGGCTGGTGGCCATCGGCGGGCCGGACTCCTTCGCGCCGGGCGGCTGGTACCAGACTCCCCTGGAAGATGTCCTGCCGCTGGAGATGCAGATTCGCGACCAGCAGCGTCTGCCGCAACTGACCATCACCTACCTTATCGATCGCTCCGGCAGCATGGGCATGACGGGCCCGTCTGGCGTGGCCAACGTCGAACTGGCCAAGGAAGCCATCATACGCTCGCTCGACTTTCTGCAGCCCTCCGATCGCGCCGGCGTGGTCTCCTTCGATACTGAAGGCGCGTGGATCGCCGAGTTGCAGCCGGTGCTGGACCGCCTGGGTCTGCAGCGGCGGGTGGCGACTTTGCGCGCCGGTGGCGGCACCGACATTCTGGCCGGTCTGCGCCTGGCCGGTGAGGCGATTCGTTGGGAACCTTCGCAACGCAAGCACATCATCCTGCTGACCGACGGCGGCGCGAAGCCGGACGGTCTGGTGGAACTCAGCGAGGAACTGCGCCGCAATGCCGGGGTGACGACCTCGGTCATTTCCATTGGCCAGGGGGCGGAATTCCTGCGTGAAATGGCGAATGTCGGCGATGGCAACTACCACGAAGTGCGGGAGATCATCAACGTCCCGACCATTTTCACCATGGAGACGGTGCTGGCCAGTCGCTCCTACCTGGTGGAGGAACCTTTCTTCGCGCTGCAACTGGCGCCCAGCCCGGTGATGAGCGGTCTGGACGGACTGCCGGGCCTGCGCGGCTACGTGGCCACGTCTCCCAAACAGACCGCGCGCGTGGTCCTTGCCGGCCCGGCTCCCTACCATGATCCGCTACTGGCGACCTGGCAGTACGGCCTGGGGCGCGCGCTGGCCTTCACCAGCGACGCCGGCTCGCGCTGGGCCTCGGCCTGGACTTCCTGGGAGGGCTTCACCCGCTTCTGGGGGCAGGCCTTGCGCTGGACGATGACGGCCGGGCGCACGGACAATCTTGAGGCACGGGTGCAGCCGGAAGGGCAGCACGCGCGCCTGGTGGTTGACGCGCGCGATGAAGACGGCGACTTTCTCAACGGTCTGCAGCTGGAGGCGCATCTGGTGAGCCTGCAGCAGGAGACGGACAGCATCAGCCTGCAACAGGCCGCGCCTGGCCGCTACGAAGCCCTGTTTACACCGGCGGAGGATGGCGCCCTGTTCATCAACATCCAGGGTGAAGGGCTGGTCGACGGGGTCACGCAACAATTCGCGCAAACTGCCGGCTGGGTACGCGGCTATTCGGCGGAATACAACAGCGGCGCCAGTGGCACGCGCGGGGCGGACCGCGCGCTGCTGCGCGAACTCGCCGGGATTACCGGCGGCCGGGACATGACGGAGACGCCGGCGCTGGCCTTCGAGCACAATCTGCAGGCGCGCGAGGCGTCCACGCCACTGTGGCCCTGGCTGCTGCTGACGGCGCTGCTGCTGCTGCCGCTGGATATCGCTGTCCGTCGTGTCGCAATCACCCGCGGCGACCTGCGCCGGCTGCGCATGGCGCTCTTCGGCTTCAGTCGGCCGCTGACGCCGGAAGGGCCGGGCGAGCGCCTGGCCAGTTTGATGGCTGCCCGCGACCGCGGCCGCGACCGCGTGACCGGCGGACTCTCCGGTCGCAGGAGCGCCGCCGCAGAGGGGTCACCAGCCCAGGCGGAGCAACCCTCCGCTCGCGAGGCGGATGGGGCGCTGCGCCCGCGACCGGCCCGCGCCGGTCTCAGCACCACGGCGGCGCTGCTGCGGACCCGACGGCAGCGCCGTGGCGAAGGCCAGGACGCTGAATCCGGGTCCTGAGCGTCCCGACATCAGGCCATGGCAAAGGTATTAAGGGCCCCTGGCGCGGGGTATACAATGCATGTCAGGGAGCGAGGTGGCAATTCGGCTGTGAATTCACAGGGCAGGGCAGCGGAGGTCAGCGTGCGGCTGGCGCGCAAGCAGGACGTGGCCGCCATTCGCGCGCTCATTGAGCCGCACGTGACGTCCGGGCGATTGCTGCTACGGGCCACAGAAGAGATCGAATATCTGTTGCCCACCTTCGTCATCGCCGAGCAGGACGGGGCGGTGGTCGGCTGCGCGGCGCTGGAGGTGTATTCGTTGCGGCTGGCGGAAGTGCGCAGTCTGGCCGTTATCGACGCCCTGCAGGGCCTGGGGGTGGGACGGCGCCTGGTTGAGGCCTGCATCGCGATCGCCCGTGAGCGGCAGGTGATGGAAGTGATGGCCATCACTTCCAACGACGCGTTTTTCCGCGCCGTCGGCTTTGACTTTACGCTGGCCAATGAACGCAAGGCGCTCTTTATCGACCCGCAGGAGAGGTCCTGAACGCGTCGTCGTCGCTTGACCGTCGCCAGGGCCTTCCGTAAAATCGCCATCACGCCCGGGAAGCACGCCGGCAAAGCGTCCCGCAGGAGCCAGGCCGCATGACAGAGGAAACGATTGTCGCGGTTTTTCCCTCGCGTGTGATTCTGGGCAAGGCGCTCGACCACATCGGACGCCTGGATGACCTGGCGCTGAAACAGGCGGTCATCATTGCCCGGGCGCGCGACGGCGAAATTGTCGTGCTGGACGACGACATCAGCTCGCACGAGGTGATGTACGCCGGCGCGGGCCTCGGAGCCATCATGATGGCCGTCGGCGTGGCGCAACAGGGTGCCCTGGCCCTGCCCGGCGCCATGGCGGCCATCGCGCTGGTGCTGGCCGCGCTGGCCGGTGGCCTGGTGGGCGCGGGCGTCAGTCGCGCCGCCGCGACCCTGATCGACTCCGACTTTCGCAACCTGCAGGTCAAGACCCTCGCCGCCGAACTGAAGGCCGGACACCCCGCGCTGGTGCTGGAATTCGAGGAAGGCGTGGACTCGCTGGAGCGTCTGCGCAAGGAATTGCAACCCTACCGCGCCGAGCTGGTGGAATACCTGCACGAGGCGCGCTTCGCCGTGGCGCGCATGGACGAGGGAGCGGCCGGGGAGACCCCGGAAGTCCGACGCCGGCCATGAAGGTGACGGCCATACCGGGTGACCCGCCGAGTCCCCTGTGGCCTAACCGGCGCTGGTGGCTGGCGTTGCTGTTGCGGGGACGCGCGCGCCGCTGCTGATTGCGTTGGCAGTCCATGCGGGCGTGGGCCTTTACGGCGAACAGCCGCTGTGTCTGCTACTTGCCCTGGCCCGTCGACCTGCCGCCAGGGGAGTACCGTCTGGTGACGGGCTGGTACCGCCGCGAGACGGGTCAGCGCCTGCTGACACCGGCTGGCCGCGATCATTTGCTGCTGGCGTCGCTCTTAATGTGATGAAATTCTTCCGGCGTAAATTCAAGCCGGTGCGTGCTTCATTTGGACACAACCAAAAATCGATGCATTTTCGACGTTCCGGCCTCTTGACTCTATGCCATACCAGTATATACTGAGCAGAAGGTTACTCATAGCGTTCTAGGGAGGGGGCCGTGGGCTCAGCAAACAGCTCCGAAAATCGCACCATGTATGACGGAATCCGCCTTCACATTCTGACAGAAATGCGGCATGCGCGTTACCGGTATAATACAAGTATGTGGTACAGGCGACGGCAACTGCGATTGCTATCCAAGATGGAGCAGTTGGAAAAATTGAACATGCTTCGTCAGGATGAGGAGGTCTGCTTTGCGAAAAAGGACGAAAAAGTAAATTGGATGCGCATGCGCCGACACATTTGGCGTGCTGCGCGCTTACTGATCTTAATTTTTGTGGACCTAGACTAGGTGTATTTGGATCAATAAGAAGCGAGGGCAAATATGGCAATTGAAATTGGAATCCACCGTGAAGATTCAAGCATGATTGCGCTGATGGAAGCGAGTCGCAAAGAGTTGAAACAAAGGGAGTTGCTTCTCCAAAAGCGAATTCAAGAGCAGCAGAAAGAGCTAAAGCGTGTTCGTGCGCAGTTATCGCATCTGGATGGATTTTTGAGTTTGGAACATGGGACAACTCGAGAAAGTGCCGCCACTTCGGGTCGGTCAAGTGGGGCAGAGATTTGCAAGATGGTTGAGGTCATCTTGCGGGAGAATGGAAATGCCCCTATGCATTACCGTAAATTGACTGAAGAGGTTCAGAAACGTGGGGTAGTCGTTTGTGGCATCGAACCGGAAAAGACATTGTTGTCGAGTATCAGTAAAGACAATCGTTTCATTAGACCTGCCAAGAGAGGGCAATATGCTCTTCGAGAGTACAAAGACCCACAAAGTGATGCGAAGCGAAAGAAGGGCAAAGTTTCAGAATCAAATGAAGGGCAATATTCGTCATTACCAGTGCAACGTGAGAGTGACGAACGAGATCCAAGGGTCGAAGGGTTTTATCCTCCGGATTGGGATGAAATCTCGTTCTGACTTACTTTCCTGTAACTGCGTACGCGGTATGTACGTGCTCCGCACCGTGTGGAAGTGCTGTCGGATGTGTTGGACGAAGGCCAGATCATGATCGCCATTGGCCAGGAAGCGCCGGACTTCACGTTGCCGAACCAGGACGGTGAGTACGTGCGTCTGCGCGATTTGCGCGGGCGGGCGGTCGTGCTCTTCGCCTTCCCCAGGGCCGGCACCTACGGCTGAACCAAACAGGCATGCGGCTTCCGTGATGAATTGCCGCGTATCAAGGCCGGAAACGCCGTCGTGCTGGGGATGAGCAATGACCCGCAGGAGAAACTGAAGGCCTGGCACAGCCGGGAGCAGCTCAATTACGATCTGCTCAGCGACCCCGGGCAGGAGGTCATTCGGCAGTGGGAGGCAGGGGTCTCGCTGCTGGGCGTGGCGAAGATCCCGCTGACGCGGCGTTCCTGCTGGGTGATCGACGAGCGGGGCATCCTGGTGGACATGAAGGTCGGCATCAGCCCGGAGGCCAGCGTGGCGCTCGCCTTGCGGGCCCTTAACGCCGGCGCCGCGGGCTGAAGGACCGTGTAGGGCGGGCGACATGATATGTCGCCCCTGCAGAGCCGGGTCTTGCCGCGGCGCCGGGCCCGAGTCACAATCCCCGCAGGGACCAGACAGGAGACAATTATGCCCGCGATCGGTGAAGTGGCGCCGGATTTCGAACTGCTCAATCAGGATGGCGAGACCGTACGTCTGGGCGACCTGCGCGGTCGTCGCGTCATCCTGTTCGCCTACCCGAAGGCCGCCACGCCCGGCTGCACCACCCAGGCCTGCGGATTCCGCGACAACTACCGGCAGGTGGAGGCCGGCGACGCGCTGGTGCTGGGGCTCAGCCCGGACGAGCCGCCGGCCCTGCGCCAGTGGATCGATGACGAAAACTTCCCCTTTGACCTGCTCAGCGACCCGCAGCACGAGGTGCTGGAGGCCTGGGGCGCCTGGGGCGAACGGACGATGTACGGCAACAAGTACATGGGCGTCATCCGCTCGCACTGGGTGATCGGCGCGGATGGCGTGATCGAAGACGAGCAACTGAACGTCAGCCCGAAAAACAGCGTCAAACGCGCGCTGGCCGCGCTATAGATCGCCCTCATCGCGCCCGCGGAGCACAAGCCCGGGGCTTTCGGAGGGCAGCCAGGCGTCAATCTGCGCGATGACCTGTTCCAGCGGTCGCCGCGTGCGGCCCTTCAGCGCGCACTCCCAGACTTCCAGAATGCGCCAGCCCGCGTCCGCCAGCGCCTTACGGCTGGCGGCGTCGGTAACGCGCGTCTTCGTGATTTTGGCGCGCCACCAGTCGGCGCGGCTGGAGGGCCATTTGAAGAGATGGCAGTCGTGACCGTGCCAGAAGCAGCCGTTGACAAAGATGACGGCGCGATAGCGCGGCAAGACCAGGTCGGGCTTGCCGGGCAGGTCCTTGCGGTGCAGGCGGAAGCGGTAGCCGAGGCGGTGCAGGCTGCGGCGGATGAGCAGTTCGGGCCGGGTGTTCTTGCCCCGGATGCCGGACATCATTCGGCTGCGCACCTGCGGACTGACCACGTCGGTCATGTCGGCCTCCGGTGACGCGCGCAACACTGGCCATTATAGGAAGGAAGAAGGGCGTTGGGCAAACGATGCCGACGCCGGAGCGGGTCAGTCGCTAAATGCGGCGCTGCTCGACCAGCAGCCTGACGTCGGCGTCGACCATCATGTTTATGAGTTGCTCGAAGCCGACATGCGGTTCCCAGCCCAGGTCGGCCTTCGCGCGCGCCGGGTTGCCGCGCTGGGCGAAGATCTCGGTGGGGCGCAGGAACTGGTCCGCGGAGACGACGTGCTGTTCCCAGTCGAGGCCTACGTGGGCGAAGGCGACGCGACAGAGATCGCGGATGCTGAAGGCTGTGTTGGTGCCGATGACGTAATCGCGCGGCTGGTCCTGCTGCAACATCAACCACATGGCCTCGACGAACTCCTTCGCGTAGCCCCAGTCGCGCCAGGCGTCCAGGTTGCCCAGCTGCAACTGGCCGTCCTGCACCAGGGGTTGGCCGGCCTCGTTGAGCGGCGGCTCCTCAGTACCCAGATGGATGCAGGCCACGCCCATTGTCACCTTGCGCGTGACGAAGTGCAGGCCGCGGCGCGGGCTTTCATGGTTGAAGAGCATGCCGGCGCAGACGAACATATCCCAGGACTCGCGGTAGTTGACGGCCATCTGGTGGGCGTAGAGTTTGGCGATGCCGTAGGGGTTGTTGGCGTGGAAGGGCGTGTCCTCGTCGACGACTTCCGCGGCCACGCCGCCGTAGATTTCGCGGCTGGTGGCCTGGTAGAAGCGGGCGTCGGGCTTGTGCTGGCGCACGGCCTCCAGCAAACGCACTGTGCCGAGGGCCGTGATCTCGCCGGTAACCAGCGGCTGGCTCCAGCTGTCGCCCGGGACGGACTGGGCGGCGAGGTGATAGACTTCGTCCGGACGCTGCCGCTGGATGATGGCGGCGAGGGCCGCGGCGTCCAGCAGGTCACCGTATTCCAGCTCGATGCGGCCCGCCAGGTGGGCGATGTTGGGGTAGTGATAATTGGTGGAGCGGCGCGCCAGGCCAACGACGCGATAGCCTTTTTCCAGCAGCAGTTCCGCCAGATACGAGCCGTCCTGACCGGTGATGCCGGTGATGAAGGCCGTCCTCGCCATGTGTTTCGATCCCCCCTTGTGTCCGGCCCATGATAACGAAGCAACGTCTGTTTTCCAGCCCCGGCAGGGACAACTGGGGGCTTCCGGCATTGACCCTCGCCCCTGGCGCAGGCATGATGCCGCAGCCGCGGGAATGAAGCAGGGAGTACACATGCTCGATAAAGGCAAGCGCCTGGCGCGGCCGCGCAGCATTGCCGCGTATGTGCGTCTGTTTCTGACGGGCTGCGCCATGGGCGCGGCGGACCTGGTGCCCGGTGTTTCTGGCGGCACCATGGCCTTTGTGCTGGGCGTTTATCAAGACCTGCTGGACGGAATCCGCGCCGTTAATCTGGAGGCGCTGCGATTGTTGCTGCGGCTGCGCCTGGGGGAACTTGAGCGGCTGGTCCCGCTTCGTTTCCTGCTGGCGCTGGTGCTGGGCATGTTTGCGGCAGCCTTCACCCTGGCCGGCTTCCTGAGCGATACCCTGGAGGACACAGACGGGCGCATTTATCTCTTTGCCTTCTTCTTCGGCCTGGTGCTGGCTTCCATTGTGGCGGTCGGAGCGCAACTGCAGCGGACGTTTTCCACGCTGCTGGTGATGGTCGGCGGCGCGCTGCTCGCCTTCGTGGTTGTCAATCTGGTTCCGGCCAGGACCGAGCCAAACTCGCTCAATCTCTTCCTGGCGAGCATGGTCGCCATCTGCGCCATGATCCTGCCAGGCATCTCGGGTTCCTTCATCCTGCTCATTCTTGGGCAATACGACCATGTGTTGCGCGCCGTAAGCGAGCGCGACCTGGGCACGCTGATCACGGTAGGCGTGGGCGCGATCGTGGGCATCGCCATCTTTGCGCGCCTGCTGGGCTGGCTGCTGCGCCATCGACCGCAGATGACCATCGCCGCCCTGGTAGGCTTCATGATCGGCTCGCTGTGGAAAATCTGGCCCTGGAAGTCCTGCATCGCCAGCGACCTTGACCGGCACGGCGAGTTCCGTTGTTTGCAGGAAAGCAATCTCGCGCCGCAGGCGGAAACCCTGCTGCCGGCGCTGCTGCTGTTGCTGACAGGCTTCGCGGCGGTGACGCTCTTCAGCCGATACGCGCGGCGGGCGGAAGCGGAACCTGCGGCCTGACGGGAGGGATTCGCCAAAGCGCCACAATTCGTCATCATAGGGACGACCGGGAAAAACAGGAGTCCATCATGGACGGGCAGGAAAAAACGAAATACATCACCTGGATTCGCGAGTTGCCGCAGCAATTGCGCGCGCTGGTCGAAGGGCTGGACGAGGAGCAGTTGACCACCCACTTTCTGGAAGGGGAGTGGAACGTTGCCCAGAACGTGCATCATCTGGCGGACGCGCACATGAACACTTTCCTGCGCATAAAACTGACACTGACCCAGGACCGGCCGACAATAAGCAGTTTCGATCAGGACCTGTGGGCGGTGACGGCCGATGCCGGCGGTATGCCGCTGGAAACGTCGCTGGCCCTGCTGGATGGTCTGCAGGAACGCTGGGCGACCCTGGCGGAATCCCTCAGCGACGAGCAACTGGCGCGCAGCTCCGTCTCTCCGCTGTATGGTGAGGCGACGATCTCCGACCTCATCCGGGGGTATTCGCAACATGGCCTGAACCATCTCGACCAGATCCGCGAGACATTGGCCGCGCAGGGTTAACGTGGACGCCGGCCACGACTGGCCGGTCATCGGGCATGGCCACGCCGTGCGTCGCTTGCGGCAGGGCCTGCAGCATGGCCGCCTGCATCACGCCTGGCTGATCACCGGGGCGGAGGGTTTGGGGCGCGCCACGCTGGCGCGTAGCTTCGCCATGGCGCTTAACTGCGAGGCGGAGATGCCGCAAGGACGTCCCTGTCAGAATTGCAGCGCGTGCAGGCGTATCCTGAGCGGCAATCACCCGGACCTGTTGCAGGTGCGGCCGGCAGATGGCGCGGCCCTGCGCATTGATGCCATCCGGGACGCGCTGCGCAACCTGGCGCTAAGGCCCTGGGAAGGTCGTCACCGGATCGCCATTTTCCACGATTTCGAGCGCGCCCTGCCACGGGCCCAGGATGCCCTGCTCAAGACCCTGGAGGAACCCGCGCCAGGGGCCGTTCTGATCCTGATCGCCACGTCGGTCAGGGCCCTGTTGCCCACAATCACCAGTCGCTGCCAACTCCTGGCGCTGCGGCCGCTGCCCTTTGAAGACCTGCGCACAGCCCTGTTGCAGTGGGGCGCCAGTGCGGAACGCGCGACCTTGCTGGCCCGCCTCAGCGGCGGTCGGGTCGGCTGGGCGCTGCAGGCGCTGGAAGACGAGGCCAGGCTGGAGCAAAGGAAGGAGGCGCTGGATCTGCTGGAAGGCTGTCTCGCCAGCGACCGGGCCGCCCGTTTTGCGCTGGCGGAGAAACTGGCGCGCCGCTCGCGCCAGGACCTGCGGCTGTTGCTGGAGCAGTGGCAATCCATGTGGCGTGATATTTTGCTGCTGGCAAGGGGCAGTCATGTGTCGCCTGTCAACAGCGATCGCAGGGAGGCGCTCTCGCTGCAGGCGGAGCATCTGCAGGCTGAGGAGATACGCGTGGCGCTGACGGCTACACGCCAGCTATTGACCGACCTGCGCAGCAACATGCAACTGCGCCTTGCACTGGAAGTTATGTTACTCGACTATCCCGGATTGCAGGCCGGTTGAGGCTCAGGTGTCGTCGCTGGCGACGGGGCGCGGTTCGACCGTGAAACGCAGGGCTGTGCGTTCCTTCCCGTCGATATTGACTTCGGTGAACATGGGCGTGCAGACAATGTCGATCTCGTCCTGTTCGAGGTAACCGCGACAAATGGCCAACGCCTTGACGGCCTGGTTCACGGCGCCGGCGCCGATGGCCTGTACTTCAGCGAAGCGATGTTCCCGCATCACTGCAGCGATGGCTCCGGCGACGGAAGTTGAACGGGAGCGGGAAGAGACCTTGATGATACTGACCCGCGGTTGGTACGCTTCTTGCTCGTCGTCGTCGTCCAGATTATCTACCGGGAAATCCGGTGGAAGCGTATCGGAGTACGGGTCATCGAACATCGTTCCCCCCTAACCGGATATATGCACAATCAACAGCGAATTAACATTCTCCATTCTAACAAAAGGCATATCTGTATACAACATTCACATTCTCTTCGGTTTCCCGTGGCGCATTTCAAGCGATTTTGACCATCATCGTGCGCCCGCGTTATACTAACCTGGCAAGACAGCGTTGGACTGCGCAGGCAGCCGCGCCCCGGAACCTTCCCTGTAATCATCGGCGTGGCGCATGTTCGAGACCTCTATTGTGAACCCACAGGAAGCCTGGAATACCACGTTGAACCAGTTGGAAATCCAACTGGACCGCGGCAATTTCGACACCTGGTTGCGCGATACCGTTTACCTGGGCTGTGAAACGGCGGCGGACGGCAAAAGCGCCAGCACCTTCACCATTGGCGTGCGCAACAGTTTCGCGCGCGACAACCTGCAGCATCGTCTCTATCGCAGTGTGCGACGTGTGCTGCGTGACGTCTATGGCACCGAGGTCGAGTTGCGTTTTGAGGTGCATCGTCCCGAAAAGGCCGACAACGGCAGCGATGCAAACCGGGAAGACAGCAAGCCGCTGTTCCGCTATGCCTCGCGTCAGGAAAGGCAGGGCGGCGCGGCCGCGCGCCCGGCAAGCAAGCCGCCCCAGGTCGAGCTGCCGGAAAGCCATCTTAACCCGCGTTACACCTTCGATCGCTTTGTGACCAGCAATGCCAACATGATGTTGTATTCGGCCGCCCGCGCCGTGGCCGAAGAGCCGGCGGCGCGCTACAACCCCTTCGTCATTTATGGCGGTGTTGGCCTGGGCAAGACGCATTTGCTGCAGGCAATCGCCAATGAAAGCCAGCGGGGCAACTTTCGCGCGCTCTACATCCCTTCCGAGGGCTTTATCAACGATCTGGTCAATGCCATCCGGTATCGCACAACCGCGCTGTTCCGGGAAAAGTACCGTTCGGTTGACCTGTTGCTGATCGATGACATCCAGTTTATCGCCGGCAAGGAGAGCACGCAGGAAGAGTTTTTCCACACCTTCAACGCGCTGCATATCGACAACAAGCAGATCGTCGTCGCCTCCGACCGGCACCCCAGCGAACTGGAACTGCTGGAAGACCGGTTGCGCTCGCGCTTTGAAGGCGGACTGGTGATCGACATTCAATTGCCGGAATTTGAGACGCGCGTGGCCATCGTGGAAAGTTGGGCGCAGGAACGGGGGCGTAACCTGCCACGCTCCATCAGCGAAAAGCTGGCGGATGGCGCGCGCAACAGCATCCGCGAGCTGGAGGGCCTGTTTACCAGTATGCTGGCCACCATGGACCTTGCCGACGAGCCCTTTTCCACAACGGCGGCCGGGCGCGTGGTGAAGCAACACGAAAGCGCGCGGGCGCGGCAGGTCAAAATCACCATTGATCAGGTGCTGAGCGCCACTGCCGCCGCCCACAACCTGACGGTGATGGACCTGACCGGCAAGAATCGCTCGGGGCATATCAGCCGCGCGCGCCACGTCGCCATGTATCTGGCGCGTGACCTGACCGAAGCCTCTTTCCCCCAGATTGGACGGGCCTTCGGCATGCGCAGCCATTCAACTGCAATGCATGGTCATGAAAAGGTCGCCGCGCAGATGCAGCAGGACGAGGCCTTTCGTTACGAGTTGCTGGCCCTGCGCGAACGCATCATGAAGAGTGAGTGAGGCCGCGCCGAAGCTCGCCGCTATCTTTGGCGAAGCACAAGATTGACCTTCGGTTCCTGACCGGTACGGGCGGGGATGAAAATCGCTTTCTGCGGTTCGCGTCCCTGCAAAATGCGCTGCGCGGCCTCGCTTTCCAGGGCCGTGGCGATGGCCTGCTCGCGAGAGATATCCACCGCGACCTGCGTTTCACCGCGCGGCCGGCCGTTGACCATGACCACCAGGGCGACGCTGTCGGCGCGTGCCTTTTCTTCGTCCCATTGCGGCCATTCCTGGGTGTGGATGCTGTAGTCGCCGCCAAGGCGCTGCCACAGCTCCTCGGCAATGTGCGGCGTAAAGGGCGCCATCAGCAGCAGCTGGGTGCGCACAATTTCCTGCCATGCGCTGGCGCTGACGCTGCCCGCGCGCAGGGCCGCGCGCAGATCGTTTTTCAGTTCCATCAGGGCCGCGATACAGGTATTGAAGCGGAAACGTTGCAGGCCCCCGGTCACGCGACGAATGGTCTCCTGCGTGCGTCGCTCCAGTTCGCGTTCAACCTGCGCGTCGCCGGGGCCGGCGGGCGCGCCCGCGCAGACCAGCTCCCACACCTCGTGCAGCCAGCGTTGCGGCCCGCGAATGCCGTCCGGATCCCAGGGTCCGCCCTTCTCCCAGTCAAAGGCGAACATCAGGTAGGCGCGTACGGTGTCCGCGCCATACTGAGCGACCAGATCGTCGGGGTCCACGACGTTGCCCTTGCTCTTGGACATGCGCTGGATTTCGAGGTGCTGCTGCAACTGGTTGACGTTGTTCTCGCCCTCGATGTGCGGGATGATGACTTCGGCTTCCGGCTGGACCTCGACAACGTGACGGACGCCGGCCATGTCCACCTGCAGGATGTTTTCGGTGCGGCGCATGATTTCGCCGACCACGCCTTCGAAGCCCGGCGGCGTGTCGGAGGGCCGTTCGATGACCTCGACGCGATTGGCCAGCAGGCGCATGCCCTGCGTCCTGCCCGAGGCGAGGATGATATCTCCGTTCCGCTCCGCGCCCAGCACCTGGCCCTGGTTGCGCAGTTGCAGCATGGGCTCGCCCCAGGCCAACAAGTCGGGGTCGCGGCCATGGTCGGCCATGATGCGCATCGTCTCGTCAAAGAGGCCGCAATCGCGCATGGCGCGCGCGAACCAGCGCGAATAGAGCAAATGCATGGTGGCGTGTTCGGCGCCACCGGTGTAGGTATCGACCGGCAGCCAGTAGGCCGCTTCCTGCGGGTCAAAGGGCCCCTGGTCGAAGTGCGGGCTGAGGTAGCGATACCAGTACCACGAGGAACACATGAAGGTATCCATCGTGTCGGTCTCGCGCCGTGCGGGATTGCATTGCGAATCACTGGCGCGCAGGAAAGGCTCGTGCCAGGTCAGGGGACTGCGGCCGCCTGAGTCAAACTCGACGTCTTCCGGCAGGAGCACGGGCAGCGCCTCTTCGGGCAGGGCCTCGATGGCGCCGTCGGCGCAGTGCAGGACGGGGATGGGGCATCCCCAGTAACGTTGTCGGCCGATGAGCCAGTCGCGCAGGCGGTAATTGATGGCCTCCTCGCCGATGTCTTCGGCTTCCAGCCAGTCGATGACCGCGTTGATGGCCGGGTTGCGGCGGCCGCGTTTGTGGTCCGAGAGCAGGCCGTCGAAGGGGGCGCTGTTGATCATGACGCCCGGGCCTTCCCAGGCCTGCTCCATGACTGCGTCAGGGTCCACACCTTCCTGCAGGATCACGCGAATCACCGGCAGATCAAAGCGGCGCGCAAATTCGAAGTCGCGCTGATCGTGGCCCGGTACCGCCATAATGGCGCCGCTTCCGTAGGTCAGCAGCACGTAGTCGGAGACCCAAACGGGCACGCGCTCGCCATTGACCGGGTTAATGGCGAAGGAACCCGTGAAAACGCCGCTGCGTTCGCGGGTCTCGGAGGTGCGTTCGATTTCAGTGCTGCCGGCGGCGCGCTCGACATAGGCCGCGACGGCGTCGCGTTGGGCGTCTGTGGCCAGTTTGGCGACCAGATCGTGCTCCGGCGCCAGCACCATAAAGGTCGACCCCCAGAGCGTGTCGGGCCGGGTGGTGAAGACCGGGATGGGATCGCCGGCCTCGCTGTGGAAAGTCACGTGCGCGCCTTCGCTGCGGCCGATCCAGTTGGTCTGCATGATACGAATCGGCTCGGGCCAGTCGATGCGGCTGAAATCCAGCATCTCGTCGGCGTAGCGTGTGTAGCGGAAGAACCATTGCGTCATCATTTTCTGGATTACGGGCTGGCCGGTGCGTTCATCGCGGCCGTCGATGACCTGCTCGTTGGCCAGCACGGTCTGCAGGGTGGGCGACCAGTTCACCTGGGCCTCGCCGCGGTAGGCCAGGTCATTGAGGTAGAAGAGACGGAAGAACCATTCCGTCCAGCGGTAGTATTCCGGCTCGCAGCTGATCATTTCGCGACGCGGGTCGAACATGGCGCCCATGCTGCGCAGCTGCCCGCGCATGCGCTCGATGTTGTCCCGCGTCCAGCGCGCCGGGTGGATGTTGCGCGTGACGGCGGCGTTTTCCGCCGGCAGGCCGAAGGCATCGAAGCCCATCGGGAAGAGCACGTTGTAACCCTGCATGCGCATGAAGCGGGCGCGCGCGTCGGAAGGCGTCATGGCGAACCAGTGGCCGATGTGCAGATCGCCGCTGGGGTAGGGCAACATGGTCAGGGCGTAATGTTTGGGCCGGTCCCAGTCTACGTCGGCGTGGTACAGACCGTCCTGCTCCCAACGTTGCTGCCAGCGGGATTCAACAGACGCGGGGCTATAACGTTCGCTATCCATAGTCATCATGTTTTCCTGTGTACGGGATCAGCGGGCCAGGCGACCCATGGCAAGGGAAGAGCGGGCCACCTCCGGGCTGCCCTGTGTGATCTGCGACTGGAAGACCATGCGCTCCCCCCGATGAAGAACTGACACCAGTATAGCAGGCCGCGGACGACAATCAAGGCGCGGGCTTCCTGTATACTGACGCCATGGCAAGCGGAAGAGACCGTGGCCGACGACACTTTCGAACTTGAATTGACGACGATGGCCCACGGCGGCCGCGCCATGGGTCGCCATCAGGGTCAGGTGGTCTTCGTGCCATACAGCATCCCTGGCGAGCGCATCGAGGCGCGCCGGACCGGCCGCAGCGGGCGCGTCGCCTTCGCCGAGGGTCTGCGCCTGCTGGAGGCGTCTGCGGACCGCGTCTGGCCGCAATGCCCGCACTTTGGTCCGGGTCGCTGCGGCCAGTGCCAGTGGCAGCACATCGACTATGCCGCACAGCTGCTGCTGAAGCAGGACGTGCTGGCCGACCAGCTGGCGCGTATCGGCGGCTTCGACAAGGTCGAGGTGTTGCCGACGATCCCGGCGCCGGCCACGCAGGGTTACTGTTGGCAGCTGTCGCTGCGCGTGAACCGCAATGGTGAGATCGGTCTTCCGTCGGACCTGGCAGGTCAGGTCGTGTGGCCGGAAGCGTGCCACGTCGCCCACCCGGACCTGCTGGACCTGTTGCCGACTCTGGACCTGGAAATCGGTGGCCTGCGCGATCTGCAATTGCTGCGCGGCAGCGACGGGGCGCTGATGTTGCTGCTGACGATGCAAAACGACCGGGCGCCGGAATTGCTCAGCGACTTGCCGGCCAGCGTCAACATGCTGCTGAAGGGCGGCGAACCGGTCAACCTGATTGGCGCTTCCCATTTGTTGCGGGAGGTGGAAGGGCATTGCTTCCGCGTGACCGCCGGCAGCAGCTTCCGCGCGCACGATGCCCTGCTGGCGCCACTGGCGGCGCTGGTGCTTGAATGGCTGGCGCCTTCTGCCAGCGACCATGTCCTTGATCTTTACGCAGGCGTCGGCTTTTTCAGCGCTTTCCTGGCCGGGTCAGCGGGACTGGTGACCCTGGTGGAGCGTTTCCCGCCCGCGGTCACCGATGCCGAAAGCAACCTTGAAGCCTTTGACAACATCGACCTGATTGAGGGCCGCGTGGAGGAGGTGCTGCCGGAACTGGAAACGCCGGCCGACGCCGCCCTGCTTGACCCGCCGCGCGAAGGGCTGTCGTCCGAGGCCATCAAGGGGCTGGCGGCCAGCGGAGCGCGGCGTCTGGTCTACGTCAGTGGCGATGCGGCCACTCTGGCGCGCGACGCCAGGCGATTGCGCGCCAGGGGCTGGCAACTGCGCCAGGCGCAGCCCGTGGATCTGGAGCCGCTGACCTGGCGCATCCATGCAGTGGCCCTGCTGGAGCGCAGCAGGGCCTGAGTTGTCTTGCCTTACATGCTGTCGTGAATCATCCCGATGAGCACGGGCGTTCCCGGGCGAGGATCGAAACCCTCCGCGTTGCAGTCGCTTTCCAGGGTGACGACAAAGGCATCGAAGGGGCCGAAGTTGTAACCCGGAATGCTGTATGAAGCGCTGAGCGTGCCATCGCCGTTGTCGGCAGCGACGCCGGTGCTGAGCGCATAGGGCGCGGCCTCGACCGCGGCATTGAAGCCGACCATCTGGACGTCGCCGAAGGGCGGACCAAGCGCTTCATCGGAGTCGCTGGAATTGGATGTGCCAGGGCCGCCGAAGAGGCCGGCATCCACCACCCAGCCCTCCAGCACGAGGCAGCCTTCCGGCCCGGCGCTGCCATTGAGATGGATGCTGAAGTCGATTGCGCTGCTGCCGTCGCTGTAGAGGGTGGCGCTGCCGCTGGCCGCCTCAAGGTTGGCGTTGGCGGCCAGCGGCGTGGGGCCCAGCGTGACCTCGATCGGCTCGCGCGCGTCCGCTGTCGTCGCCGGACCCACCATGGCGAAGACTTCACCGAAGGCCTCGCTCAGTTCGGCGTTGTCCCTGGTCATGCCGGCGGTGAAGAAGGGCGCGCCCGGGCGCGGGTCCCAGCTGTCGCCGGCGTTGCCATCCGACTCGGCCGTGATGACGACGCCGTCATAGGGGCTGAAGTTGTAGTTGGGGATGTGGAAGTCGAGGCTCCAGTTGCCCGCGCTGTCCAGCTGGATGACACCGGTGCTGAGCGCGTAGGGCGCGGCGCTGACGAGTACGTCCATGGCCAGGTTGCCGAAAGGCGGCCCGTTGCCCTGATCGGCCACGCTGGCGTTGCTGCCTGGCCCGGCGAAACGGCCGGGGTCAACGAGCCAGCCTTCGAGCACCGTGCCTTCAGGCAGTTTCGCTCCATTGTGTATCAGGTTGATGAAAAGGCTGCCGGAGGCGCTGTTGAAAGTGGCAGTTCCGGTAACGTCACCCAGGCCGGCCTGCTCCGCGAAGGGCGTCGCGCTGAAGGCCGAGACCAGGGTGCCCGTGCCAGCTTCCTGCGCGGCAACGCCGCCAACCAGGGCGATCAGCAGCGCGCTTGCCAGCAGAATGGTCACTGATTGTTTCATTTCACTCTCCCGTCGATACGGATAAACGATGCTCCCCTCATCAATTCTGACTGCATTTGTTATGTAGTTCTTACAGGCGTCAGCCTCCCTTGCCCGGGAAAGCGTCGTTGCTTCGTGGCGTCTGGTGGACTTAGTTGTCGTATGTGCAGCCCGTGGATCCGGTGCTGCTGGCCAGGCGCAACAAAAAAGGCCCTGCCGCTGTGCAGCAGGGCCTGGAAATGCGTTGTGGCTAATGGTCGTGTCCGTCGCGCTCAATCATGCCGATCAGGACCGGCGTACCCGGCCGCGGGTCGAAACCCCTGTCGTTGCAGTCGCTTTCCAACGTGACGACGAAGGCGTCGAAGGGGTCGAAGTTGTAGCCTGGAATCTCGTAGCCGGCGCCGAGCATGCCATTGCCCATGTCGGCGGCCACGCCGGTGCTGAGCGCGTAGGGCGCGGCCTCAACGGCGGCGTTCAGGCCGACCATCTCGATGTCACCGAAGGGCGGGCCATGCGCCTCGTCGGAATCACTGGAGTTTGAGACGCCCGGGCCACCGAAGAGACCGGCGTCCACCACCCAGCCTTCCAGCACGAGGCAACCTTGCGGCCC